>NC_006138.1:1102500-1457500 GCF_000025945.1 Desulfotalea psychrophila LSv54 | reverse complement strand
CTGAATTTTTAAAAGATTTTTCTTCTGATTTAAGGGTAATGTATTTTTTTGCTAGCTATAATTTTTCAACTGAACTGTCTGCTGTTAGCTATGATGAATTTGATTCTGCTATAGATAGGTGGAAGAAGCCTCTAAAAAAATTTCACGATAAAAATATCGAGAAGCAAAAAACAAAGTTTATGTGTTTATGCGATCGATTTATAGAATTTATTGAGAGTGATCCTAATTTCTTCAATCAGGGTATTAGGGGATATTTGATGGTTCCGAAAAAGTATAGGGAGGATGAATTTCTTCCCTGGCCAAAAGAACTTTGGAAAAAAAAAGAAAAAGTAACAGATGATGTTAAAAAGCTTGTAGCGTGTCATCAAAAATTTTTGAGTACTGGAAAAAGTAAATTACGAATATAATCTTAGCTTGCAGAAATTAAATGAAAATTTGGCTAGCAGTCGATGTTACTTCGGTAATTCTAAGCATAGAATAGAGATAATTTTTGTGACCAATTAGTTGATCTTACCCCCAATATTGTGAAGTTAACCTCTGAGAAAGAGCCGGAAAAAGAGTTTTGTTCTAAAATTTTTCAAGATGAAGGAAAAACCATGCGATTCATATCTATTAATGTCAATATGCGTGCTGCGTTAATACTATAATTATCTATTGGAGGTTATTTTGGATTTAGAAAAAATTGTAAAAAAAATGATTGCAGATGCCAAGGTAGGTGCGGAAGATAAAGTGGAAGGACGCATTTATTTTCAGTGGGTATGTTCTGATGAGGAAGCTAAAAAAGGGTGCGAAATTGCAAACATTCTTTTGAGTGAATTTAAAAAAATATATCCAAATTGCCAAGTTGATAAGGTGGACTACGCTGCGCCTAACCAACAACATATAATACAAATATCTGTTAATAGAAGTTTTTGAGAGAAGAATGAAAATTTGGGTTGATGCCGATGCCGCTCCGGTGGCAATAAAAGAGATACTCTATAAACTGGCCGATAAACGTAAGGTTGAGACGATCTTTGTCGCGAATAGGGTCTTAAAACTGCCCCGTTCTCAACATCTTCATTTTCGTCTGGTGGCAGCAGGGGCGGATGTGGCCGATGGTGAAATCGTTCGGCTACTGAAAAAGGGTGACTTGGTAATAACCGCTGATATTCCCCTCGCCTCACTGGTAGTGGAAAAGGGTGGCACTGCTCTTAATCCCAGAGGAGAGCTCTATACCAAAGAGAATATTGCCGAGCGTCTCTCTAGCCGTGATTTTATGCAAGAGTTACGCGATGGTGGAGTCGAGACCGGCGGTGCACCACCATTTTCAGCAAAAGATAAACAGCGTTTTGCCAATGCCATCGACCGAATTTTAGCCCGGCTGCGTTAACTTTTCTGCTATGGTAAGATTTGACGGAGTCTCCCTCCGGTCGCTTTGACGAAGGTCTCCCTTTGGTCGCTTTGACGGAGTCTCCCTCCGGTCGCTTACCTTTTTACGCCGATGGTAGTGCTGGGGGGCGAAGAGTAGGTCGCCGCTTAATTATATCCAAAGCCCCAAACTATTAATTTAGTTTGGGGCTTTTTTATATCCATGGATCGAGCCGCCGCGGTGGCAGGGATGCCAAAGAGCGGCGACAGCCTTTCCACCTACCAAGACCTTCCCAAAAAGACATTGATGGGCACGCTCCGCTTTACCCATCCTACACAGTTGCCTTAAATCTACCTCGGATTTTCATTCCATATATCGACACTGTAGGATGGGCAGCAGTGGAGCGTAGCGGAATGGCGAAGAAAAGCTGCGGAGCGGCGAATCGTGCCCATCATAGCTTTGCCTTAACGAAACCCTTCATACAGCCCATAATTCTTTCAGCTGAAGACTCTGCCATTTTTTATGACCTGTAGAAAAAGCGCAACAATATCAAATTTCCTGAAAAGTTTTTATAAATTTTCTATCGATATAATCTTTAAGGGCAAAGGCAATCCTACCCGAAAAGGTAATCGACCATTTAGAGAGTACCCCTTCACCATCCCCAAGATTATAGATCAAGAGATAGTCCCCACCCGATGAAAATTTCTCCAAGGGTTTTTCTTCCAGTGAGGCCATGAGATTATTATAGAGGAGCAGATTCTGTCGAACCGCATAAACCCCCACCTTATCAAGCGGCTGTTCCTCAAAATAGATACAATCTCCTCCTCCGAAGATATTGGGATGGCTGGTTGACTGTAAAAATGTATTTACCTTTAAGCCGCCATCCGGACCGACATCTACCCCAGATATTGAAAATATTTTGGAGGGGCGGACCCCTATGGCCGGGAAGATAATATCGGCCTTATAGCTTACATCTGCTACCCTTATCTGACCATCTGCAACTCTCTGCACATAGCCCTCTTCTATTATTTCAATCCCCTTAGCAAGGAGTAACCTGCGCACCAATTTTTGCACTTTGGCAGGTTTTGCCGACATAAAATTAGGACCTGTGAAAAGTCGTATCTGCGGCTGCCGCCCCCCTCTTCTCTTGCCCAGCTGATGAATATTGCCGGCAATCTCCACTGCGGCAGGTCCACCTCCGAGAACGGCAATTGAGACTGCACCTTCAGCCAATTTTTCAAGAATTGTCTCCTTGGCTCGGCTCAACTCCTCGATGGGTTTTGCACTAAAAACATTGGCTCCATCTCCCTCAACAATATCTTTGGGTACATAGGAACCGGCATTACAGGAGAGGATATCGTAGCTCACCTTCTCCTCACTCTCGGCCAGATAAACAATCTGCTCTTCAGGATCGATACGACTGGCATGAGCCCGTATAAACTTCCCCCCCTTGCCTTCAACCTGTTTTTTGGTGGCAAAACGAATATCATCGGCCTCATAGGTGCCGCCCAACATTCCTGGCCCCATTCCACTATAGTA
Organism: Desulfotalea psychrophila LSv54; assembly: GCF_000025945.1. Classification (GTDB taxonomy): domain Bacteria; phylum Desulfobacterota; class Desulfobulbia; order Desulfobulbales; family Desulfocapsaceae; genus Desulfotalea; species Desulfotalea psychrophila. The sequence goes on along the minus strand of NC_006138.1, from coordinate 1,454,613 downwards.
GTGGTAATCCGATGGCTGAATCACCGTTACCCGATAGCCCTTGGCGATAAAAGTTTCTAGTTTGCTCAGGGTAAGCATATGAGCATGCCCACCCCCAATTAAGACAAGATTCTTCATACCAGTTCCTCTAGTTGGTCAATGTGCTGGCTCAGCATGGCAATATGAGTGCGTTCTTCAGCGGCAATATGAAGCAGGGTCTCACGGGCAAGGCCCACCTCACTGCCATCAGCCGCTCGCAGATAGAGATCAAGGGCCTGAACCTCAATGGCCATGGCCAGAGAGAGAATATCCAATTCACTTTCCATATTGAAATCATAACGCTGCAGATACTGATCAGTTGTAAGCCCGCCCTCCATGCTAGGTTCAACTATTTTTTTCTGAAACTCGTCAAGGCTGACTTTCTCACCGACTAAACCGTTATAGAGTTCCAGCAACTGCTTCTCGTGAAGAAGTTCAACATCAGCCAATTTTTGAAAAAGTTTGGCGGCCTTCTCCGATTTAACCTTTGACTTCATTGATAAATAAAAGTCTCTGAGCCCCATTTCCAAACCAAAGCCGGTAATAATGGCATCCTCTGCAGTAGTTTCAGGACTAAAGAGATACATCCCGGAATCTTCAGGCCCGACAGCGACCTCTTTTTCCCAGGCATTAATCCCACCGGAGAGATTATATATTTTAGAAAATCCCTTACCGGCAAGCAGTTGCACAGCAACACGGCTGCGCCCGCCTATGGCTCAGTAAACAACCAGAGGTTTATCCTTTGGCAGCTCATCCAGTCTACTCTCAAGCTGCCCCACCGGAATCAACTTCGCACCCGGTATATGCCCATTCTCATATTCTTTGGGCTGGCGAACATCGAGGAAAACGACATCGCCTTTGAGATTAGCGGCAAGCAAGGCATTTGCCTCATCCCAGTTGATGGATGAAACGGGGGTAAAAAACTGCATCCACTTCATAATTTCCTCCCCAATAATTAAAAAAAGAAACTGCTCTGAGTACAACTATTATGATATCACGTTGAGGGAAGTAAAAAAAAGATACTAGATACGAGATATTAGATGCGAGAAAAAACAAAGAAAAAAAGCTGTCAGGAAGGGCAACTGCAAAAACATTTACCACGGAGGGCACGGAGGAAACAGAGAAAAAAACAGCAATGAAGCGGAGCGGAACGGCGGATACGAGATTCTAGCAGCGAAACGGCGGATACTAGAAAAAACAAGAACGGCATAAATTATTAATAATAAAGTAGTTTAAAGCAACCAAGGTCAGGAAATATTTATTTGTTATTATATCAAATAACGTTGGCTCTAAGTCACCTCCACTTCTCGGAGGGGGAGGAGGGAGGGGGAGTTTTCTCTTGTAGCTTCAAGTAGATAAATGATATCGTGGTGCTAAAAGCATGGAAAATCATCTATTATCAATGTTGTCCCTGAAGCAAAGCATAGGATAAGTTAAAGATACTATGAGATTATTTGAAATTATTCCCCTGTCAATTTTTGTCTTATACATCAGATTCATCGATATCAATACCGGGCAGGACTGGAATCTGCCCTTTCTTATAAGCGGCCTTATGGCCTTAGTCGCTATCATATTATTCACAGCCCGCAAGATACTGTTCAACCGTCTTTTTTTAGGTATAAATATCTATCTATTTAGCGGGGCCCTGGCCATAATCAGCCACCAGTGGTGGTTAAATGAAATTTATGGCAAATTACATGCATCAGGGATGCTGGCATGGATTGTCATCGTCGGTTTTATAAGCCTGTTACTCAGCCCACGGGGATTTATTGGAGTTGATTGCCCCGATAAAAACTTTATCAGGAAAACCTCTCTGCTCTTACTCTTTACCTCTGTTTGCGCCTTTGCCCTCTCCTTTGCCTTTCGTGGAAACAGAGTTCTCTCTGAGATCATTCCGTTCATCATGGTATTTGTCATGCAACAGATGTTAAGAAATCAACGTACTGATAGAAAAGAGAAAGGACAGTGAAAAGAAGATACGAGATGCTAGAAAGAGCAGGAACTGCATTTACCACTGGCAAAGAACACAGAGGATAGGAGAGAGAAAAAGGTGGGGAAGAGTAGGGCAAGAGCTATCGTAGGATGGACAGCAGTGGAGCGGAGCGGAATGGCGAAGCGATAGCATGTTCATCATAGCCAATGCCGCATTACCACCATAGAGAAAAGAGGTCAAAGTAGTTCAGTAACATAAAATTTGCACAGTAACACTGGGCATGTTATCGTGCAAAAAACATGTTATTGAGAGGAGCGACTCATGCAAAATCTTCCGCAAAAGTTTGAAACCTATCTTTTTGAAAACCTCGGTCTTTCACCTCAGCTTACCCTCTACACCCTCCCTGCTGTTATTGACGGTTGAAAACCATCAAACGCCAATTTTTATCAATTTCTGCCCCTGATGATTTAAAAAAGTGGGTTGCCAATGGAACATTGATGGGCACGCTCCACTCCGCTGCTGCCCATCCTACACAGGCCTTTAATTGATCTCGAATCACAGGGCAGGAAAACGCACCCCCTCCATCCCCCCTAGACAAGCACTCCCCCTCTCATTCTCCCCCTCACCAAAGGGGAGAGGCTTTCTAACTAGATACGAGCAAGAGCAAGGCTCTAGCAGTGGAGCATAACGGAATGGCGAGCTGTCAGCTGTCAGAAACTGCAAGAGTAATTACCACAGAGAACACAGAAAGAAGCGCTCAACCTGAAGTTAGGGTATGGCTAAAATTTCTTCTTGTCCTAGATAGTTGACTCATGTATGCCTTGATACAAAGGGGACAAATCATATATCGTTTAGAAAAGAAATCTATCAACACCACTAGGTATTCATAATGTTAAAGTATGTGCAATTCGATCGATTATCAGATGCAGAATCTTCTTTAGATGAGCTTTGCTCGTGTTTAGAGCGAGTATCTAAATCTGAACACGCGTGGAAGTATGCCATAATATCAACTCACTGTGCTTTACAAGGATATCTTTGTATTGCCTTACGCAACGGTAATAGTTTTCAAACATGGAAAAAGAATCAATATAAAAAGTGGCAGGAGGCGGATGACAATGAGCTGAAATTACCTGACCCACAATTAGATTTTTTTATGGAGCTTTTCGATAAAGTATTTTCTTCATCAACAAATATTGATCGTAATCTTATTGTTTGGCTAAATGAAACTAGAAACGGATTAGTTCATTTTAATACAGATTCTTACTTGATAGAAAAAGCTTTAATAATCAAAGCAGTAGCTCAAGCTGTTCAGGCTATAAAGCAGACGCCATCTTTAGCTAAAGGTATTTTCTTTTACGAAGATGTTCAGGAATCGAGTTTCCAAAAAGCATGTAAAAAGGTAGAAACAAGATTAAATTCTTTAACATCAAACACCTAACAAAGCTAATTCTGCGGACGCAAAAAACGCGCTACCGATCTTCACTTTTACACTTCTATTTTCAAGATATCGACAACTTTCTCCTCTATAGCTGCTGACAGCTCGCCATTTCGCTAACGCTCCATTACTACAGCTCAACTGAATTATGCGTAAAATATTTGTATCAGACATCTTTGGTAGAACACCAGCCTTAGAAAATTTATGCAGGGCAGTAGGTTCCGATATTGGTATCGTTGATCCATATGCTGGGAAAGAGATGCGCTTTCAGACCGAGCAAGAAGCCTATGATTTCTTCATGGCAAACGTTGGCATGAACGCCTATTGTGACCTGTTACAATCAAGGTTAGAGCAGACAACAATACCGATAATTTTGGTAGGATTCAGTGTGGGCGCCTCTGCTCTTTGGCAGATTTCCGAGTCATTGAGCTGTGAGAAAGTGAAGCGGGTAGTGTGTTTCTACGGTTCGCAGATTAGACACTCAACAGAGATTAATCCCAGTGTTGTTGTCGAACATTTTTTACCAGTGCATGAAGCGGGATTCAGTGTTGAAGAAATGGCAAACCGGCTATTAGGCAAAGAAAATATTATTCTCCATAATACAACCTACCTACATGGCTTCATGAACGAACTTTCAAAAAACTATAGCAAGTTAGGTTACAGGAAGTATGTTGAGTTGTTGCGCAAATGTATCTATTAACAAAGAAAATTAGGCGGAAAATTATTAATGCTACTATAAGTAGCCTGTCCTCTTTTTCATCTGACAGCTGATAGCTTTTTTACTGATAGCTTTTTTACTGACAGCTGACAGCTTATCGCTTACAGCTTTTTCGCCCTAACCAAGTCGGTCGAAACCGTAGTTTCGACCGACTCAGTTTACAGGTGAAAATCTACCTATTCAGTCGCACGCATGGCGGGCTGGGCCTCGGGCTTAGCGCCCATGGCACCCTGCTTCTCTTTCAGGTCAGCGAAGTAGGCCTTGGTCTCGGAGGCGACGACGCCACTGAGGCCGAGGAGGCCGATGAGGTTGGGGATGGCCATCAGACCGTTGACGATATCGGCCAGGGTCCAGATCAGTCCCAGTTGCAGGAAGGAGCCGGAGGCTACCAAAGCGATATAGATGATCTTATAGCCCTTGATTGCCTTAACCCCGAAGAGGTATTCGGTGCAACGCTCGCCATAGTAGTTCCAACCGAGGATGGTGGTAAAGGCAAAAAAGATCAAGGCGATGGTCAGCAGATACTGACCAATATCACTACCCAGACCTGTGTTGAAGGCCATATTAGTCATGGCCGCTCCGGCAAGGGCAGGATCGTTCCAACAGCCAGTCATAACAATAACGATACCGGTCATGGTACAGATAACGATGGAGTCAAAAAAGGTGCCGGTCATGGCTATAAGTCCCTGGTGGACACATGAATCCGTCTTGGCTGCAGCCGCTGCAATGGGGGCAGACCCGAGGCCGGACTCATTGGAAAAAACACCGCGGGCAATTCCACTTCTCATCACCATGATCACCGAAATACCGGCGGCACCACCAAAGGCTGCCTGAGGGTTGAAGGCGCTCTCAATAATCAGGGAGACGGCTGCAGGGATCTGGCCAATGTTGAGGAACATAATCAGCCCTGAAAGCAGGATAAAAAAGAGGGCCATGAAGGGAACGATACGGGACGCTACTCGGGAAATGCTCTTGACCCCGCCCAGGGTTACCATGGTCACCAGTACGGTGAGAACCACGGCTATAACAGGAACAGGAATATGGAAGGTAAGATTGGCGGCATCCTTGATGGCGTTGACCTGGGCAAAGGTGCCAATGCCAAAAAAGGCCACACCGATACCGAAAAGGGCAAACATCTTGGCCAGAAAACGGTTGTTCAGGCCACGCTCGATATAGTACATGGGGCCACCGGACATCTCCCCGTTGGCATCAACAACCCTGTACTTCACGGCCAAAAGTCCCTCGGCATACTTGGTTGCCATACCGAAAAAGGCAGCGACCCACATCCAAAAGATAGCGCCGGGCCCCCCGGCCTTGACTGCCGTTGCCACCCCGACAATATTGCCGGTACCAATGGTCGCACTGAGGGCTATACAGAGAGCGGCAAAGCTTGAGACATCGCCCTGCATCCCCTTCTCCTGAGTCTTTGCAAAAACATACTTCAGGGCCAGAGGAAGACGGACCACCTGAATCAGGCCAAGACGCATGGTCAGGTAGAGACCGGTACCCACCAAAAGAATGAGGAGGGGCGGACCCCAGACGAAGGAATCAATCTGTTCCAGAATTAATGTAAAACGTTCCAATTTTATTCTCCTGTTTTAAAAAAACATAAAAACAAAATTCGGATAGGGGAAAAACGGTAAGAGGTGGGATGACTCCCGCTAAAATAGTGGGTATCAATGGCAAAATTACAACAAGGGTAACGGTCATTGGTACCTGCTACACTCTGTCCCTTGTACCTGAGAGGTTCACCAGCTACACGCTGGCTTGCTCCTTCGGTGCCCATAATGAGACTCTCCAGAGGCTCGTCCCATAGCAGTCCTTTGACCTGAAAGATTTACTTCTTCGGTGCCTTCCCCATCCGTACTGCCATGGGAAAAATCTCTCCTGCTATGTTCATCCGAGTTTTTGTAAGAGTGTAGATATCTCCTTGCCCCAAAAAAATCAAGCACCTTTTTTTCAGCAATTCCATCCTTCCCCCAACAATTCGTCTCTAATAGCTCAGCGCTAGGTGCTTTTCTTCGTCTAAACATTTTTTGGATTATATGCCCAGGGATGGGAGGTATGCTGCGATGGCTCAGCCAAGGAGCAGCAATGCCCATGGATGAGCCGCGTCGGTGCCAGGGATGGCATGGAGACGCAATACCCTGGGAGGACAAAAAAAGAGCAGCAATGAAGCATAGCGAAATGGCGGCAGTGAAGCGTAGCGAAATGGCGGCAGTGAAGCGGAGCGGAATGGCGGCAGTAAAGCGGAGCGGAGTGGCGAAGCGGGAAACTCTCCTTTACTTATCTTGCCCTTATCTGTAGTTCTTCCCCCTCTGAAATTGTATGCTAGGGTAGATGATATGAAAAGTTCATATGAGCCAAGAAGACAGACTTGCCGATGGAAAATTTATAAGAGAGAGTTGTAGGAATGATTTTACAAGTAAAACGCTGGAACGAACCACATGGCTATAGAGATGTGTTGAAAGTAGGACTACCACTGGTGGTGAGCATGGGCTCAACCACCCTATGGAATTTACCGACCGTGTTTTTTTAAGCCGCTACTCTCTGGATGCCATTGCCGCGGCAACACCTGCCGCCATGGCCAACCTGGTCGTCTTGTTATTTTTTATAGGAATTGTCAGTTACACCAATGTCTTTATCGCCCAGTATAGCGGCGCCGGAAAAAATGAACGGGTAGGGGCAGTGCTCTGGCAGTCGATATGGTTATCGATTTTTGCCGCTGGCGTACTGGCATCACTGTGGTTTATCGCTCCTCCTCTCTTTTCTCTGGTGGGCCATGGTCAGGCAGTGGAGGAACTCCAGATAACATACTTCCGTATTCTCAGCCTCGGCAGTGGTTCCGCCATACTCTCATCTGCACTCAGCTGCTTCTTCTCCGGTCGCGGCCTTACCCGGCCAATTATGATTGTTAATACAGTGGCAGTGCTTATCAATATCCCCCTTGATTATGCCCTGATCTTTGGTATAGGACCATTTCCACAACTCGGTATTGCCGGAGCCGGAATTGCCACCATCTCTGCCTGGACCATGCAGATGTTCATGTTTGCCTACCTGGTCTTTACCAGAAAAAACGATGCAAGCTTTGCCGTATGGAGGGCACGCTCTTTTAAGCCTGCTCTCTTTAAGCAGATGATGACCTATGGTCTGCCCGCCGGAGTAAATATGTTTTTTGAGCTCTTTACCTTCACCTTCTTTATCTTTATGGTTGGAAAAATCGGCAAGGTGGAACTGGCCGCATCTAATATTGTCTTTGCCATTAACTCTATCTTCTTTATTCCCCTGATGGGACTCGGCATTGCCGTATCAACCCTGGTGGGCCAGGCTATTGGCCGGGGCCAAAAGGAAGATGCCATTCAGGTGACAACAAGCTGCCTCCATATCGCTCTTGTCTGGACGGCCTCACTCTGCCTCCTCTTTCTCTTCATTCCCGAAACCTTTATAAACATCTTTGAACCCGCAGACGGTGGCGCCGATTTTGTCGCCATCAAGGAGATGGGCAAGGTGCTCCTCCGCTTCGTGGTGATCTACTGTGCTTTTGACACCCTCTACATTGTCTATTCCGGGGCTGTAAAAGGCGCCGGTGATACCCGCTTTATTATGTGGGCCATAGGTATTCTGGGCATCTTTGTTCTTGGCCTCCCCCTCTATCTGGCTGTAACAGTTTTTTCTGCAGGTATCTGGAGCGCATGGCTCTTAATTTCACTCTATATAGCCTCCTTAGGAATGCTTGCCCTATGGCGATATTACAGGGGGGCATGGCAGAGGATGACGGTGGTGAAAGAGGAAAATACTGAACTTATTGACAGATAATAAACTTTCCCCTAGCTTTTTTAGCGGCGATGGGGTATTTAATGTCAGCAAATTTTTTTCGGTGGCCATAGCGAAGAGGCCCCACCCGTTCCCATTCCGAACACGGAAGTTAAGCTCTTCAGCGCCGATGGTACTGCATGGGAGACTGTGTGGGAGAGTAGGTCGCCGCCGAATTTTATATACAAAGCCCCAAACTATTAATTTAGTTTGGGGCTTTTTGTGTTTTATGCCCATGGATGGGCGGTATGCCGCGGTGGCAGGGATGCCAAAGAGCGGCGATGCCCTATCCTCATGTTACAACTCCCCCAGCAGTAACTCCCGAAAACTTATCCGACATTCCCTTTTCTTCTTATTGTTCTCAACAGTAAAAAAGCATTTACCACTACTACCGAGGACACGGAGAAAGAACAGCAGTGAAGCGGAGCGGAATGGCGGGTACGAGATGTTAGATGGCGAGCAGTGAAACGGCGGATATTAGAAAGAGCAGCATAAACCTAAAGAAGAGACTTTATCCGTTCCCATTCCGAACACGAATGATGGAGTCTCGTTGCGCTCGCTTTGACGAAGGTCTCCCTATGGTCGCTATCTAACGCTTTTCTCGAAGTCTCACTACGTTCGCTTTGACGAAGATCTCCCTTTGGTCGCTTATCGTAGCGCCGATGGTACTGCATGGGGGGTGTCGAAGAGTAGGTCGCCGCCGAATTTTATATACAAAGCCCCAAACTATTAATTTAGTTTGGGGCTTTTTGTGTTTTATGCCCATGGATGGGCGGTATGCCGCGGTGGCAGGGATGCCAAAGAGCGGCGATGCCCTATCCTCATGTTACAACTCCCCCAGCAGTAACTCCCGAAAACTTATCCGACATTCCCTTTTCTTCTTATTGTTCTCAACAGTAAAAAAGCATTTACCACTACTACCGAGGACACGGAGAAAGAACAGCAGTGAAGCGGAGCGGAATGGCGGGTACGAGATGTTAGATGGCGAGCAGTGAAACGGCGGATATTAGAAAGAGCAGCATAAACCTAAAGAAGAGACTTTATCCGTTCCCATTCCGAACACGAATGACGGAGTCTCGTTTCACTCGCTTACCTACTCTTCAGCGCCGATGGTACTGCATGGGAGACTGTGTGGGAGAGTAGGTCGCCGCCGAATTTTATATACAAAGCCCCAAACTATTAATTTAGTTTGGGGCTTTTTGTGTTTTATGCCCATGGATGGGCGGTATGCCGCGGTGGCAGGGATGCCAAAGAGCGGCGATCCCTCCACTATACTCCATTTCGACAACAGCCTATCCCAAATAGCTATGACTAGAATTTCTCTTCTCACAAACAAAAACACCCCCATCTAAGCCTGCCCCTATAACCTCCTTCTTTACAAGTATTTTCAAGTCATTAATCCTGAAGAAACTTTATTTTTCTTCATGCCTAACCTTCATGCCCCTTGCTTTTGGGAAAGCAATGAAGTAAATTTTCGACGCAACATATGTTCGTAAGCTACTGAAACAATATTGGAAATTATCACATTAATTTAAAAAGGATTTTCGCAAAGGAAACGCATGAGATTTTTTAAAAAAAGTATTCTACTGTTGCCGCTACTACTTCTTGTCGGGTGTGGGCATTCTATAAATATAACGCCACCTCTCAATTATTTGAGCAAATCAAACATCGTCAAAATTGATAAAAATGTTGGGTATTTTATTTCAAAAGAAAATTTTGCGAAAGAAGTTTCAACACCTGGAGGCGGTGGTGACAAAGTAAAATATTTCCCTTACAGAGAAGCTGAGCCAGCCTTAAAGAAGGTTTTGTCCAATGTCTTTGAAGGTGTTTATAAACTTTCTTCTGAAGTAGATATATTGTCTGCTTCTTCTAAGAAAATCTCTTATATCTTTACACCACAATTTATCACTCACTCGTCATCAAGCAGTGTATTTACATGGCCACCAACTTTATTTTCGATCACCATTGACTGTAAGGCAGTTGACAAGGATGGAAAAATTACTTGGCAGACAAAGGTAACGGGTGAAGGTGAAGCTGAATTCTCTGAATTTAAGCACGATATGTCCTTAGCTGCCAAGAGAGCCACCAAGAATGCCTTTATTAAGCTTCAAGATGAAATCTTGACTTCGAGGAAATTTTAAATAAAATGAAACATTTCAGTTATTGCATCCATAATGATCTAGTCCGAAAAAAATTTTGTTTTGTTAAAATTTTCTTGCTGTTAATGATTGTCTTTCTTGGTGGATGTTCGGCGAACACATATCATGCCAAGATAACAGACTTTACTGTTCCCAAAGCTCCCAGCAAACTTGAAACATCAATATTTGTTTTGCGAGAGGATAATTTTTACGGATCTGCTCGTAAATTTGCTATCATCTGTAATGACACCGTTGTTGGTGTTCTTAACTCTGGAACTTTTTGTCAATTTACGGTGAAAAGCGGTGAAAATGAAATTGTTGCATACATGGGTGGGCCACTTATGCACTACAGGGTTCAGGGGAGTCCTGGAGAGAGTGTTTATCTATACTGCAGAATGGGTCTTTCTACAGGAATTTTTATGGAGCAGATTGACCAAGGTGTAGCAGACTATTTGATTAGTAAATTCAAATATATGGATATAGGACTACGAGGAAGAAAAACAGATGTAAACTATAAAGAATATTACGACAATCTTTATAAATAGCGATCACTTGCCAGTGAGTAATCTACTCGGTAGCAAAAAAGCCCCACGTTGAAAAAATCAACTTGGGCTTTTTTGCCCTCTGGGAGGCCAAGGAACGATGACGCCCTTTCCCTCATTTCAATACCCCTCTAGGCCAAACCTTTCTACAGCCTTTAATTCTTTCAGCTATACCTTTTCACACATTTTATAGCCCTGTGTGACGGCCCCTTCCCAAACAAAAACCTGACCTCACCCAAATAAAAACAGCCCCACCTCCCTCTCAGCGGGCAGGAGCATTCTGCCAAATATCCCATTAAATAATTTGAAGCTATTGTAGGATGAGCAGCAGTTAAGCGAAGCGGAGCGTGCCCATCATGGCTTACCCTTTACGGGAACACGGAGAAAGAGCTGAGAGAGGACGATATGCCCTTGCCAATCTTCGCCTAAGACGATAAAAGAACTGGGGCAGATCCCAAGGCCCCATAATCAGGTAAATATATAATATCTCAACATGGCAAAGGTGTACTTGTGGCATTAAAACCGACGATTTATAAATTAAGAATCAATATAGCAGACGGTGACCGAGACTATTACGAAACGATTAGTCTCACCATTGCCCAACACCCCTCGGAAAACCTTGAGCGGATGATGGCCCGTGTTCTGGCTTTTTGCATTAATAGCGAAGAGTACTTAACCTTTACCAAGGGACTCAGTGCCGTGGAAGAACCAGATATATGGGCACGGACATTGGACGATCGCCTCTCCTTCTGGATTGATATTGGCGAACCAGCCGTTGAGAGAATACGCAAGGCCACTCGGGTTTCGCCCAGGGTAAGGGTCTATACCTTTAACTCAAAATCTGATACCTGGTGGTCACAGAACCAGGAAAAGTTCAAGGAACTGGCAGTCTCTGTCTATCAATTTCCATGGCCTGAAATACAAGAGCTGGCAACCTTGGTAAAACGAAGCATGGAGCTCTCGGTCACCATCACCGGCGATACCGCCTATATCTCAGCTCCCGCAGGGGACTGCCAAGTCTCCTGTCTCTGCCTGCAAAGCAAGTAAGACCGAACAAGTAAGAAGGTGAAAGATCAACAGAGCAACAATGCCTTATGCCAATGACCGCACAAGAAACGACCAACATTTTTTCAGCCTGATCTCTGGCAAAGGATATAAAATATGGCAAGCCAACACGACAAAAAGAGCGTTCAAAGCGGATTGCTCCATCCCAGAAACCCTCATCGTGGCCGATATGACCTCGACGCTCTTTGCAGGACTTGCCCTGAGCTTAAAATGCATATCCAGATCAAACCCACGGGCGACAAGACCATAGATTTCAGCGATGCCAAGGCTGTGCTCTGCCTGAACAGGGCCCTACTCGCCCACTATTACCAGGTGAGCAACTGGCAAATCCCCGAGGGTTATCTCTGCCCCCCCATCCCCGGACGAGCCGACTATATCCATTATTTGGCAGATCTTCTCGCAGAAGATTTACCTACTTCTGCCAAGGGCAAGAAGATCAGAGTACTCGACATAGGCACTGGCGCAAACTGTATCTACCCTATTATTGGCAGTCAAAGCTATGGTTGGCACTTTGTCGGCACCGATATAGATCCTCTCGCCATAAAAATTGCTGGTATGATTGTCCAAGCCAACAGTTGCTTAAACGGAAAGATCACCCTCAAACAACAATTAGACAAAAAATTGATCTTTAAGGGCATTATCAACGAGGATAAATTTGATCTCACCATGTGCAACCCTCCCTTCCATGCATCTCTTGCCGAGGCCGAGGCAGGAAACCAACGTAAACGGAAAAACCTGGGCCATGGCAAAGAGAATAGAGCTCAAGAGAAGCTCAACTTTGGTGGACAAAATGCAGAGCTCTGGTGTCCCGGCGGAGAAATTGTCTTTCTCAGACAGATGGCCGAGGAGAGCGTCGCCTTTGCCAAGCAGGTTCGTTGGTTTAGCAGCCTGCTCTCCAAGGGAAAAAATGTTGCTCCCCTGAAAAAGCTCCTTAAACAACTGGGCTGCAAACGAATCAAGGTTGTGGAAATGGCCCAGGGCCAGAAGATAAGCCGGTTCATCGCCTGGAGTTTCTCTCAAGAGTAAACGAAAAAAATGGCCCCAATCTCGATGAGATGCTCCAGCCACTGCACAAGAAACAACTAAATTCTCAGCCAGGATACCCGAACCAGCCGCTGGAGCGGCAACGAAGTTTTCGCGGTCCTTTGCCAATGGTTCTCATTTCAAGTATAGCTCGTATGGTAGGAACGGGGCTAGCAAGCCCGTCCCTGCCAGCTATCCGGATTTAGTGACCGGCAACCAATCGCAATTGCAAACTGATCAAGTCAAAAACCTTATGCATCCCCAAATACTCGAAAAAACGGGTTGATCCATAGATCACATTCCAACGCGTCCGATCAATATCGAAATGGGCCTCCAAAACGAAAGAATCACCCTCAATGAGGGCAACGGTGGCATCAAATTCAAGGTCGACTGAAACACCCCGCAAACTCAACTCAGCTTTGACATGGTGATTGGGGCCGGTCAACCAACACGGTTCAATCCGTTTAACTTGCCTGATGCTTAATACCGCCTTGGGAAACATTTTGGTAAAGAAAAAATCGTCCGAGCGCAGATGAGCTTCCAGCACCGGCTGTAATTCATCTCCTTCCAAGTTGATATTATGAATGGTGTTCATATCAATTTCAATCGCACCGGTGATAACGCTACCTTTGATCTCAATCTCGCCCCTGGCAATATCCACCGTGCCAATATGACGGCAATTTGGATTACGCCCGGCCCATTCCAACTCACTTGCCTCACAGTCAACCGTGTATTGCCCGTCGGTTAAGTTCACCATCGTCTGCAGATCCTGCTGATAAGGAGCCTCCCCCTCAAGGTCATATCCAGCTCCATGCCATGCCTCAACTCCCCCTTTAAGAAATGAGACCTGCTCAAAGTTGGCCCGATCCATCTTCTCAAGCGCCACTGCTGCATCACGGCTACGGACGCTGGAACCATAAACTACAATTGGAAGCCGTTTATCTGAAACGATAGCTGCTAAATCATCCAAAAATGAAACGTGAAACACACAGGCATTTTGGGCACCGGGGACATGGCGGCTGACAAAATGTTCCGGGGGCAACAGATCGATGAGCACCGTTTCAGGTTTTTCGATTAAAAAGGCACGCAAATCACCGGCTGCCACTGGATTTTGGTCAAATTTTGAGCTCATGGTTTCTCCCTTCTCTTTTAAATGATCGCTTAACAAAGAGTTCAATACTCACTTAAAATAGTCCAGTGATGACAGATGCATGCCGACCCCAAACTATCTATTTTTGATAAAGGTACCATCTTGGTATTCCAGGAATGCCGTTGTCAGTTCAGCCTGGCTATTCATGACAATGGGGCCCTGCCAGGCCACAGGCTCAGCCAGCGGTTTGCCTGTTAAGAGCAGGAATCTCAGAGACTCATCCAGGGCCTTTACCGACAGTTGTTCTCCCTGATCGAAAAGAACCAATGTTCCATTCTCAACATCTGTACCATCGGTTTCTCCTTTTCCGGCGATAACATAGACGAAGGCCGTGTAGCCTGGATCTGTTTTATGGACAAAGGTCTCACCGACCGGCACAGAGCAATCAAAGTATTCAGGATCAATGACAATATCATCCATGGGCCCCTGCACGCCGGCAATATTACCTGCAATGACCTTGATACAAATACCGTTGCCAACTTCAACCTCCGGCACTTGGCCAGCCGTGATGTCGCGATATTTTGGGGCCATCATTTTCTGGGATGCCGGCAGATTGGCCCATAGCTGAAAACCATGCATGGCGCCCTGAGCATCCCCTTTCGGCATCTCCTGATGGATAATACCGCTGCCGGCGGTCATCCATTGCACATCCCCCGAAGAAATAACCCCCCTGTTGCCCAGGCTGTCTCCATGTTCCACATCACCTTTCAGCACATAGGTAATTGTCTCGATACCACGGTGAGGATGCCACGGAAAACCCTGCAGATAATCCTCGGGCTTGTCAGAACGGAAATCATCGAGGAGCAGAAAGGGATCCAAGGTCGGGGCCTCGTTGTGTCCAAACAGCCGGTTCAAATGAACCCCTGCACCCTCCGTGATCGGTTGACGGGTTAATATCAATTTAATTTTTCTCTCATCCTTCATAAATCGCCACCTTATAAACAGTGATTAATCAAGATATTAAACAGCGAGATTGCCCCATCCCTGGCTCATGAGGCAAAAAAAAAACGACTGGCTTACCCTTTATCCTATCATGCATCCATGTCCTGACAAAGCCCCCATCCATCATTTCTTTGTTGAACCAGCCGTAGCCGCCATCTGTACAGGACGCGAACAGAAGAGTGGGAACATAGGACGACGACAGACAACTTCTCCCATCCTGAAGTCAATGGCAGATATGGCTGAAGCCCTTTTTTATCAGATAAATGAGAGACGAACTCTGGAAGACAATAATTGCCCTTGTGAAAAAGGTGTTACCTGCCTATCCAGGAGATTCTAAAAAAGCAAAAAGGGCCACAGTCTCTTAAGAAACTGTGGCCCTTTACCTACTACTGCCCACAAATCATAGTTTACAGGGCATCTCTTTTTTAAAGATCTACAGCTCCTTGTCTTTACCAAAATACTTCTTAGTTTCAGAGACAATAACAGGGGTAAGGAGAAGAAGACCAATTAAGTTTGGAATAGCCATCAGACCATTGAGAGTATCGGAGAGATTCCAGACAAAGCTGAGCTTTGCCACCGCCCCAAGACCAACAAAACAGACGAAGACCAAACGATATGGCAAAATGACCTTGGTACCAAAGAGATACTCAATGGACTTCTCACCGTAGTAACACCAGCCGAGCATGGTGGAGTAAGCAAAGAAAATAATACCAATGGTAACCACATAGGCACCACCGGGCATAGTTGCCTCAAAGGACTTAGCCGTCAACTCCGCGCCGGTGAGACCAGTTTTCCAGAGACCTGAGATAACAATAACCAAGCCCGTCATGGTACAGACAATGATGGTATCAATAAAGGTCTGGGTCATGGAGATAAGTGCCTGGGTTGCAGGACTCTTGGTTTTCGCCGCAGCCGCTGCGATAGGAGCCGAGCCCAAACCAGATTCATTGGAGAAAACACCACGGGCAACACCCATACGAATGGCAAGCATGATAGTTGCACCGGCAAAGCCACCGGTTGCGGCAGTTGGGTTAAAGGCTAACTTTACGATGGTAACAAAGGCTGCAGGCACCATGCTGATATGGCTAAAAATGATATAAAGGGCGCCAAGGGTATAGAAGGCAATCATGGCAGGAACGATAATACTGGTTACCCGACCAATAGACTTGATACCACCGAGGATAACTGCAGCGGTAAATGCCATAAGAACAAGGCCGGTGATCATTGGCTCAATGCCAAAGGTGGACTCCATGGCATCGGCCACCGAGTTTGACTGAACCATATTACCAATACCGAAGGCGGCAATTGAGGCAAATACGGCAAAAACAACTCCAAGCCAGGGCATATTCAGACCCCGGGCAATATAGTACATCGGGCCACCACACATCTCACCCTTTTCATCTTTAACCCGATACTTTACAGCCAGGATAGCCTCGGAATACTTGGTTGCCATACCGACAAGACCAGTCATCCACATCCAGAAGAGGGCTCCTGGTCCGCCAATGGCGATTGCTGTTGCCACTCCGGCAATATTACCTGTACCCACCGTTGCTGAAAGGGCCGTCATCAGTGCCGCAAAGTGAGAAATATCACCAGGTTCATCATCATCAGCCTTACGTTTTACAAAGGCAAGCCACAGGGCATGACCAAGTTTTCTAAACTGTAAACCACGAAGCTTATAGGTCAACCAACAACCTGTACCAACAAGCAAGATGAGCATTGGTGGTCCCCAAGCAAAGGCGTTGATTTTCCCAATAAAGACGTCTAGCGTTGCAATGAAATCCATTCGTTCTCCTCTCTCTTGTTTGATGAGGGGTTGTCTGCCCCTAGAAAGGCTTAGAAAAACAGCCTAAGCCATACCAACAATTTTTAATGCAATAATACTTATAATATATTAGTTACGTGAAAAAGAGATTTTTCCTGACAAGATTAAAGATATTAATTAGATATATCATATATATCGCCCGAAATGAAGTAATAAACAAAAAAAATTATTCCTAAAAATATTTACTGCAAGAAATATCAGTTAACTCTTTGTTTATTATGATCTATTCATTTTTGTAAAATCTTTTTACTCTGCCCTGAAAAAGGACATTGAACGTGAGGAAAGGCCTTAAAGCATAGAGAGATAACTAATTGTAAGGAGAAGCAAAAAAGAGTAGGGCAGAACAAGGGCACGAGAGCTGATGGAGATGGGCTCCAGTAATCTTTCAATAATACGATAGATGGCGTACATGGAGGCAAAGAGACCACCAAATATTGATATGACCTGTAATACCAAGGTACTGTCATCGTTCATGAGCTGCCAGTTTTCATAGGATACAGCCCAACCCATCATGGCCTCTAGCTGAGGGATAAGCCTGCCTGCACCGACGACAAATATTTCAAGATGAATAGCAAGATAAGCGCCTAAAACGACAGGGATAAAACCGTAACCTAACAGGGCAGCAATCTTCTCTCTCCCCCCCCCGGCAAACCTTGCCTGAGCAGTAGCCATTCCATAGTAGAGACTAAAGGCGAAGAGGATCAAAAGAAAAAAAATAAGGGTCGCACCAAGGCCATAGGGAATATTCACTCCCCAAAAAAACTCCAGCTGCCCGAGAACAGCCCGGGCCTTTGTCACAAAATCAGTGTGCAGAGCAAAGGGAAAAAAGATGGCACCGAGGGCAACTATAAGAAAACTATCGGCAAGACGAGGCGTCTGCAGACTCCAGAGCTCCTGAGGGGCAATCCGCAAATTGAGTTGTACGGCACTATTATTACAATTTTTTACACACTCCCCACAGATGATACAATCTCTATTATTATCAACAAGATAAGGATGACGAAACATGGGGCAGCCATCACTCTCTTCTCCCCCTGCATAACAGGCATGATCCTGACACTTATTCAGGCAGACATCTTTATTTGAGCGCAGTTCCAAAATAGAGGGCATGGCAAAGATGGCATTAACCGCACCTAAGGGACAGAGATAGCGACACCATGTCCTTCTTGAATAGAGAAGGCTAAAAATAATGGAACCAAAGGTGATAGTAAGAATAATCATGCCAGTAAGCAGGGGGTTTTCATAGGCATCCCAGACTATTTCCACCCAAAAAACCAGAACACAGAGTATGGCCATAAGCCAACCGGAGTTTTTCTTGATAAAAGCCGGTGTCTTTCTCTTGGAGGGAAATATATTCTGCAAAAGCATACCTGGCATGGCAAGGGAACAAACACTGCACCAGATTCTGGCCAGAAAGAAAAAGGAGAAGAACATCAGAGGCCAGCCAATAGACCAGCTAATAGTCAGTCCAAGATTGGCCTCGGCCGAGCGTGGACCAAAAAAGAGGACAAAGACAGCCAGAAGCAAAACGCCACCAATAACTATCTGTGGTACCTGGGGAAACCTCTTGCTTGTTATAAAGCTACGCACCCAGGGAAAACGAAGAAGATTGAACTCCCACTTACCCTCTGACTTGGGCAGACCCAGTAAAATTTCCTCGGCATGAACCTCGGCCGTTGCAGCCAACATCACCGCCCGTCGTATTACCGTTGACAGCTCAGTGAGGTTACCCGGCCAATCATAGTTCATCAAGACCCCAAGGGTCTCAGGGCTGACAGCTGTGACCTCCTTGCCATACTCCCTGCTAAAACGCTTCAAATAGTGGTCTATCAGCTGGGGTAAATCTTTTTTATGCTCACGAACGGCGGGAACGGTAAATTTTTGCCTTTCTAAAATGGCAAGAAACTCTGGAATAATTTTGCCAGAATTCCGTAAATAGGTAAGGCTGAAGTCACTGATAAAGACAAGTCGTGACTGCATGGCTATCTGCTGCTTTGAATCAAGATGGGTAAAGACGCTGCTGGCAATCACCTTAAGAAGCTTTTCCTGAAGACTTATGGGAAGCAACTCCACATGACAAAAAACCAGGGTGCCCCCACAGGTCTTCTCAAAGAAACCGGCCTGTTGAGTTTGAAAAAAAGGATAGGTATCCTGAGCTGCTCCAAAGAGCTTTTTTTCTAAAAGAAGCGCCGAGGGGTATTCACGTAGATCAATCTCTCGATAGGGAGCATCGGCACAAATCGACTGCAGATGGATCTGTTTGGCAATGATTGTCCTGCCCGTCCCCTCCTCCCCATTTAAAAAAAACGGCTCCTGATTACTGGCAATTCTATCTATTTCCGCATGGGTTCGACGACTGGTTCTGGCAACATACTCATTCTTGCCGGAGTTAAGATCGCTGGCCTTCTCTAAATCAATATTGGCAGTCCCTCTCTGCCTGAACAAAACCATCTCACTGGCGAAGGTAATATCCTGCCTGCCAATCTGTTTTCGTGACATATCTGCCTGATCGGCAAAGGCCACCCGCAACCGTTCTGCCAAAAAAAGGTCTACCCGTCTGCGCACACACTGATTTCTTTCAAGCAAATCCTTAAAAAACGAGCCTTTAAAAATGAGAAGGACAAGATCAAAGAGGGCTCGAACGGCCACGGCATGAGGTTTTCCGGTAAGAAGGGCCGTCTCACCAAAATGGCCACCAGGTCCAACCCGACCAACGGCGCTGACACTACTGGTATCAAACTCAAAGACAAGCTCTGCCTCACCAACTGCCACAAGATAGAGCAGATCAGTCTGCCCTCCCTGTCGATAGACATACTCCCCCATCGGCACAATTTCCACCATCGCCATCTCACTGCACCGACCTATCTCCTCTGGAGAAAGATCTTGAAAGAGGACAGAACACTGTAGATGTTTTTCAATGCTTTCTTTTTTCATAAAAAGAGGGGTTTTTTTTTTAAGTAAAGAATCTAAAACACATTTCTTCAACAGAAATAATAGATCCGGACAAGGTCTATTAATTTATTTAACCTTAGCAAGTATATGATCATCTGTCCAAATATGTTTCTCGGCAAAAATAATGAATAAAATCCGCTAGGCATAAAAAAACCCACCATAAAAATGGTGGGTTCATCCTACAAAAAACAATTATCTGGGTCGCTTAAAAAATGGGGCTTTTCAATAAAGAGCAACCCCGGCTGCAAGGCCTGCATAAAATTTTGCAGAAAGTCCTATAGAGCCGCTACAATAGCATCACCCATCTCAGCGGTATTCACCGCCTGAGATCTATCAACTGCAATATCAGCGGTACAGATACCCCTATCAAGGGTTTTCTCCACGGCTGCCTCGATAGCATCTGCAGCCTCACCATAGCCGAGGCTATAACGAAGCATCATCGCTGCCGAAAGAATCTCAGCGATGGGATTGGCAATACCCTGACCTGCAATATCAGGAGCAGAGCCACCAGCAGGCTCAAAAAGGCCAAAATTCTCGGTATTAAGAGAGGCAGAGGCAAGCAGTCCCATGGAACCTGTGAGCATAGCCGCCTCATCGGAGATGATATCACCAAACATATTACCACAGAGCATTACGTCAAACTGATGAGGATCACGGACAAGCTGCATGGTAGCATTATCTACATAAATGTGATTCAGCTTCACATCCGGATATTCCTTTGCCACCTCAAGTACGACCTCACGCCAGAGCACCATGGTGGTCAAAACGTTGGCCTTATCAACCGAGGTCACCTTTCCACTACGCTGACGGGCAGCAGCAAAGGCCATATGAGCAATGCGTCGCACTTCAGAGCGTTTATAGCCCATGGTATCATAGGCATACTCATCCTCACCTGCACCTTCACGTCCCTTTGGGGTACCAAAATAGATACCCGAGGTAAGCTCACGCACGCAGAGAATATCAAAACCATCACCAATAATATCTGCCCGCAGAGGACAGGCTGCTGTCAAAGATTTAAAAACTCGGGCAGGACGATAGTTACAAAAGAGATCAAAGTGCTTACGAAGAGGAAGCAGGGCTGCACGCTCCGGCTGCTCTGCTGGAGGCAGATGTTCCCACTTAGGGCCACCGACAGAACCAAAGAGAATGGCATCACTCTCTGCACAGAGGGTGAGAGTTGACTCCGGTAATGCCACCCCATGGCTATCGATTGCTGCCCCACCAACATCTGCATGCTGGAAGGAGAGCTCAAAACCAAATTTTTTCTGAACTGCAACAAGCACCTTAAGAGCCTGCTCCATGACCTCTGGGCCAATTCCGTCACCGGCAAGAACCGCTATTTTCTTCATCTTTAATCCTTATTCTTTGTCTTCTTTACAGGTGATCACCCCAAGAGGGACAACCACATAAAACCTCAACCGGCTAAAACAGCGGTGGGCTATCGCAGTACCACAATTGCGCGTTCGGCGCCGGAAAAGGGGAGAAGATACTCCACCACCTTTTCTCGCTGATAATTACCCGCCGCAAGCACCTCATCTGCCTCGGCAAGTTCCTCCTGCCAGCGCGGACCCTTCAAACAGAGACGACGAATATGGGGAGACTTAAAACCCTCCGTCATAGCCAGAAATCCACTGATATCAGAAACAGCCCGGCTGGTGATATAACTAATATCCTCCGACGCAAACAGCTCTGGTTCATCCTCAATCCGACTACAATAGATCTCCACCCCCTCAAGTTGCAGGGTACGGACTATATGCCGCAAAAAGCTCACCCGCTTGGCTCGGGGCTCCACCAGAAACAGGCGGAGATCGGGACGGGCCGCCTTACAGATAAGGCCCGGCAGGCCAGCACCGGTACCAATATCGAGCAGACCGGCACCCTCGGGCAGGAGGGGCAGAAGGGCCAAGGAATCTAAAAAATGATTCTCGACAATCTCGGCCTCGCCTGTGCCCTTGGCAATGAGATTTACCTTTTGACTCCACTTCTTCAGCTCAACAAAATAGGTGTAGAGCCTCTCCTGCCCTGGTCGATCAAGCTCTATGCCCATGGCCTGACAACCACGGGAAAGCTCATTATAAAAATCAAAACTCATATTATTTCACTCGTACGGCCACGGAATTTGCGTGGGCGGTAAGACCTTCCAGGTTTGCCAGACGTTGAATATGCTCGGCATCATTTTGCAGGGCTGTCTGGGAATAACTAATAATAGAACTCTTCTTCAAAAAAGTTTCCACCCCAAGGGCAGAGGCAAAACGAGCCGTCCCCATGGTGGGAAGCACATGATTTGGCCCGGCAAAATAATCACCTGCCGCCTCGGGGGTATGACTGCCCAAAAAGATGGCCCCTGCATGGCGAATATGCGGCACCTGCGCCCAGGGATCGACAATCATCAATTCAAGATGCTCAATGGCAATATCGTTAGCCAAACCAATGGCCTCTTCGATATCCGCCACCACCAAAATAACAGCACGATCAACGATGGATTTCTCGGCAATCTCAGCCCGAGAGAGGGTTTTGAGCTGACGCTCTATCTCAGCCGGAACGGCCTCTGCCACCTGCCTATCCGTTGTAAGAAGAATGGAGAGGGCCTGAGGATCATGCTCTGCCTGAGCAAGCATATCCGCTGCTATATAGACAGGGTCTGCCGTTTCATCGGCCACGATAAGTACCTCGGATGGTCCGGCAATCATATCGATACGCACCATGCCGGAAACCAATCGCTTGGCCTCGGTGACAAACTGATTACCCGGGCCGACAATAACATCTACCCTGGGAATGGTGGCCGTGCCATAGGCAAGGGCGGCAATGCCCCAGGCAGAACCTGCCTTATAGATCTCAGTAATACCTATTTCTGTTGCAGCAACGAGAAGATGGGGGCTGATCTTACCATCCTTACCAGGCGGAGTCACCATAACCCGAGTAGTCACCCCGGCAATACCCGCCGGAATACCATTCATCAACACCGAAGAGACCAACGGGGTTGACCCGCCCGTACCGCCCGGCACATAGAGCCCAGCCGAATCAACGGGACGGACAAGGCGACCAACAATGGTCCCATCCTCACGGGTCTGCATCCATGAATCTTCCATCTCCCGCTCATGAAAGGAGTGGATACGCTCAATCGCGGCTGCCAGGGTCTCAAGAAAAGCCGCATCGACAAGCTCATAGGCCGCAGCTATCTCTGCCGCAGTCACAGCCAGGGCCGAGGCCGTCATATCAGGACAATCAAAGCGGCGACAGTACTTAACAACTGCCGCATCACCCTCCTGCCTTACAGCAGTTAAAATATCTTCGACCGCAGATTGGCAACCAGAATCACCTATCTGAAAACGGTTCAGCAGACTCTCAAGGAGGGCCTGGCCCTCAGAACTACCTATCATCTTAGGTTCTATGAGCATCGAAACCTCGCTATTTCACTTCCAAATTTTTATTTAAGCTTCCTCCAAAAGAGGAATAACCGCACCAAACTGTATACGGCAGAACAATGTTCATCAGTCACTCTTTTTCACGCCCGTATACTTCTGAAAACCACACCAAATTATGCAATATACGCTATTAGTTCCATAAAAAAAAGGTGGGAGAGCAACTTATAAAAGATAAGTCTGATTTCTATGAAAACGACATACTACTGACCCGGCATATTGAATTTAGCTTTGCGCATTGGCCAAAAGGGTAATATAGTTAGAATATTGCAAAATCACAATCTCAATGCCCATAACATTATGAATAAAAAAGACTTGGACTTTGTCTTAAACGGCAAGATCCACCTGCAAGGAGCCTTATAATACGATGAATTTTGAACCAAAATGGATAGCCTGGGAAACAACAAGACGCTGCAACCTTAAATGCGTACACTGTCGCAGTTCATCTGAGCTGGACGTTGTGGCCCATCCGGATTTCAGCCTCCAGGAGGCCAAACAAATCATCGACAAGATCACCTCATATGCCAAGCCTGTACTGGTGCTCTCCGGTGGTGAGCCCCTGTTGCGTGAAGATATTTTTGATATCGCCCAATATGGCACGGACCAGGGCCTGCGTATGTGCCTTGCCACCAACGGTACCTTGGTGACAGATGAGGTCTGCCTGAAAATAAAGAAGACAAATATCCGCATGGTCTCCCTGAGCCTGGATGGAGCAACTGCCGCCACCCACGATGATTTCCGCAATCAAAAGGGGGCCTTTACCGGAACAATGCACGCCATCGAACTCTTTCAAAAATATGATATTCCATTTTTGGTAAACTCCTCCTTCACCGTTCGCAACCGGCACGAAATCCCCGACATCTACCGCCTGGTAAAGGAGAAGGGAGCAACTGCCTGGTATATGTTTATGATTGTGCCGACGGGGCGGGGTGAAGAGATCATGGAAGAGCTCATCCCTGTGGATGTCTACGACGAGATACTGGAATGGCATTATCAGACAGAAAAAAATGAAGACGCCCTGCTCATGCGTCCCACCTGTGCCCCCCATTACTACCGAATCGTTCGACAAAAGGCCCAGGAAGAGGGAGAAACCTTTACCCGCCGTAATCTCCAGTTTTCAACGGGAGGTTCCAAGGGTTGTCTTGCCGGCCAACTCATCTGCCTCATTGATGTGGATGGCGAAGTCCTCCCCTGTAGCTACTTCCCAAAATCTGCTGGCAACATAAAGACGGAAAGCTTCCAACATATCTGGGAAGATGCCCCACTGTTCAAGGAATTACGGGATTTCAAAAACTACAAGGGAAGCTGTGGCTGTTGCGAATACGTCAATGTCTGCGGCGGCTGCCGGGCCAGAGCCTATGCTATGACCGGTGACTACCTTGCAGAAGAGCCATTCTGCAGTTACACCCCGAAAAAGATGAGATAAATAATAATAACCCTATAGATATCGAGTTCCTATGAATGATACTTTTTTAAAGGCCTGTCGCGGCGAAAAAACCGACTATACCCCTATCTGGATGATGCGCCAGGCAGGTCGTTACTTACCTGCTTATCAAAAAATCCGTGGCAAGGTGAGCTTTTTAGAGCTTTGCAAGAACCCTGCGCTCTGTGTTGAGGTGACCCTGCAACCCGTTGACCTCCTTGGCATGGATGCTGCCATCCTCTTTTCAGACATCCTTATTCTCATGGAGGCCATGGGGGCCAAGTTGGAATTCAACGAGGGTTGTGGCCCTGTATTCCCCAACCCCATCAAAGATCAAACCGCACTCGATGCCCTGATCATCCCCGATGCTGATGATGCGACGGGATTTGTAATGGAGACCATCCGTCTTCTCAGGGGAGAGTTACAGGTACCGCTGATCGGCTTTGCCGGCGCTCCCTTTACCTGTGCCACCTACCTCATTGAAGGTGGCTCCTCCAAGGTATTTTGGGAAACCAAGAAGATGATGTTCACCCAGCCGGAGCTTTTCCATGGCATCATGGAAAAAATCACTCAGGCGACCATCCTCTACCTGCAGGCGCAGGCACGAGCCGGGGCCCAGGCCCTGCAGATCTTTGACAGTTGGGCAGGTGTACTTGCCCCCTGCGACTTTGAGGTCTTTGCCCTGCCCTACGTGCGAAGAATTATCGCCAGCCTCCAGCAGTTTGACCTGCCCATTATCTATTTCGCCAATAATGGTTCGACCCTGCTTGAAATGTCGGCAAGCTCAGGAGCCAGTGTTCTCGGCCTTGACTGGCGGATAAATATCGGTGATGCGGGCAAAAGAGTTCCAGGCATTGCCCTACAGGGAAATATTGATCCATTTGCCCTTCTCCTGCCCAAGGATAAACTCCGTAAGCGCATTGGTACAATCCTCGAGGATGCCAAGGAGGTAAAGGGACATATCTTTAATCTTGGACATGGAATTCACCAGTTTACCCCGCCTGAACAGGCCAGGATTGCCGTTGATGCCGTCCATGAGCTCAGCTGCAAATAATATGACATCTTCAACCAAAATGCTCGCTGCCAACTATCCTAGCGTCAGCGAGTGTTTACAATATATTGAGGACTTTGCCATGCTGGATAATATCCGGGACCACTCTCGCCAAGTGGCACGGGTAGCAGCGGCACTCACCGATCAGCTCTGCCTCGTACCAAGCGTAAGAGAGTTGCCTGAAAGAGGACTGGTCGTTGCCGGAGCCCTCCTCCATGACATTGCCAAGACACGCTGTCTACGGGAGGGCTGTCGTCATGCCGAGATCGGTGGCCAAATCTGCCTAGATCTTGGTTTTCCTGAAATCGCCCAGATTGTCTCTGAACATGTCATATACAGCTCTTTTGACCCTGGGAGATATCGGGACGGCTATATTGACGCCCGCGGACTGGTCTACTACGCAGATAAGAGGGTGCTACACGACCAGGTCGTCTCTTTAGATGAAAGACTGGTCTATATCATTGACAGATATGGTAAAAAAGATCCTGCTATCATAGCAGCCATACGAGTCAACTTCTCGACCTGTTATCTGCTTGAAGATCTGCTCTTTTCTTTCCTTGATTTTCCGCCAGAAAAGACTATTTTATCTGTTTCAGATGTCTCTCTCTAGGAGAAACAAGCCTCCACGCCCCTCTCTGCTACAGGACGCCGATATCGCCTCTCTTCCATGCTGGATGCCATCTACCAGCAATGCTTACCTGTAGAAGAGACGCGATAAATCGACGTCTCTACCTGCTGGTGAAATGCATTTCGCCCTCCCGTTATGACCGCACACCACTAAAAAACGACCTTTCACCAAAAAAATATTCCCCCTCACAAAAAAAAACGACATCCCCCCCCCTAGAGTGCTAACATAACTAAAGTAGTTTTATTCACATTTACCTAGGGAGGAAACAAATGCTTTTCTTTTTTACCTGTGTTGGCCTGTTGATCTTGGGCTACTTCACCTACGGGGTCTTTGTTGAAAAGATCTTTGGCATTGACCGCAACCGGGCAACCCCCTGTAGCACCAAGGAAGAGGGCGTTGACTATATCGCCATGCCGACCTGGAAGGTGTTCTTCATCCAGCTCCTTGATATTGCGGGACTTGGCCCCATATTCGGACCAATCCTCGGTGCTCTATACGGCCCATCTGCCCTCATCTGGGTAGTTATTGGCTGTATCTTTGGCGGCGCTGTCCACGACTATTTTAGTGGTATGCTTTCTCTGCGTAGCGGCGGAAAGTCTATCCCTGAGGTAGTTGGTGACATTATGGGAATGCCGGCACGACAGACCCTGCGCATATTTTCCATCGTCCTCCTCCTCCTTGTTGGTGTTGTTTTCATCCTGGGACCGGCAAAGCTTCTCCACCAGCTGACGGGAGTCAATGTTCAGATACTGATCGGCTGTATCTTCTTTTACTATTTCATCGCCACCATCCTCCCCATCGACAAGATCATTGGTCGTCTCTATCCATTTTTCGGCGCCCTCCTCATATTCATGACCTTTGGCGTTATTGGCGGTTTGATCTTCCACGGCTATGAGATTCTGCCAAACCTTGATTTTTTCACCAATACTCACCCGGCAGACAAGCCTATCTGGCCTCTTCTCTTCATCACCCTGTCCTGCGGTGCGATCAGTGGTTTTCACTCCACCCAATCACCGCTGATGGCACGTTGCGTACAAAATGAGTCCCACGGCCGATCCGTCTTCTATGGTTCAATGATCATGGAGGGTATTATCGCCCTTGTCTGGGTTACCATTGGTCTCTCCTTCTACCAGACCCCCGAGGCACTCAGTGCTGTAATTGCTACCGGCTCCCCTGCCGCAGTGGTCAATGAAGCATGTAACACCCTGCTGGGCCCCGTCGGTGGTTTTCTGGCAATCATGGGCGTTATCATCCTGCCTATCTCCAGTGGTGATACGGCCTTTCGATCCACCCGTTTGATTATTGCAGAGATCGTTAATATCAAGCAGAACCGACCTGGCCTGCGACTGATAATTGCCATCCCCCTCTTTGCCGTGGCCTTTGCCATCAGTAATGTCGAGTTCACCACCGTATGGCGCTACTTTGGTTGGTCCAACCAGATGCTCTCCATGATGATGCTCTGGACGGCAGCCATCTATCTGGTCAAAAAGAGAAAACTTCACTGGATATGCACCATCCCTGCCACCTTTATGACCGCGGTTGATGCAGCATTCATCCTCCAGGCCAAGATCGGTTTTGAGCTGGACTCTACCCTGTCAAATATCGCTGGCGTAGTTATTGCCATAGCGGTCCTCGTCGCCTTCCTCATCTACACCAAGCCCCTGGAAGAGGGCGCGCATCTTTGGAAGATAGAAGAGTAAGGGTTTAACAAGCTTGCAAAAAAAAAGGCGAATAAACCCAAGTGGTTTATTCGCCTTTCCTATGAAAATGTTCAGTAGATTTGCTACAGGGACAGTGGAACCCACTAAACTTTAAACAGCTTAACAATCTTAGCCAGTTCAGCCGACAATCCCAGTAGGTCATCGGCACTTTGCTGAACATCTCGCCCCTTGGTAGCTATGGTCCGGGACACCTGGGAAACACCGCTAATATCCTTTGTCATTTCACCTGAAACAACGGAGCTCTCACTTACGTTTGTATTCACCTCCTGAATACCGGCACTTGCCTGAACAATATTTGCGCTTATCTCTCGGGTGGTCACCGACTGTTCCTCAACGGTCGCTGCTATCGTGGCTACGATTTCATTTACATCCTCTATTACCCTGGTAATTTGCTCAATTTCACCCTCTGCCATTTTAGCAGTATGCTGCACATTGCCAATAACATTTTTAATATCAGATGTTGCCTCGGCTGTTTGCTTAGCCAACTCTTTAATTTCATTGGCTACCACAGCAAAACCCTTGCCAGACTCACCAGCCCTTGCGGCCTCAATGGTGGCATTCAATGCCAAGAGATTTGTCTGCTCTGATATCTCAGTTATAGTCTCCGTGACCTTACCAATTTTTTCTGCTGCACTACTCAACTCATCCATTTTTTCAGATGCACTTTGTGATTGTTCAACAGCCAAACTTGAAACAGCATGAGCCTTCCCCGCACTTTCTGCGATTTCACCAATAGTTGCAGTCATCTCCTCGGATGCAGATGCCACCATACCTATATTAGCTGAAGACTGCTCCATGGCAGCAGAAACAGTATTGAGATTTGCACTCATCTCCTCTGCCGCCGCAGCGACATTATCAGAGCGGGTGGATGTATCCTCTGCATTAACCAAAAGCTCACGGGCAATAACCGAAAGTTGACCAGCACTGACAGCCACCGGAGTACTATTTTCCGAAAGCCTAATTATAATTTGCTGTAACTTCTCGATAAAAACATTAAACCACAGGGCAATATCTCCTACCTCATCCTTTGAAGTCACCTGAAGACGCATGGTTAAATCGCCCTCGCCCTGGGCAATATCCTTTAGGCCCTCCACCACCCTCTGCATTGGTCGTACCAGAGTTTGTGAAGCAAAAAACACCACAACGGCTACAGCTATAAGAGAAATCAGGGTAATAAAGCTCACTGAATCTCTGATTTCATGGGCTGCCCCTAAAAAGTCATCCTGTTCCTGGGTTACAATAACACTCCATTTCTGACTGGGAACAGGAGCAAAACCTGCCACCTTAGCATCCCCCTTATAACTGTAACTGATCACATCCGTTTCACCGGCCAGCATGGCTTTACTTAACTCTTCCAAACCATCATCACGGCTTAAATCATGCTGCAAGATAAGTTTTTTATTTGGATGGATATTGACCACACCTCTCCTATTCACCATGGAGGAGTATCCGGTGGCACCCGGTGCGACCTCTGCAAATTTATCCAGCAAGAATTTTGCACTGACGGCAAGACCGATAACACCTTGAAAGCGATGATCACCAGAGACAATGGGAGCACAGACCACATAGATAATCTTGCCGGTACTCTTTGATCTTGCTATCTCTCCAACCACAACCTCGCCACTGCTCTTTACCCTTTGAAAGTAGCCACGACTGGCAATATTGCTGCCCCTGTACTCTTTCCCACTGGCCAGCTCACCGGTGATAAGAAGACCCTTTTTATCGGTTACAAAAACACCCAAATAACGACTATTATCAAGAAGAGCATACTTATCTTTCATCGCCCTGCGTAGCACGGCAATATCATCTCCTGCGCTTGCAACACCAACCCTATTAACCTTCTCAATTACTTCAAGCGTCAATAGATCCGTGGTGAAGGCAGCGGCCACTTCCCGTTGAAGATCCAGTGATATTTCAACATAACCACTTAATTGTTTTGCCTCGTTCTGTAGAACTTCTCTACTTATCTCAAAAAGAGTCTCATTTGTCTTATGTACTACCCAAAAACCGACAATGAGCAGAGGCAAGAGTACTGCTAAAATTCCACCTGCGACAAGTTTGAAATATAATGATCTTGTATTAATTTTTGCTCTCATCCTTGGTCCCCTTTAACTCTATTATTATCCCTGACTTCGTTCCAATCTACTGCAGACCTTCTTATTTTCAGAATCAGCCTCTTGCGCTTTTCTGACAATAGAAACTGATTACAGTTTTCCTACATAACAACATCAAGCAAACCTGTTGATTAATTGGCGAACGATTTTCCCGCACAAGGGCAAGATACCCCATGAGTAATTGCATAAAACTGGTATCCTGAAAAAACCCTTTAAAACACAAAAAGTTACCGAATTAAATGCCTTTAAAAGCATACTCGCGCCCTGAAAATTTGTTATGACAAGAAAGATACCATAAAAAAAAGTTATTGGAACAATAACTTCATCTTATACTAGCAAGGGGAGGAAGTTGGCCTATGGGAACAGACTTTTTGACAGTTCCTGTTGAGGATTTAGGTCAGCTCTTGTGGCTTTTAAACTTCAAATCGCGCCCTGTTTGAGGAGACCTCACACCATACGGTGTTTATCAGGAAATAAGATTTCGCATCTAGTTAATTCCAGCTTTTCGTCTCATCAACGCACCTATACTTCAGATTTCAGCTCAAAATCATCCAATTAGAGAATGAGATGAGAATTGGGCTGGCGAGGGGAACGTCCTAGCATCACTGCTCCTTGGCATCTCTGCCATCGCAGTATACAACCCATCCATGGGTATAAAAAAAGGGCCAACCATCAGACGATGGGGCCCCTCTTTCTTTCAGCAAAGAGCTGGTTTACAGTAGAGCTCTGCGGGCAGAGCTCAAAACATGCTGCTACTCCTCCCCCTTCCAGGTATTACAGGAGAGCTGGGCATGAATTTCAGGGAACTTACCGGCATCAAATTCCGGTAGCTTACCCGCCTTCATCTGCCTTTCATAATCCCTAATCACCGTCACGGCCACACCCGAGAGCATAAAAATAGCAATGATGTTCACCAGGGCCATCAGGCCCATGGAAATATCGGTAAGACTCCACACTGCCTGGAAAGGGGAGATGGAACCGATCATGACAATGGCCAGAACAGAGAGGCGAAGGGCCTGAACGGCGCCCCTACTCCTGGTGAGAAAGAGAACATTGGACTCTGCATAACCGTAATTGGCAATGATAGAACTATAGCAGAAGAGGATAATGGTAAAGGTGAGAAAATAGATTGACCAATGGCCCATTTCATTGGTCAGGGCCAGTTGCACCAGGCCTATTCCCGTCTCACTGGTTTTTGTATCAATTACCCCGGAGAGCAGAACAATTGCCGCCGAAGCTGTACAGATGATGAAGGTATCGGCAAAGACACCAATCATCTGGACAAAACCCTGGGAGGCCGGATGAGGAGGATTTGGGGTGGCAGATCCAGCGACATTGGCAGCACTTCCCATACCCGCCTCATTGGAGAAGAGTCCCCGGGAAACACCCACTGTTAGCGCACCCAACATACCACCGCTGGCCGCTTGCAGGCCAAAGGCACTGTCAAAGATAAGGGCCAATACTGCGGGTATTTTTTCTATGTTAAGAACCACCACCACCAGGGCCAGAAGCAGATAGAGTCCGGCCATGAAGGGGACAATGACCTCAGCTGCCCGAGCAACCTTCTTCAGGCCACCCATGATGATATATCCGGTAATGACCACAACAGTAATACCCACAATAGTCCTGTCAAAACCGAAGGCATGATCAAGGGCATCGGTGATGGTATTTGCCTGGACAGAGTTAAAGGCAAGACCATAGGTGATGATGAGAAGAATAGAGAAAAGAATGCCCATCCAACGCCTGCCGAGCCCCTGTTCCATATAGTAGGCGGGACCACCACGATAAACGTCATCCTCCACCCCTCTTACCTTGTACAACTGGGCCAGGGTGGATTCGACAAAGGATGTTGCCATCCCAAAAATGGCCATGATCCACATCCAAAAGATGGCACCCGGACCACCAACGGTAATGGCAAGGGCAATACCCGCTATATTGCCCGTACCTATCCGGGCAGCCATAGATGTACAGAAAACCTGAAAAGAAGAAATACCCTCTACCCTTTCACGACCAAGACGTAGAACCTTTAGGCCATGGAAAAAGAGACGTAACTGGATAAAGCCAAGACGGAAGGTGAAATAGAGACCGGCTAGAATCAGAACATAGGTCAGCAAGTGACCCCATAGAAAATTATGTACAGTAGCAACTACAGCTTGGAAAGAATCAAACATAGGACCTCATCATTCAAACTTACTGTTGATTTTTTAGCCACCATTAGTTGCCAGCCACCTCACTGCGAAATAGAGGTGGCAACGCACTCTGGAGGGGGGAGATCGGTGCTACTAAAGGCTGTACAGGATCTGAGCGAGAAGCAAAGAGAGGATCGTAGGTCCATAGACCACGGGGAGAAGAAACAGATGAAACCGGCTGATCAAAAAAGAACCCTATAACAAAGGTCTATCACAGGTTCGCTGCCCAGTCAATGAGGGTACCGGCTAATCTTAACTGTGGTGGTGTGGTGGTGGGGGGGGCTGTCCACAAAGAGCTGGTTTACAGTAGAGCTCTGCGAGCAGAGCTCAGAACATGCTGCTACTCCTCCCTCTTCCAGGTATTGCAGGAGAGCTGGGCATGAATTTTAGGGAACTTATTGGCATCAAAATCTGGTTTTTTGCCCGCCTTCATCTGCCCCTCATAATCCTTAATCACGGCAAAGGCCACGCCGGAGAGCATAAGAATGGCGGCGATATTAACCAGGGCCATCAGACCCATGGAGACATCGGCAAAGTTCCACACGGTCTGCAGAGAAGCCACGGAACCGGTCATAACAATGGCTAACACGGCAAAGCGAAAGGTCACCATGACCCGCCTGCTCTTGGTGAGAAACATAATATTGGTTTCTGCATAGCTATAGTTGGCAATGATGGAGCTAAAGCAAAACATGATAATGGCAAAGGCGAGAAAGTATGTCGCCCAAGGGCCTATCTCATTGGTCAAGGCCAGTTGCAAGAGACCGATCCCCCTCTCACCGGCCGGGGCATCAAGTACACCGGAGAGCATGATAATTGCCGCTGAGGCAGTACAGATAACAAGGGTATCGACAAAGACACCTATCATCTGGACAAATCCTTGAGAGGCCGGATGATGGGGATTTGGGGTGGCAGAGGCGGCAACATTGGCAGCACTTCCCATACCCGCCTCATTGGAGAAGAGTCCCCGGGCAACACCGGCCATCAGGGCGCCCATCATACCACCGGTGGCCTCTCTTATGCCAAAGGCGCTATCGAAGATAAGGACCAGTACTGTTGGTATTTTTTCTATATTAAGGACAACCACGGTCAGGGCAATAAGCAGGTAGAGCACGGCCATAAAGGGGACAATAATCTCAGAGACCCGGGCAACCTTCCTCAGGCCACCCATGATGATATATCCGGTAAAGGCCACAATAATAATACCAACAATGGTCTTATTAAAGCCAAAGGCATTATTGAGGGCGTCGGTGATGGTATTTGCCTGCACTGAATTAAAGGCAAAACCAAAGGCAATGATAAGGAGGATAGAGAAGAGAATGCCCATCCAACGCATGCCAAGCCCCTGTTCCATATAGTAGGCAGGGCCACCACGATAGGTACCGTCCACACCTCTTATCTTGTACAGCTGGGCAAGGGTGGATTCGACAAAGGCTGTTGCCATACCCAACAGGGCAATGAGCCACATCCAGAAAATAGAACCTGCCCCCCCGACGGTAATAGCAACGGCAACACCTGCCATATTGCCCGTACCTACCCGGGCAGCCATGGAGGTACAGAAGACCTGAAAAGAGGAGATACCATTTACCTTTTCACGACCAGCACGAACAAGTTGAACCCCATGAAAAAAGAGACGTAACTGAATACAGCCAAGGCGGAGAGTGAAATATAAACCAGTCAGGACGAGGACATAGATCAGCAACTTACCCCATAACAAACCATTTGCGACACCAATTGCTGCATCCACTGCACCTCTTAAAGAACCAAGCATGAGACCTCCCCATTGATATTTACTGTTAAATTTCCGCCCACCTTAGTTACAAGACGCTTCTCTTTCAAGAGATAAAGCAGTCAAAGAGGGACGATCATTACGAAATCAGAAAAATATCT
The DNA here is from genome assembly GCF_000025945.1 of Desulfotalea psychrophila LSv54. GTDB lineage: Bacteria > Desulfobacterota > Desulfobulbia > Desulfobulbales > Desulfocapsaceae > Desulfotalea > Desulfotalea psychrophila. Next base: position 1,420,624 of record NC_006138.1, on the reverse strand, counting down.
AGGGAAAAAGTAACTTATACGTATTTTTTTCCCTCTTTTTCAGAAAGTATGGAAACGGGAAAAAGGACGCTTAAGGAACAGAGGAGGGGGAGGTGGGGAAAAAGGCCAGTGGAATCCATCTAAGATGAATTCCACCGATAAATCAAAAACTCACTACTCCTGATCCCGCCAGAGCTGAAGAAGCTCTGCAGAACCCTTTTGGGCAAGGTCTGCCATGGCCAGAAACTGATCATGGGAGAAGGGACGACCTTCGGCGGTGGACTGAACCTCGATCCAGCGACCATCACCTGCCATGACAAAGTTGGCATCGGCATCGGCACTGGAATCTTCGACATAGTCCAGATCAAGCAGGGCCTGGCCATCCTTCATGCCCACGGAAATAGCCACAACGGGCATTATCTCGGGCATCTTCTCCAAGAGGCCCGTTGTATGCAGCTTGGTAAAGGCATCACGCAGGGCCAGGGCTCCTCCGGTGATGGAGGCGGTACGAGTGCCACCATCGGCATTAAGCACGTCACAGTCAACACGCAGGGTTCTCTCGCCGATGGTCTCAAGGTCCACCATCATGCGCAGACTGCGACCAATGAGTCGCTGAATCTCCATGGTCCGACCAGAACGGCCATTGGTCTCACGACGGTAGCGACTGTCCGTTGCACAGGGCAACATACCGTATTCTGCCGTAATCCATCCCTTACCACTGCCCCGCATAAAGGGAGGCACACTCTCCTCCACACTGACGCCACAGATAACATGGGTATTACCCATCCTGATCAGGACAGAGGCATCTGCGTGGAGCTGCACTCCACGCTCTATGGAAATAGGGCGAAGGCTCTCTGCTGTTCTATTATTTTGTCTCATTACCATATCTTCTGCGGGGAGAAAAATTCTCCCCGTAACCTCATTCTATGTAAATCATCATAACTTACGTTTATCAATAACCCGTTGGGCCTTGCCTTCGAAACGTTCTAAGGTTCTCTCCTCAACAAACTTCACCTCAAAGCCCACTCCAATTTCACTGGTCAAACGGCGTTTTATCTCGTTAATAAGGGCTCTCTGCTTTTTCATCTCATGGAAAAAGGTCGTCTCATTTACCTCCACAAGCACAGTTGCCCTATCAACATTATTTTCCCGCTCTACAATTATACGATAATGAGGTTCAGTGCCATCAATATCAAACAAAACCGATTCCACCTGGGTAGGAAAGACGTTTACCCCCTTGATAATGAGCATGTCGTCACTACGACCAAGAATACGCTCAATACGACGAGAGGTACGCCCACAGGGGCAGTCTCCCGGCAGGAAGCGGGTCAAGTCGCGGGTACGATAACGAATAAGGGGAAAGGCCTCCTTGGTCAGGGTAGTAATGACCATCTCACCAATTTCTCCAGGAGGCATGGGCTCCAGAGTCTGGGGATCAAGTATCTCAACCAGAAAATGATCCTCATTTACATGCAGACCATTACACTCCGTACATTCACCGGCCACCCCCGGACCCATAACTTCGGAGAGTCCGTAGTTGTCCGTTGCCTTGAGACCAAGACGATCACTGATCTCACGACGCATGGCCTCGGACCAGGGTTCAGCCCCAAAGAGACCAAACTTGAGGGAGAGCCCAGCAGGATTAATGCCCATATCCATCATCTCATCGGCCATTTTCAGGGCATAGGAGGGGGTACAGACCAGGGCGGTGGTTTTAAAATCCTGCATGATCTGAATCTGACGTTTGGTGTTGCCCGCAGAAATAGGAATCACCGAAGCACCGAGACGTTCTGCTCCATAGTGCAGACCAAAACCACCGGTAAAGAGTCCATAACCAAAGGCTATCTGGATTACATCATCCTCAGTCAGACCAGCACAGCAGAGAATGCGGGCAACCAGGTTTGACCAGGTATTAATATCATTTTTGGTATAGCCAACAACGGTTGCATTTCCCGTTGTCCCGGAGGAGGAGTGTAAACGTACAACTTCACGCAGAGGCACAGCAAAGAGACCATAGGGATAATTATCCCGCAGATCCTGCTTCATGGTAAATGGCAGGCTGCGCAGGTCATCAAGGCTGGTAAAAGAGTCATAGTTCACCTTGAGCTCGTTAAACTTCTGCCGATAAAAGGGCACGTGGGTTCCCACACGGTAAAGGACTGACTGTAATCTCTCTAATTGGAGCTGTTCCAGCTCCTCTCGGCCCATACATTCTTTATCTTTTTCCCAAAACATATCGTTGCTCTAATTTTTGTTTTAAAAACCTATAAAAATCAGGCCAAAAGCCTCATCTCGCCTCTACTCTCTCACGTCCCAAATAGGCTCGTTGTACATCGCTGTTTTGCAGTAAATCCTCGCTCGCCCCCTGCAGAATCACCTTGCCAGTTTCAAGGACATAACCCCGATCGGCAACCTCCAAGGCGGCCTTGGCGTTTTGTTCCACCAGGAGTACGGTATTACCCTCATCACGCAGCCGAACAATAATATTAAAAATTTCCCGGACAATAAGAGGCGCTAGCCCCGTTGAGGGTTCATCCAACATCAGGAGAGTGGGCCTCCCCATCAGGGCCCGAGCCATGGCCAGCATCTGTTGCTCTCCGCCGGAGAGGGTTCCCGCGTACTGACTACGCCGTTCTGCCAAGATGGGAAAGAGATCATACTGCTTCTCCATCATCGCCTGTACCACCTTCCGCCCCTCTTTCTGAATCAGATGACCACCAAGTATCAGATTCTCTTCCACGCTCATACTGGCAAAGACCTGTCGGCCCTCGGGCACCATGAGACAACCCAGAAAGGGAATCTTATCGGCAGCCATATCGCCGATGGGCCGCCCCAGAAAATCAATCTCACCGCCGGTGGCAGTGACGAGACCAGATATGGTTGAAAGAAGGGTGGTCTTTCCCGCCCCATTGGCCCCAACAATGGCAACAATTTCGCCCATGTTGACATGCATGGAGACACTTCTAAGTACCCGGAGATTACGGTAGCCCGCCTCAAGGTTTCTGATACGTAACATCCTAGCCTCCAAGATAAATTTTGATAACTTCAGCATTTTGCTGAATGGCCCGGGGAATGTCTTCAGCAATCTTCTGGCCAAAAGAGAGCACCAGTATTTCATCGGAAATGTCCATCACCAGGGACATATCGTGCTCCACCAAAAGGACAGTCACACCCATATCGCGGATGGCAGAGATCATCCTGGCAAGCTCTGCTGTCTCATAAATATTCAGACCGGCGGCAGGTTCATCGAGGAGAAGGATTTCCGGCTCCAGAGCCAGGGCCCGGGCCAGCTCCACCCCCCGCTGCTGACCAAAGGCCAGATTTTCCGCAGGAACCTGAGCATATTCACCCAGGCCAAGGCTCCCGAGCAGGGCAAGAGATTTATCCCGAATCCGCCCCTCCTCCCTTGTCGCCCAAGGCGACATCAGCAGAGAGGAGATAAAACCGGATCTGCTCTTGATATGACGCCCCACCATCACATTTTCCAGGGCAGTCATAGCGGAGAACATCTTAATATTCTGGAAGGTTCTGGCCATCCCAAGCTCTGCGATCTGGTAGGGCTTTTTCCCCAACAGAGATCTCCCCATAAAGGTCACAGAACCAGAACTCGGTTTCAGGGTTCCTGAGATGAGATTAAAGAGGGTACTCTTCCCTGCTCCATTGGGACCAATAACGGCCTTAATCTGCCCTCTCTTCACTGCAAAGGAGACATTTTTTAGCGCCTGAAGACCACCGAAGGCCTTAGAGAGTCCATCTATTTGCAAAAGAGGGTTCATGAGAGATCCTCTCCATATTTCGCCCGGAGTTGGGCAAGACCGGCACGAAGCTTAATGCTAAAAATTCCATCGGGAGCAAAGAGCATCACCAAGACCAGGACGGTGCCAAAAACGGCATCATCATAACTGCCAAAGATGCCACGAAGGGAGAGGTAGTTCAGCACCATGCTCATGGTCAGCACTCCCCAGAGATTTGCCATTCCTCCCACGGCAACAATGGCCACATAACGAACGGATTTCATCATCCCCGCCTCCGAAGGCCCGATGCCACCGTTATAGTGAGTCAGACAAACACCGGCAAAGGCGGCAAAAACGGCGGATAGAACAAAGGTAATCAACTTATAGTGGGCAACATTTATCCCCATGGAATCGGCCGCATCTTCGGCGCTGTGTATTGCCCGTAAGGCCCTACCTACCCGAGACCTGGTCAGATTTCTTAAAAGGACAAAGCCGAAGAAGAGGATTACGGCGGCAATATAATAATTTTCCACCCGCACATCCAAATCTCCAACAATGCTCAAGCCAGGCAGGATAGCAAAGGCAGGTACATCGGAAATGCCATCTGCCTCACCAAAAAATTCCGTGGCCAGGACCAGGCGGTAGACAATAATGCCAAAGCCCAGGGTCGCCATGGCAAGATAATGGCCCTTGAGCTTCAAGATGGGAATGCCAAGCAGGAGGGCCACCAGAGCGGCAACGGCAATAGCCATTAGGCAGGCAGGCCATGGCGCCAAGACGAGGAGGGCATCACCGAACATATCCTCGCCTGCATGTAAAAGGCCGAGAGATGAGAGGCCTTGCACCCAGCCTGTTTCAGCAGAGGAGACCATATTATGAGTGGTGAGACTGGCCGACAGATAGCCACCAATGGCAAAGAAACCGGCATGGCCCATGGATATCTGTCCAGCATGGCCCATAAGCAGGCAGAGGCCTATGGCCAGCAGGGAATAATATGCGGACATGGTCAACTGGGTCAGTAGGTAGAGAGAACCCGTACTGGCGGTAAGAAGATGAAGGCCAACAATGACTATCACAAACAAAAACAAGGAGATATTATTTTTCACTGGTTCCCTCCCTGCAGGGAGGGCCGCTGCCTCCGTATTCCAATTTTCTCATCACTAAAAATCCTTTAAACCGGCGGCCGTTGCTGAGCCAAAGAGACCATGGGGACGCACACAGAGAATAACAAGGAGCAGGCTAATGGCGATGGCATCCTGAAAGGCCAGGGGTAGAACAGAGACCGAAAATGCCTCCAACACCCCGAGCAATATTCCCGCCGCCACGGCACCAAAGAGATTGCCCAGACCACCAAGAATAGCCACGGTAAAACCCTTAATGGCAAGGGCGGCGCCCGAATCATACTGAGTATAGGTAATAGGTGACATAACCGCACCGGCCAGGGCACCAATACCGGCACTGAGCATAAAGGAGAAGGTGACCATATTACGGGCATTGATCCCGCAGAGTAGGGCAGCCTTTTTATTGACCGCACAGGCACGCATCTCCCGCCCCATGGGGGAAGTCTTGAAAAAAAGATGAAGCAGGACAACAAGAAGGAGACAGACACCTATGACCCATAAAATCTGTGGTGATACCCGTGCCCCCAAAATAACCACCGTGCTGATCTCATTACCATAAAAATAGGGCAGTGAATAAACACCCTCACCCCAAATATGGAGGGCGATTTCCCGCAGGAGAATAGAGAGGCCAACGGTGATCACAATCATGCGCAGTACACCGGGATTTTTTAACCAACGGATAAACAGTATCTCCACCAGACCGCCGACAGCCATGGTCAGCACCACTGCCAGGCCAATGGCCAAAGGCAGGGGCATAAACTGCAAGAGAGAGATGGAGAGCATCCCCCCCAGCATGACAAACTCCCCCTGAGCAAAATTTATAATCCCTGTGGTATTATAAATAATATTAAAGCCTATGGCGACAATGGCATACATGGAACCATAGGTAATACCGGCAAGTAAATACTGGACAAATAACTGGCTACTCATAGTGGCATTGATTAATTTATTATGATCTCTTAAAAGAGGAGGGAGCCGGGAACCCTTAGAACTGAGGATCCCGGCCTTGCCTGGCTAATACAGAGATTTAGAGAAGAGCTGTTCCTCAGACCTCAGTATAGGTACTCATCCGATCTTTATTGAAAAAATTCATGCCTTTTCAATATGCCACAACAGACTCCTACAGGGCGCAAATCTGCTCTCCTGTCAGCAGGGTAAAATTTCTCTCCTGCAGGGCAACAAGGGCCTTTTCCATATCTTCAAAACGAAAGATCAGGACAGCATTTTCCCCTGTTTTATTGACAAAGGCGTACATATATTCAACGTTTAAATCAACCTCATGGATAACCTTGAGGACATTTGCCAGTCCACCCGTCTTATCCTCAACCTCAACGGCAAGAACATTGGTCTTGCCCACGGTAAAGCCATTTGCCTTCAGAGCCTTCTGGGTCTTCTCCACATCATCTACGATAAGACGCAGGATGCCAAAATCTGCGGTATCTGCAACAGAGAGGGCCCTGATATTCACTCCCTCTATAGCAATAATTGAAGTTATTTCAGCAAGCCTTCCCGACTTATTTTCCAAAAAAACTGCCAGTTGTTCTACCTCCATGGACATCTCCCCATATCAAATTTTACGATTATCAATGACTCGCTTTGCCTTGCCTTCAGATCGCTGAATGGTCTTGGACTCCACGAGCTGCACCTTACAGGATACACCGAGGAGGTCTTTAATTTCTCTTTGAATGAACTGAGTCAGCTTTTCAAGCTTTCTTATTTCATCGGAGAAAATATCCTCGCTGACCTCTACCTGTACTGACATGGTATCAAGATTTCCAATGCGGTCAACCACGATTTGATAGTGAGGTTCAACACCATCAACACTCATAAGTACATGTTCTACTTGAGAAGGGAAGACATTGACCCCACGAATGATGAGCATATCATCGGTTCTGCCCAACACCTTCTCCATACGCACCAGGGTTCTGCCGCAGGCACATTTCTCATAGTAGAGACGGGAAATATCCCTGGTCCGATAACGAATAATCGGAAAGGCTTCCTTAGTAAGGGTGGTAAAAACCAACTCACCCTCGGAGCCAGGAGGAAGCACTTCGCCAGTTACCGGATCGATGATTTCGGGTAAAAAATGATCCTCGGAGATATGCATGCCACGCTCACTCTGTAAACACTCCATGGCAACTCCAGGTCCCATGACCTCCGAGAGTCCATAAATATCCACTGCCTTTATATTGAGCTTAGCCTCAACCTCTTCACGCATATTCTCGCTCCAAGGCTCAGCCCCGAAGACACCTATACGCAGAGGCATGGTTGCAGGATCAACCCCCATGGCGTCCATGGTCTCTGCAAGATTAAGGGCATAGGAAGGTGTTGCCAGAAGCACGGTTGCCCCAAAATCCTTCATAACGGTGATCTGGCGTTTGGTATTACCACCGGAAACAGGAATTACCGTTGCCCCAAGTCGCTCGATTCCATAATGAGCACCCAAACCACCGGTAAAGAGTCCATAACCGTAGGAATTGTGGATCATATCCTTTTTTGAGGCACCAGCACAGGTGAGGGCCCGGGCCATGACATTGGACCAGAGAACGATATCATCTTGAGTATAGCCCACAACCGTTGGTTTTCCGGTGGTACCCGATGAGGCATGAACGCGTACTACCTCATCCATGGGAACGGCAAAAAGACCAAAGGGATAGTTGTCGCGCAGATCGTCCTTTACGGTAAAGGGCAGTTTGGCAAGATCGGCAAGACTCTTTATATCAGAAGGAGTTACCCCAGCCGCCTCCATCTTCTCCCGGTAGGGGACAACTGTCTTATACATCCGCGCCACCAACTTCTTCAGTCGGCTCAGCTGGATTGACTCCAGACCTTCACGAGGAAGTGTTTCTATCTCTTCATCCCAATATTTTACTGACATCATATCTCCTTGAACAATATCCATCTATCCCTGAGGACCTTGAAAATACTTCTCTGCAAACCTCAGCCCTATATGGCTTCTTTTCAAGGTTCCTCAAGTCTAAAGCACCTACCTATTCACAGCTCCTTCGACCAGCCTGAAAGGCCTGCATATTAACATCCCTGAACTTAGGCGGAACACGCCGGGCAATAACCTCTGCAAAAACAGCCTCATCAACGGGCAAGAATTTTGACATTGCCCCCACCAGTACCACATTTGCAGTGCGTATCTCGCCCACCCCCTGGGCAAGCTCGAAGGCATCGACCTCTAGCACATTTATGCCACGATTACGTAGCTCATCCAAAATCCCTTCCGGATAGGTGGCAAGCCCCGTTGCCACGGAGGGAGGAAGTATTCTCTGGGTATTTACCACAACCTGAGAGCCCTTATGCAGATAGGGCAGATATCGCACCGCCTCCAGGGTTTCAAAGGCTACCTGAATATCAACACAGCCCGGTTCAATCAGGGGAGAGTAGACCTTCTTTCCATAGCGCAATTCAGCGACCACCGAACCTCCACGCTGAGCCATACCGTGAACTTCACTTTTTTTCGCATCATATCCCGCAGCAAGGAGGGACATGGCTGTAATCTCTGAGGCCAAAAGAATTCCCTGTCCACCAACCCCTGAAAAGAGAATATTACCTGTTGTTTCCATTGTTATTCCTCTCCTCTGGTAATAGCATCAAACTTACAGAGTGAGGCACACTGCCCACAGTCATTACACTGCACCTCTGCAATCCTAGCGATTCCTTTTTGCTTTGCAGGGTAACCACGCTCTTCCGCCTCACCTTCGGCAAATGGTTCCCAACTAATTGCCGGACAGCCAAGTCGAACACAGGCCATGCAACCAACACAGTTATCCAGATTTGTAAAATAGGAAACAGTCTTACGGCTCTTCATTTCCGGTATGAGGACACAGGGTGCCCGGGAAATAACCACCGAAGGTTCATCAAGAGCAACTGCCTCCTTCATCACCTCACGTGTTTTAATAATATCATGGGGGTCAACGGTATAAACATGCTTTACCCCGACGGCTCGACAGAGCGCCTCAAGATCCAGAGCGTTGGCCGCCTCACCCTTGATATTATAACCGGTGGCAGGATTCTGCTGCTGACCCGTCATTGCCGTAATGCGGTTATCAAGAATAATAAGGGTTGAGGCAGAGTTATTATATACCGTGTTAATAAGGCCAGTTATGCCTGAATGGATAAAGGTGGAATCACCGATCACCGAAACAACCTTATCATGGCTCCCCTCACCAAGGGCCTTGGCCATACCGTGAGCCATGGGTACCGATGCGCCCATACAAACACAGGCATCCATCGCCGAGAGCGGTGGTAAAAATCCCAGGGTGTAACAACCAATATCGCCCGAGACAAAGACATTCATCCGCGACAGGTTAAAGAAAATGCCACGGTGCGGACAGCCGGCACACATATTAGGCGGGCGCATGGGCAGATCGACAGCTTCAAAAAGCTCAAGATCCGTTAAACCGGTGATCGCCTTACGGACAATGGCCGTATTGAGCTCACCCTGATTAGGAATAAGATCCTTACCGTGACAGCTGATCCCCATGGCCTTGATCTGCGTTTCCAAAAATGGGTCAAGCTCTTCCACCACATAAAGTTCATCAACCGAAGCGGCAAACTCACGGATCTTCTTCTCCGGAAGAGGCCAGGTCATCCCCAATTTAAGCACAGAGTCCTGTGGAAAGGCCTCCTTAACATAGAGATAGGCAACACCCGCAGTAATAAATCCACGTTTAGTACTACCCTCTTCTATCCGGTTAAAATCAGCCGTCTCGGCAATGGTCTTACAACGGTCCATCCTCTCTTCAACAAAGACACGACGTTTTTTGGCCAGACCGGGAAGCATAACCATCTTGCTCGGCACCTTTTCAAGGCCACAGGCAACAGGCCCCTCTAGCCGAGTTCCCCTCTCGACCACACCCTTCACATGGGCGACCCTGGTAGTAATGCGAAACATAATGGGAGTATCAAGATCTTCACTCAACTCGTAGGCAAGCCTCATCATGGCCTTTGCCTCGGCAGGTTCGGAGGGTTCTATACAGGGTATCTTAGCATGAAGGGCAAAGTTTCTATTATCCTGCTCATTCTGCGAGGAATGCATCTCAGGATCATCGGCACTGACCACCACCAAGCCACCACGAACACCCGTGTAAGCAACGGTAAGCAGTGGATCTGCTGCCACATTCACCCCGACATGCTTCATGGTCGCCAGACTCCGAGCTCCGGCAAAGCAGGCACCAATGGCAACCTCAAGACCTACCTTTTCATTGGGCGCCCACTCGGTATAAACCGAGTCATAGGTGGACAAATTCTCCATAATTTCCGTTGAAGGTGTCCCGGGATAACCTGAGGCCACCTTCACGCCTGCCTCGTAGGCTCCAAGGGCGATAGCCTCATTACCTGACATCCAAAGCATGGATTCACTCTCTGTTTTTTTCTCTCTGCTAGTCACAATATCTCCTGATAAGCACATATTGTCTGAGGTGACCTGCTCCTTACCACCACAGCCCACATTAAATATAAAACAATTTCTATAATTTCAATCACAAGTAGCTGCAAAACATGTGCAAAAGACAGCTTTACAAGCTTAATAGTCATTATAATCAACGAACGTTCTCAAACTACCTCAAAGAGCCCCTCACTAGCAAGCCTTTTGTTAAGTTTATACAGCAAAAACAAGCCAAGACAAAACTTAACCAAGCAGCGGGCGAGCCCAGAGTAATTTTATTCGTCGTCTAAAAGCAAGGACAGAATCATGAGGCCTAACCATAGCAAAGAGAATCCTCTTTCTTTTGACAAGAGAAAAAAAGACGTATATTCTTTATTTTATAGAAGATGAAGACCACTGCCTCTCTGCTGCCACCCCACACCCTACAGGAGAATTTTATGTATATTGGCCACATCATGCATACGGACCTTGTCACCATCTCCCCCACAACAAATCTTGTCACAGCACGCAAAATTATGGACAGCAAATCCTTTGATCATCTCTTGGTGGTCAATAACAGGGGTGTTTTAGAGGGAATCCTCTCCGACAAAGACCTCAAGCAAAACTGGGCCTCCCCGGCAACCACCCTCAGCGTCTATGAGCTCACCTCCCTATTGGAACAGGTACAGGTAAAATCCATCATGGTCAAAACTGTACTGACCATCACCGTCTCAACCACGGTGGAAAGGGCTGCATACATCATGCAACAAAATAATATCAGCGCCCTGCCTGTCCTTGACAACAACAGACTGGCAGGAATTATCACCTCTACCGATGTAATGGGGGTGCTCCTCACTGCCATTGGCATGGACGAACAATCAGCAAGACTTTCGGTCTATGTTAAGGACAACATCGGTGCCTTTGCTGAAATTGTCCAAGCCCTGAAAGAAGAACAAATTAACCTTCAATCAATATTCAGTTGCCCGGCACACAAGTATCCAGGAATACAGCAGCTTATCTTTCGAATAGCCACCTGTGACGTTGCTCGAGCCACGAGGGCCTTAGAAGAGAGAAAATTCAAGATCGTCAATGAATACGTCGAGGATATCAGGCCCTTTATCCCGGAATAAAAAAAGGGGGACAAGATCAGCCTATGACCTTGTCCCCCTATCGTCTCTCCCTACCCCCCACAGCTATTGCTCGTGGGTCTCTCCATACTCCGGTTTGCCCTTCTCTTCTACCTTCTCTATTTCTCGGGCCTCGCCAAGTGCTGAAGCCACCAAACCTGCAGGTACAGAAACAAGCCCCAGGCCAATGATCAGGAGGACGAAGGTAAAAACCTTACCACCAGTTGTTATGGGAAAGACGTCCCCATAACCCACGGTGGTGAGGGTCACTACCGACCACCAAAGGCTCTGAAAAATGGAGCCGAACTTATCCGGCTGGGCAAGGTTTTCAAAATGATAAATCCCCACGGCCGCCAAATAAACAGTTATCAGGGCAACGGCAAGAAAAAAGGCAAGATCCACCCTCAAGAGCAGACAGGCACGATAGTACCTCTTAAAAACTTTATTATAGCGGGCTACCTTAAACAGTTGCAAGAGTCGAAGGAGACGCAATACCCGCATGTCAAACAGACCAAGGGTGAGGAAGTAGGGAAGAATAGCCAGGAGATCAACGATGCCAAAAAATGAGCAGACAAATCGAAATCGATTTTCAGCCGCAAAGAGGCGCAGGAGATACTCTACAGAAAAAAGACAGAGACAGGCCAGATCGACAAGGTATAAAATCTGCTTTGCCGTAGGCGACAGCTCGGGCAGGGTATGAACGGTGAAGCTGACAAGGGCAGTAATAATCAGGCAGTGTATGACCCAATAAATAATCTTACTCATCCGAGTCGTGGAGTTCTCTAAAATATCACGAAGCTGTATACGAATTTCTACAAATTTTTCCATACTGACCAAGCTCAAGGGGGATTGCCTTCCCAAATTCTCACAATGAACAGTACCTCATCCTACTCTCCATTATCTTCAGCCGTTTTCCAGAGTAAAGCCCTGGTACCTACCTCTCCAGCAGGGCTAACTTTACCGCAAGTCCCAGATAAACGGTACCGGCAATTTTATGGAGCCAAACCTGCACATTCTTAGAACGATGCAAATACTCACCAAGACTACCTGCCAGCAAGGCGATAAGACCAAAGATCACAACGGTGGAACACATAAAGAGAGCACCCAACAGCAATACTGCAAGGGAAACCGGGCCACGGGCAGGATCAGCAAACTGTGGCAAAAAGGCCAGAAAAAAAATAGAGACCTTAGGGTTGGTAATACTCATAAGAATACCACGACGGTAAAGCTTCCACCTGTCCTGTTCCAGTCCTTCCCCGGCCACAAGAGGAGAGCCTTTAGTACGAAAGGAGAGCCAGGCCAGATAGGCCAGATAGGCTGCGCCTAAAAATTTGAGGACAGTAAAGGCCAGGGCAGAAGTTTGAAAAATAACAGCAACCCCGAGGGCCACAGCACAGCTATGGAATATCACCCCCGTACAGAGGCCAAAGACAACCGCTATCCCCGATCTCCTCCCATGCAGGGCTGACTGGGTTAAGACAAAAATATTATCCGGGCCAGGAACGAGAGCAAGGACAACGGAGGCAAACAAAAAGGTAAGGGCCACATCAAGGGGAATCATCATAAAAACGTCCAAGCTAAAACGGTTAAAATATAAAAACAGGGGAGAGAAAACTAATCTCGCCCCCTATGCACCAGGGTGCCACCAAGATGACCGGCAAGTGCCACCGCAGCAACCATAAACGCCGCAAGGGCAAAGTAGAGATGTCGTTGCGAAGAGCCCACAGCCATCACCTCAGGATTAACAAAACGCCAGAGGACAAGAATAACCAAACTGGTAAGCACTGTTATGGATGCAGCTATCTTTATCTTAAAGAGAAGGGTCCGGGCCCCCCGATACCTTGATTGCCACTCCACATAACCTGTAAACATCACGGCAGGGAGAACTATAAGCACAGCAATCAGGTTAAAAAAAGCTGCATATTGAAGTTGGGTGCCGCCAAACAGATAGACTAGGGCAAGAAAAAGCAAAGAGACGGGCAAAAGACCATTGGGAAAATGAACCAACATAGGATGAAGATGGTGCTTCAGGATCTGTCTAATCCAAAAATTTTGCCCCACCCTGCCGCTAACTTTCTCTTGTCGGGATAATTTCTCTGCCGCGATCTCTACAAATTTTTCTTTTGCAACACCACACAGAGGACATTTTTCGGGAGGGACATCCCCAGTATGCACATAACCGCAAACGCTACATTTCCAACGTTTCATAATCATCCTCTTTTATTAAAAGTAAAGGTTAAACAAAGGCATTAATAAAAGGATACTATAAAAAATCATGTAAGGCCTACAGATAAGCAAAGAAAAACAGCGCCCCCATCCCTCCTAGGACAAACGAAGGGCAAGATGGGCAACCCTCTCCCCTAATTTTTCTGCGGTGGCAATACCAACATTATCCTCAGCGTAACCACCCGGATGATTTCCCCAGGCAATTCCGCCAAAATGTCCGCCATCACCGACAATGACCATATCATGAATCATCATCGCCGCATGCACAGCCTGAATGGTGAGCTCTTGGCCACCATTACGAGAACCGCCAACGGCAATGGCTGCACCCACCTTATCTCGAAAGAGAAAGCCATTACGACGATGGGCAACGGTACGATCAATAAAGGCCTTCATCTGTGCCGTCATAGAGCCCATATAAACAGGCGTTGCCAAAATAATCCCGGCAATATCAGGAGCGGCAAGTTTTTCTAAGAGTGGTTGAAAATCATCCTGCAAACTACACTGCAATCCCTTTTTACATAAATTACAGGAAATACAGCCAGAAAATTCCATCCCGGCAAGATCAATAAGTTCTGTTTCTATCTGCTCTTGCTGATCGGCAGCCACAGAACGTACGCTCTGCAAACAACGCTCAAGCAAAAATTTCGAAGATTTATCATGACGAGGACTACCCGCAACACCTACAATTTTCATACCTTCTCCTACAAATTTTTCTTTTACTCATCTATTGCAAGTGTAATTGCATTATTTGATTTAAGCGTCTCAAGGACAAAAGATGTCTTCACATTTTGAATACCAGGGATATCAGATAGTTGGGTGTTAACAAATGTGGTATAGGTCTGCATATCCTTTACAGCAACCTTCAGCATAAAATCGACATCACCCGTCAGCTGATAACACTCTAAAACATAATCAAGAGCCTTCAGTTTCTCTTTAACCGCTGTAAGTGAGGAAACCTGGTGAAGATTGACAGAGACAATAATAATTGCAAGAAGCCCGTATCCCACCTTATCCCGATCTACCTGAGCAGTAAAACCAGTAATAATACCGGACAACTCTAGTCTCTTTACCCGTTCAAGCATGGCGGGAGGGGAGATACCAATTTCTGCAGCCAACTTAGAATTTCGGATACGACCGTTTCCCTGAAGAATATTCAGTATTTTTCTATCTGTCTTATCAAGATGCATATTTTACCCCTTTTAATTTAACTATAAACAATCAAGACCTCTATATACTGAATTTTAAAAGATTCAACAAATTGTTTACCGTCTAGGGAAAAAATAAAAACTCTAGAGCAAAATATTACTCTGTCACGCAATTAGACAGTTCGCCACTACTATCCGCACTTAAGATGATGTCCCAAAAAGTTGCTTTTTTTCAATGGGCATAGGTTTTCGCCGCATTGCCAGAGTAAAGCTCAAGATATTTGCTATTGAGCCAATACTCATAGGCATAATGAAAATGTAGCTTTATTTGCGGATCAGCCACCAGCTTGTCAACTCGGGAGATCACCCTCTTCCCCCAATCCGTTTTACTACATATCACATAGACAGAATTCGCCTCTACAGTCCCACGATTTTCCTCAATATCAAAGGTTAAAAATTGACCGCTTAAGCCAAGCCTCTTGGTCAAATAGATAAGCTCACTGGGCTGACAGACAATCGCATCAATGCGATTTAAGGCCAGCATTTCAAAGAAATTGCGACTAATGCCATCACCCTCATAATTAAAAATATTCTTTTTGGTACCATACTGATTAAAAATTTTATCAAGAGGACCACCGTAGGAGCGACCATGACTGCGACCAAGGACAATATCTCCCCTCTGCAAAAGCTTCTTTAAACTAATCACCTGCAGACCCGAGAAAAGCGCTGCCTTATCCCTGCTAACCACCAAAACAGCAGGTAAGGTACGAAGGATGGGCTGAGAGTAATAGGCTATCTTCTGTCGGTCTGCCGTCTTATACCCTATTGAGCAGACCTCCGCCCCATCCTTCCAAAGCTCATAGTGTCTGGATATATTCGCGCTATTTTTATCAACATCGTAGGAGGATAACTTTTCTGTTATCTGTCCCTGAATAAGGTCCAGATAGCCCTGACCACGATAGGCGCCCCTGCAAATACACATGGGCGGAGCATCCGCTGCCAGCCAGGTAAGCGACTGTCTGGCCTGAATCTCTGGAATGATTAACAAGCAGGCAAATACACAGGCTGAAAAAAAAACCTCTTATTTTTTTATCCAATATCACCCTCTAGGTACCATTTTCACTCATTGCGACAAGAGGCCAGGGCCGCAGAGACAACCGAGGCCATATTACCAACACTGTAGGGTTTTCCCACTACCCCACTGATTTCCAATCCCTGAAGATCCTCCATATCGTCTATGCCCCCATGGCCAGTGGTAATAATAGTTTTCTGCTCAGGACTATTGGCAAAGACCCTGGCGCAGATTTCCCTGCCATCTATTCCCGGGCCCATATCGAGCAACAACAGGTCCACCCTATGCCTGTCAAGACAGGACAAAGCCTGCTCAGAGGAAGTCGCACAGTGCACAGAGTAGTTAAGAAATGAAAGCATCTTCATCGCCAACTCACACTGCCCTATCTCATCATCCACCACCAAAATCACCTCACCATTTCCACAAGATGGTTCAGCATCGGTGCCCATAATCAGAGAAGTATCCCCTGTCCCTGCCACTACTAATGGGAAAAAGACCTCTATTTTGCCACCTAAATCGGCCCGGCTGATACGAATACCCGCATCATGATCAGCAACAACACTCCAGACAAGGGCCATACCTAGCCCCGTACCATTTTTTCCCTGCACCCTCTTGCTATAGAAGGGCTCAAAAATATGCCTGCGAGACTCATCCAAAATACCATCATCCTGCACCTGCAGACAAACATAGGTCCCCTCCGCCATAGACATATTTTGACAGAAAAATGGTTGGGTACACTCCTCGATAGAGGTCTTTATCTGCACAGCACCAGTACCTTCAATTGCTTCGGTGGCATTCACCAGTAAATTCATCACAATTTTAAGAATATGCTCCTCTGAGCAAGATATCCAGAGTGGCTCACGGGCAAGTTGCAAACTATAATGGACGTGAGAATTTCCATCGCGTAGTCGCAGACATTCAGCAGAAGAGAAATACTCCCCCAAGATAATATTTATATCCCTGTTTTGTCGAAACAAACCACCTCCGCCCCGAACCACGGTGAGAAGATCAGAGACAAGATTTGCTGCCTGCAAGCCTGCTGTTTTGATCGCAGCCACCACACTACGCTCTTTTGCATCGCTTGCCAGTTCAATTAAGAGTAGATCAGAATAGCCCACCACTCCCGAGAGTATATTCTTAAGCTCATGGGCAGCACCTCCCGTCATCAGACCCAACTCTTCCATACGACGTCCATGCTCGATCCGCCTTCGCAGGGCTACTCTTTCACTTATGTCTATACCTAAGACCCGCATGCCCACGGCAACACCTTCTCGATAACAAGGAGAACAACGCACCAACAGGGGAAAGACTCTGCCATCACAATCCTTGGCCTGCAACTTACGCAGGCCAATATCCTGACCACGAAGAGCTAACCGAAAACGCTCCTCAAGCTGCTCTCTTTGCTCCTCTATAAAGAGGCCAAAGTACAAGGCTTTATCACGACCAGCAAGACCGAACCTGCTCTCGGCAATATAATTACAGTAGATAATATGGCCTGCCAAATCCGTTTCCAAAACCATTTCCGGCAAAGAATTAACCAACTCCTCAAAACGGCGTTCGCTCTCATCGAGCTTCTCCATCTTAAAGAACAGCCGCTTTTGCAGAAAACGTCTGGTCACAACCAAATCATGTGCAAAGACAAAGATGGTTGCCAGGATAAGGGAAAAAAGAAAAATAAGAAAACCTGGTCCTAAAATACGAATATATTTTTCGGCCACCAGAGTGCCAATAGGTACTCCCTGATGAAGAATTTCTGTCCTCATCTCTTTAACAAGAAGGAGATGAGAGGCAAAAAGTATCTCTGCCCAGTGACTCAGTGGCTGACCCGTTGCCGACGCGAACACGATACCATCGGGTCCCACAACGGAAATAGATCGATAGGAGTCAAGACGACTGATCAAAGCAAGATAGCCACCTACACCACCACGATCAACGGCCCAAACCTCATTGGCAATAACGGAGGCATGAGCATTTATTTCGGCCACATTTTTCTGAACGCTATCATAATAAAAAGACAAGAAGGCGATGAGAAAAACAGCAACGGCACCTATACTACCCGTAAAAAAACGGGCTCTCACACTCACAATCGCAGTCATTTTTCCCTCTTCAATAAAACTGAAATAAATATTAGCAAAGAAGAACATAGTATATTTCTCTGTCTTTATAATACACGGGGCAAATAATCTTTCACCAATAAACTCTTTTTTTTGTTAGTTACTCCTCCCCTGTACAGGTAATATACAATAAGTTAGGAACTCACCATCCAAAACAGACAAAAAAAATGACAGACAAACGAAATAAACTACAAAAAAAATCTATCTACCCCGTGGATGCTCAATATATATATGCCTGGCATGCCAGACCGGGAGCGCTTGAACGCCTCATCCCCCCCTGGCAGGAGGCACAGGTACTCGAACGAAGTGGAGGCTTAGGCAGGGGAGGCAAGACCACCATACGCATGCGCATAGCCTCCATAGCCTTTACCGTCAAAGCAGAGCATCTGCAGGCCATACCAGGGAAAATGTTTGAGGATAGACAGACGGAGGGACCCTTTTCCCTCTGGCAGCACAGACACCTCTTTCAAAATGAGGAAAACGGCGCCAGCATGGAAGACCTGGTGCAGTACCGCCTGCCCGTCCATGAATTCCTCCCCTCATTTGTCCATGGGGCGGTAAAAAAAGAGCTGACAAGAACCTTCACCTACCGCCATGAAATTCTTCGACACGACCTGGCAAGACACCAAAGGTATAGCTGGCCACCTCTACGCATCCTCATCAGCGGAGCTAGCGGAACACTAGGGCGCGAGCTGGTACCCTTTCTGGAGAGTGGCGGACACCGGGTATTCAGACTTGTAAGAAGAGGAGTAGAGGGAGACAAGGAGATCTACTGGAACCCTGCCCTGGGAGAAATTGACAGCAATGCCATTCCAGAAATAGATGCCATTATCCATCTTGCTGGCGAACAAATTGGTCTGAGCCGCTGGAGCAGGGGAAAAAAAGAGAGGGTCCTCAGGAGCAGAAAAAATGGCACCCGCTTACTCTGTGCAGCTATGGCCAAACTCCCACGGCCGCCACAGGTATTCCTCTCTGCCTCGGCCACGGGCTACTATGGTGACAGTCCCGAGCAAAACCTCTCGGAAGAACAAGAGGCCGGCTCAGATTTTATCTCCCAGGTATGCAAGGTCTGGGAGAAAGAGGCCGCTCAGGCAGAGATCACCGGCATCCGCACGGCCATGTTACGAATGGGAGTGACCCTGAGCCACCGCGGCGGTGCCCTCAAAAGGCTCTTGCAAATCGGCAAAATAGCCCTACCAAGAAGCTTTGGTAACGGCCGCCAGTACACCAGTTGGATAGACATCAACGATATGCTAGCGGCAATCCTCCACTGCCTTGTCTGCCCGGAGATCAGAGGACCGATAAATATCGTTTCCCCACAGCCGGTGAGAAATGAGGAGCTACTTGCCACCATTGCCCAAATAAAAAAACGCCCCCTTCTCCCCAGGGTGCCCGCCAGCTTTCTCACGTTTTTGTACGGCGAGATGGCCAGAGAGATTGCCCTGGCAAATTGCCATGTATCAAGTAAGAAACTGGTAGAGTCAGGATTTTGCTTTCAATACCCTGAACTCAAAAAGAGTTTGAAAATTCAACTGGGACGGTACAGATGAGTCTACGATTTAAGCTTTTACTCCTCCTGCTCCTTACTACAGCCCTGGCCTGTGGTTTTATGCACCATATTGTCCCGCCCCAGGTGCTCAACTTTGAAAGACTGCACATCTTCCTCTTTAATCTCTGCGTTGGCGGCACCCTACTCATCTACTTCACGGAGGGACAAAAGCGACTCTCAACACACGGCAAACTCTACTGCCTTGGCTCCCTTCTCTTTGCCCTTACAGCCTTCTTGGAATGGTATCCACCAACACTTTTCCTGCCACTGGGACTTGCCGTTATCACCGAACGGGTACGGGTGTTACACCTCGGCCACTGCATCCCTGTAGAAATGCTGCGCAGCAGTGAGCCCGTTGCCAAAAAATTTCACCAAGCTGCCCTGCTCTGTCTCTCCCTGGCCCTCATCATATCCTCTCTTGTTATTCTCAACGCCATCTACCTCCACTATTTCACCATCCCAAAACTGACCCTTGATACCTTCTTCCTCGGATTTTCCTTTCCCCTCTCCCTCATAAGCATGTCTGTTATTTTCTCTCTGATGCAAAAGGCCAGAACATCATTTGCCAGAACACTTAAGGAGATCTCCTTCTGGATAATCAACCTGGGAGTCATTATCTTTTTTATCTTTATTCTGGCCGGCCTCTTTATTCCCCAGGTGATCATCGCCTCCACCCTCTTTATCACGGTAGGTCTGGTTTTTTTTCTCTATATATCCCTCGGTATTCCCTCCCAGCAAAAAAACTTTCTCCTCTCGGGCATCCTCTTTCTTCTCTGCACCTCAATTACCGGCATCATCTATATCCTCCTGGAATTTTCGCCACTCTATAACCCGGAAAATAGCCTGCCACTACTGCGCATGCATGCCTTCATGGCTCTCTACGGCTGGAACCTCAGTGGACTTGCCGTAGCAGCACGCCATAGAGAGTTTCCCCTGCAACTTCAAACAAAACCCACCATAGCCCTTCACTGGATCACCGTGGTCATACTCTGCCCCTTAGGATATTTCTTTGCTCCGGTCGCCATCGTAGCCGTCCTAGCCTATTCAGTTTTTTTATACCAACTTCTCTTTGGCATTGGCGAAGAGATCTCCTAAAAACAGACAACAGTAGTCTCATAAAAAAAGCCCAACCCTGATGTACAGGATTGAGCTCTTTTTACCACAACAATGAGACCGCCCATCACCTCTCCGAAGAAGGGGACGATCTGGATCTAATTTTTATCT
The DNA here is from genome assembly GCF_000025945.1 of Desulfotalea psychrophila LSv54. GTDB lineage: Bacteria > Desulfobacterota > Desulfobulbia > Desulfobulbales > Desulfocapsaceae > Desulfotalea > Desulfotalea psychrophila. The sequence goes on along the minus strand of NC_006138.1, from coordinate 1,399,959 downwards.
GTTTTTGGCTACGCTTCTTGGCCAACTTAAGCTTACCTGCGGCGTCCCGTTTTTCCGCGCTATCAATCAAGAGCTGATGCACAGAAAGCGTCTCTGATTTTTTCTTGCCCTTGGTTGTCCTCTGCAGATAGTTACCCCCGGAGTCCATCTCCCAGACATTCCTACTATTAGCCAACTGTAGATCAAGAATCTCCCGCAACTGCGCCTGAAGGTGAGGAAGTTCTACGGGCACACAGGCCTCCACCCGCCTCTCCAAATTCCTGGTCATGAGATCTGCAGAGCCAATATAGTACTCTTCCGCGCCGTTATTTCTAAAATAAAAAAGTCGGCTATGCTCCAGAAACCTCCCCACAATAGAGATCACCCGAACATTTTCAGAAAGCCCCTCAATTCCGGGGCGGAGACGACATGAATCCCGAACAATGAGATCAACATGCACCCCTGCCTGCGAGGCCCTATAGAGCGCCTCTGTCAGGTCACGGTCTTCCAGAGCGTTGGTTTTCAACTGAATAAGCCCCACGCCTCCCTTCTCCTGAACGGCAATCTCTCTGTTAATCTTTGAGAGCAATGCCTTCTTGAGAATCCGGGGGGAGGGCAGGAGCTTTTTATAACGACGGATAGGGGTATAGCCCGTGGTCAGATAATTAAAAAACTCGGTAAGATCAGAGACGATATCAGGATCGCAGGTCAACAAACCAAGATCACAGTAGCCTCTTGCCGTTCCCGAATGATAATTACCCGTACCGATGTGAGCATAACGACGAATCCCATCATAATCTTTACGCACCACAAAGATCACCTTAGAGTGTGTCTTCAGCCCAAGAACACCATAGGTCACATGGATCCCTGCCTGCTCTAAATAACCCGCCCATCTAATATTGGCTGACTCATCAAATCGTGCCTTGAGTTCCATCACCACCGCAACCTGCTTACCATTCTGCGATGCCTCTATTAAATACTCAATAATTCTGGAGTCATTTGCCGTACGATAGAGGGTCATCTTTATGGCCAATACCTTGGGATCCTGACTCGCCTCATCCAGAAAACGCTCAACGGATGTTTCAAACGATTCATAGGGATGCTGAAGTAAAACAGCCTTCTTCTCCCGCAGTACATGAAAAATATTTGGATCGTCCTCTATGAGATCAGGGTTATTAACCAAATGATGCGGAGAAAAATGAAGCTGATCTCTATCTATTTTAGCAATTTCCATCAGTGATCCCTTACCCAGCAGATCATCCAACTCAACAACATCTTTTTCCTCGTCAATCCCCAGCTCAGCGGCAAGCATCCCCCGATTTAGAGAACTGATCCCCCGCCCCACTTCCAGACGGACAATCTCGGCAAATTTCCTCTCGCGCAGAGCAGACTCAATCATATGCAAAAGATCATTTACCTGCCCCCCACTCGGCCCTGTCATAGCATTTCTAGTAACGCGAAAGACATCAACACTGTCTATCTCCATACCGGGCAGAAGCATTTGCAGGTTATTACTGACCAGATCCTCAAGGGGGATATAAACATCATCACTACCAACTCTAACGAAACGAGGGATCACCTCATTGACCGGCATCTTTACCCGATTACGATAGACATGTTCACTGCCCGGATAACGGACACTAATCAATAGATTTATGGAAAGGTTAGAGATAAAAGGAAAAGGGTGAGCGGGATCAACTCCCTGAGGAGTCAAGAGAGGAAAAACCTGATCGATAAAAAAATTATCCAACCAGGCACGTTGTTCGCGAGGAAGCCCTGCATAACTGGCAACAACAATCCCTTCACTGGCCAGTCCCGCCTGAAGTTCACGCCCCAGAGTATACTGCCTCTTTATTATATCCTGGATAAGTGGGGTACAGACATCAATCTGTTCCTGAGGCAGGAGAGCATCAACACTAAGGGTCTTTACCCCGGCGCTGACCTGCTGCTTCAACCGACCAATGCGCTTCATAAAAAACTCATCCAGATTCGAATCAACCACGGCAAAAAAGAACACCCTTGCCAACAGAGGATTACGGGAATCCATGGCCTCAGCAAGGACCCTGCCATTAAATTTAAGCCACATAACTTCACGATTCAGAAACCACTGGGGGAACTCAAATCAACGTCGACTTCTCTATTCCAACCTTTTGCCTTCCTTGTTTCTGCCGAGCCATAGCCCCTCCCTCTCTTCCTATTAAAAACAACTCACCTCGTTCATATTTTCCATCAACAGACCGAAACAACCTAACAGCCCAAAGCTGAGAAAGTGCAAGACAAAGGCCCATATTAGCACTATACACCCTTTTGACAAAAAATACTTTGAAGCCAAAAAGCCTTTGCTTTTTCACAAAAAATCAATAAAACTGACCTCATCTCTTGAGAAAAAGAACTCAACTGACGTCCTGAAGAGATCCAACCGCGAAGCAGAAGAAATACTTCAATATATTTTATTAATACGAAGGCCACCAACAAAAGCCATGAAACCCTATATCCTCCTTGCACGTTCAGAGTTACCCATAAAAAAAATCCAAAAAGCCCTCAAGCCAACCTACAGTTGGCAGAGCAGGATAGACGAAAAACAAGAGGCCAAGATTCTTGATACCTTCGACGAAGAGTTGCGTAAAACGGGAAGAATACTCTTACAAACAGAACAGGCCATCATCCTTATTGACCTTAAAACAGGAGCAAGCCGAGAGCAACGGGGCAAGATAGAACTTCAATGTTGGCCAGAGCTACCAGCAGGTCCCGTAAAAGAAGCACTGGAAACAGTCTCGCCCCTCCGGGCATTCCTACCCCGGACTGAAATTTCCCTACAGCTACAGGCACACACCATGCTCGACGATGAGGGAAAGACCGTTGCCCGCTTGGGCAGCACCCTCCTCAGACGAAAAAAAAGAAGAGTACAAATAGCCATCAGTCAACCCCTTCGCGGTTATGACGAGGCCCATCAAATTTTAGTGGAAGCCCTGAGTTCACCGGTTGAGGAAAAAGAAGAGGACATCTATTCTCTCCTGCAGATAGCAAGCCTTGCCTACGAGGCAAAACCCACAATCCCCCTGCAAGCCGAGACCCCCATCCAGGAGACAAGCAACAGAATAATCAACACCTTCATTGCCGTTGCCAGAAGAAACGAGATTGGCATCAGAGCCGATTACGACAGCGAATTTCTCCATGATTACCGGGTAAGTCTACGCAAGGTACGCTCTGTCATCAGCCTCTTTAAGGGAGTATACTCGCTGGCCGACACAGCCTACCTCAAAACAGAATTTTCAGAAATTATGCAGGCAACGGGACGCCTGCGGGATTTAGATGTCTATCTGCTTGATAAGGATCTGTATTTCAAGCTTGTACCCAAAAGCACCCATGAGGGCCTTAAAATTCTCTTTGCCGCCTTCACCCGGGAACGCAAGCTACTACACAGCTCTCTCTGTAAGGAACTACAGAACAAGGCCTATACCAGGCGAATGAAATCCCTCCAAGATGGCTTTGCCAACAACTCGTGGATATGGGGAGAGAAGGCTCAAATACCATCGGCTCTTTTTGCCAAAAAGGTGATTTTCAGCAGATACAAAAAGGTGTGCAGGATCGCCGCCAGCATCGATGACAGCACCGCAGATGCCATCGTCCATGAGCTTCGCATCCACTGCAAAAAGCTTCGTTATCTCCTGGAATTTTTCACCCCGGTTTTTAGCCAGGGCAGCGTTAAGTCAATTATAAAATCACTGAAAATGCTCCAGGACAATTTAGGTCGATTTAACGATTATTCAGTCCAACAGATATCCCTGGGGACATTTCTCGAAACAGCTGATATTAAGGGAAGGGATGGGAAAAAGCTTGCCGAAGGCATCGGAGCTCTGAGAGCAATGCTCAATCTTTGCCAACAAAAGGAACGGGCTCTGGTTACAAAAAATTTCAAAAACTTTAACAGCCCCAGAACAGCAGATCTCGTCAGTGAGCTTTTTAGCACAAAAGGATAGTATTATGAAAATCATAGCCTGTTATAGCAATAAGGGTGGTGTTGGCAAAACAGCCACCTCGGTTAATCTCGCCTATGCCTGCGCCAAAAGCGGCAAAAGGACCCTTCTCTGTGATCTTGACCCCCAGGGTGCCTCTGGATTTTATTTTCGGATCAAGCCCTCAAAAGAGCTGAGAGAACAAGCCTTCTTCACCAATGTTGATCGCTTTTCCGAGGCAATTCGAGCCAGCGACTTCGACAACCTTGATCTCCTGCCCGCCAATATGAGTTACCGGGATTTTGATATTTTTCTAGCAAACATGAAAAAGAGCCGCTCCCGTCTCAAACAGACCCTGAAGGCCGTGGACAGTGAGTATGACATTGTCATCCTTGACTGCCCACCAAATATCTCTCGTCTCTCCGAGAATGTATTCAAGGTTGCAGACAAAATAATTATACCTGTGATCCCCACCACCCTATCAGAGCGAACCCTTGGCCAACTCTACGAGTTTTTTGAGGAAAAGGGATTCAAAAAAGAAAAAATAGTGCCCCTTTTCTCCATGGTTCAACGCCAGAAAAAGTTGCATAAGGAGAGCATGAAGAGACTACGCCAACAGTATCCTGATTTTCTGGTAAGCGACATTCCCTCCTGCACAGATATCGAACGGATGGGTATCCATCGGGCCCCTGTTCTGACCTACGCCAAGTCCAACTCAGTGGCCCAGGCCTACAACGAGGTATGGAAAGACATCCTCAAGAGACTGTAAGTCTCTGACTGAACAGGAATTATATAGCGAGAAATTATTCCCAGAACAACCAACAAAATTTGCCATGAACAGCAAAAATCAATATGGAGTAATTCCGTACATCAAGACAAAGAAGTCTTTAAAGATCTTTTTGATTACCAGTCGTACCAATGGCTATTGGATCCTGCCCAAGGGACATCTGGTAAAAAAGAAGAGCTGCATCGAATCAGCTGCTCAGGAGGCCTTTGAGGAGGCGGGTATTATCGGATGCATAGAGGGGAAAAAATCATATCTGATAAAATATCAACATCATGGAACCAAATACAAAATACAGTTTTTCCCCATGGAGGTGACTGAAATTCTCAAGAAATGGCCCGAACAGCACCAACGCATACGCAAGCTGGTCTCCCTAAACAGGGCCCATGAACTTATCGAGTTGGGCAGTATTCAAAAATGTCTACGCCAATGGCAGGACGACCTCAGCCGTAAATAGCCGAGGCCCGTCCTGATTGACTATTTTTTACGCATAGCCAAGCCCACATTAGCAACAAAGATACAGAAACCGCCACACCATCCCAATAGGGCCAGGGACGGCTCACCAATGATAATTGGCCCCAACAGGGCTGCAAGCATAATCCTTGACGAGGAGATAACCGATCCCTCAACAGCCGTCACAAAACGAAAGCCAAAGGTAATCAAATACTGTCCAATAACGCCAGGAGCACCACAGAGCATCAAGTAGTAGAACTCCTTACCATTTGGCCAAAATATATAGTTATGGAAAAACGTATACATAACTATAGAGCCCAAACCAAACAGAACAAAAAGAATGGTATTGGAGTCGTGATCTATGCGACAGAGATTAAGATAAATAATTGCCGCGGCGGCAAGCATACCAGAGGCAAGACCCCAGATGCTCTGCCCGTTCACAGAAAAATCACCACCCGGGTTAAGAACCAACCAGACCCCCACAAAGGCAAGGGCAACCAAAGCCGCCACCACCCAATCTCTCTGCGATTTAAAGAGAAACCATGAGGCACAGGCCACAAAGAGGGGGTAGGTCATATTGAGAATATTGGCCTCTGCCACCGACCCAAGGGACGCTGCCTTATAAAAACAGTATACAGCAGCAGTATTTGCCAACATCCGCCCCAACAAGAAATGGTATCTGCGAGGACGCACCGGCTGCCTGCTTATAAGCATAATAATACTGACAACAATGAAACCTAAAATAAAGCGAAAGAAGGCAAAATAGGAGACATCAATATCCACCTCACCTTCTGCCAGCCGAATAACCACCGTTGCAAAATAGAAAAAAAACGTTGAACAAAAAACAGCGAGCCAGCCCAACAACTTTTTGGTCCCTAAAACACGTCCCATCAACCTCTCCTACGCCCAGTGGGCGTTGTCACCTACCTCTATATTACCACCTGCTACAACTCGCCCACAAACACCGCCACGCCACTCCTTATTCAGGGCAGCCAACAAACCTGAAACCTGAGCATCCATTAACTTACAGGGGACGGTCTCGCGGGTTATCTCTATCTGTACATCACCTATATGCAGAATACGTCCCACATCGCTCTGCTTAAACCTCACCCCAGCGACAAGAAGGTTAGCCCGACGTACAGTCCAGGGTACCTGCTCAGACAATTCAGCACAGACCTCCTGCCAGACATCAGCACTGAGGAGGGTGATCTGACGCGTGCCCGGCTTGCCTGAGATATCTCCTGCAAGCCCCGCCTCGAGACTGATCTGAGAGGTAGCCACCTCAAGCATGGGCTGACCACGCTCCTCCTTATAGGCAATCTTCTCTATCCTCATCCCTATTCTCCGTACTTAAGGGCAAGTTTTGCCTCGCCCTCTTCTATTTTCCCCTGTGCCTCTTCCCAGCTGGCATAGGCTCGTTCAAGCCGGGTCTTACACGCCTCGTAATCGGCACTGACCGCCGACCAGGCATCCTCATCGGAATAGAGGGCGGGATCGGCCATGGTGACCTCAAGCGCTTCTTTCTCTTCCTCGATATTTTCCACCTGCTTTTCAGACTCTTCGGCAACCTTCAGCCATGAACCCAAGAGCTTACTGCGTTCCTGACGCCTCTGCGCCTCCTGCTTTTTCCGTTCCTTGCGATTCTGCCCCGAACCCTCACCAGGCTCCTGGACAGACTCCTGCCTCGTAGCATCCTGTTCCTGCCGTTTGCCCTCTTCGGCAATGGCCTCTACCTTTTGCAGATATTCCGTCACATTACCGCCATAGACATTTATCTTACCATCCTTTACCTCAAAGACCTTATTGACAAAAGTATCGAGAAAATAACGATTATGAGAGACAACGATAATAGTGCCATCGTACTGCCCCATGGCCTCCTGGAGAATATCCTGGGAGTTCATATCCAAATGGTTAGTAGGCTCATCAAGGAGCATACAGTTAGCGGGAATGGCGATCATCTTAGCCAGAGCCAAGCGACTCTTTTCACCACCGGAGAGAACGGCAACCTTCTTATCCACCTCGTCGCCACGAAACAAAAAGGCACCGAGGAGGGAACGCTGACGGGTAATGCTCAGGGCCTCACCACTGAGAGCCATGGTATCCAGAGCGGATAACTGCGGTGAGAGCTCCTGGGCCTGGTGCTGGCCAAAATAGGTTTTAACCACCCCGGAACCAAATTTTTTCTGGCCTGCATCGGCCTCTATCTCACCGGCTAGAATCTTCAGCAAAGTGGACTTACCGGCACCATTAACTCCAACCACGGCCACCTTATCACCACGTTGCAGCTCAAATTCTGCATCTTTAAAGACAGTTTTTCCCCGATAGCTCTTGCTTAGCCCCTTCACCGAGAGCATATCCCGTCCCGAAGGCGGTGCCGGCGGAAAGGAGAAATGAATCTGCTGATCCTCGGCAGAGAGCTCAACCATTTCCATCTTCTCCAGCTGCTTGACCCGGCTCTGCACCTGCTTGGCCTTGGTCGCCTTTGAACGAAAGCGATCTACAAAAAGCATGGTCTGGCGAATCTTTGCCTGCTGGTTTTCATAGGCACCGCGCTCCACCGCCAGCCGTTCCTGCTTCTCCTTGACATAGTAGCTGTAGTTGCCCTTGAAGATATTGACATTACCAAGACTCACCTCCCAGGTCATGGTGGTCGCTTTATCGAGAAAGGAGCGATCATGGGAAATTACCACCATAGCCCCATCGTAGGAGATAAGAAACTGCTCCAACCATCTCAGAGTTTCAAGATCAAGATGGTTAGTGGGCTCATCAAGCAGAAGGACTGAGGGTGCTTCAAGGAGCATTTTAGCAAGACGCAAACGCATCTGCCAGCCACCGGAAAATGAGTGTAATTCCTTCTCCATATCCTCAGAGGTAAAGCCTAAACCATCCAGAACCTTTTCAATTTTGGCCCGCATGGAATAGATAGCGCTGCCATCCAGCCGATGTTGCAACTCTCCCTGACGCTGCAGAAGTTTTTCAAGGGTGGGATCCTGGGCATCACAGCAAGAGATAGTCTGATGAAGCACATCCACCTCTTCCTGCAGGGCAATAATCGGAGCAAAGGCCTTTTTCGCCTCTTCATAAAGACTTATGGCAGACGTTGATGGCTCTGACTCCTGAGGTAGATAGCCCACGGTGAACTGTTTTGAACAGGTAACCACTCCATCATCGGTGGCACTTACCCCGGCCATAATTTTTAACAGGGTTGTTTTCCCTGCGCCATTAACCCCAACCAGGGCTATGCGATTGCCACGATTTACCTGCACTGAAACATTTTTAAAAAGATGCTTCTCACCGTAACGTATATCAAGACGATTTACAGACAACACGTCTAAAGACCTCCACAAACAATTTTTCTGATATATTCAAAAACCGATATACACTAGCCTTTTTCTACTGAAAATTTCCTAGTTCCACGGGTCATCTGCACATCAAGTTGAATAGAAAAACGATCCCCATAGCCCAGGGCCTGGATACGCCTTATATTATATTTTTTCATCCCCTGAGCCACGGACAGATCTCTATGAGAAATCGTCATGAGCAGGTTCTCTCCCTCCTGCAAGTCCCTCAATCTGTGGCGAATTTCCTTGAGCCACAGCCGAGAGCCTACCAACTCACCAAAAGCTGGATGATAGGGCCCTGCCACCAACATTTGCTCCAAATCCTTTGAGGGCTGCAAACCCATACGAATAATAGGAATATCAGCACGATCCATACGTACACGAAAAAGGTGACCAAAGGCAACCGCTTTTGCCAAAGAGATGGGTTGGTAACGCCCCTTAAGATACAAGTCTTCAAGCTCTGAATGACGAACCACCACCACGGGATAGAGACGAACAAAGTCCGGACGAAGACCGATAATCTCATCCAGCCCCCGCAAAAAAATGGCCGTTGTCTCCCGGGGCAGGCCTGCCATCAGCTGCACCCCCACCTGCAGGCCAGCAGCCTGCAGAATAGCAATTGCCCTCCTGCAGTCCAGGGCACTGTGGCCACGTTTTGCCGCCCGCAGAACCCCATCGTCCATGGACTGCACCCCAAGTTCCACCTTTTTTACCCGATGGGCAACAAGAAACTCGGCAATATCCTTGGATATACAGTCCGGTCTGGTGGAGAGACGAATACCGTCCACCAATCCCCTATCTATATAGGGTTGAACAAGAGCAAGCAGACGTGCCTGTTCCTCTTCCGGCAGGCAGGTAAAAGAGCCCCCGTAAAAGGCCACCTCCCTTTCCCGTAGCTCACCATGTAAGGACTCCCGAGCCAACCACTCCTCAATGGTGGCAATAGCCTCTTCACCATAATCTGCCTTAGGCTCCGCACAGCCCGTAATGGATTCCTGATTGCAAAAGAGACACTGATGAGGACAACCACGGTGAGGAATAAACAGCGGTATGACAAGACCCATTTACATGCTCTCTATTTTTTTTATGGCCAGAGCTGCCCCACGTTGCTCCGCCTCTTTTTTCGACCCCGCCTCGCCGGTACCCAACACCTCGTCTCGAAAAAGCACCGAGATGGTAAAGCGTTTTTTATGGGACGGACCCTCTTCATTATCAAGTCTATAGGACGGCCCCTCGTTATGCTTCTCCTGCAGAATCTCCTGCAGACGACTTTTGGCATCGGCCAGAAGCAGATCCTCCTTACGCCGATCAATCACGGGCAAGAAAAATCTCTCCACTAGCGCTGCCACCGCATCATAACCACCGTCCTGAAAGATAGCTCCGATCACTGCCTCGTAGGCACAGGAGAGAATGGAAGACTTCTCGCGCCCCTTGGAGTTATCCTCACCCTTACCAAGGCATAAAAAATAGCCCAGATTAATCTTCCTGGCCATAGTGGCAAGATGCCCTTCATTAACCAAGGCTGCCCGCAAACGGGTAAGCTCTCCCTCCCGCATCTCAGGAAAGCGCCGATAGAGGGCATTGCCCACCACCAAATCGAGGACCGCATCCCCGACAAATTCCAATCTTTCATTGTTTTTACCAGCCTGAGCCTGTTCAAATGCATAGGACGAATGAATTAATGCTTTCTGTAACAAACGCAGATCGATAAATTTATAATTTATTTTTTTCTCAAATTCAGCGTGCTTTTGCCTATTTCGCCGGATAAGTTCCTTTACATCTATTCCCATGTTAAATTTTCCCCTTGTCTTAATTAAAATCTATGGTATAAAAGTCTGCACAACGGGGCGACGTGGCCAAGTGGTAAGGCACTGGTCTGCAAAACCATGATTCAGCGGTTCAAATCCGCTCGTCGCCTCCAGTAATTGAAAAAGGGATAACAAGCTTCGTTTGTTATCCCTTTTTTTATGCCCAACAAATAAATCCATAACAGCCTTGCCTCCCCGTTGATTTTTTTTCGGACAGTAAATACCTGATATCAAATCCTAGGTCAACGTAAAAGGCATCCGCAGAAACAGCAGGACCCCTTCCCCCGCAGAAAGCCTACAGAGCAATTTCTTCATACTGGACAAAAAGCACAATCAGCTATACTTTTATCTACTGTACAGCATACTAGGAATATTCACTTAGATAAAAACATCAACATTATCCAAAAAAAATACCATGAAAACAACCAAGAATTCACCCAACCACTATCTCGTTTGGGCATTCATCTTCATCTGTGGATTTATCTCCGGCGTAGGCATTAGCGTATACAAACTTCAGCCACAACTCTCAAATAAGCAAATACCCTCCACAGCAAAAATCCCGGCCATTAACCACGAGCAACTCCACAAACTTGAGGAACTTGTCAAGGACAAGCCCGAGGATCTGGACTCATGGATTCAGCTCAGCCATATGTACTTTGACTCCAACCAGCATAAGAAGGCTATTGCTGCCTATAAAAAATCAATCCTTCTCAAACCAAACGACGCTGCCCTGTGGACAGACCTGGGAGTCATGTATCGCCGCAACGAACAAGCGCAAAAGGCCATCGACTCTTTTAACAAGGCCATAGCCATCAACCCCAAACACGAGACCGCCCTCTTCAACAGGGGCATTGTTCTCCTTTACGACCTCAACCAACGACAGCAAGCCATCGCCAGTTTCGAAGAACTTCTCCGGGTAAACCCTGAGGCCCAATCAAGCAATGGCGGCAAGGTCTCAGAATTTGTTGAATACCTCAAGACAGAAGAGACAGTGCAACCGGCCCAGTAGAAAGACACCTCTTCTCACTAACAAGAGCGGGTCTTGTATAAAAAAATTTAAGGATACCCATTCTAGCACAGCAATATTATCCACATTTTGGTAGTATGTTTTGCCGTAATATACGCCATAGATGCAACGGATTGAAACCTTTTCAGCTTGTCTCTTTCCTCCTGTTGCGCGACAAAAAATATTGGTTCCGTACCGACATAAAAAGACAATGGAAAAAGAGATAAAAGATCATAAATCCGTGGGCATCGTTGAAAAACAATTTTTCACCTGCGCCCAAGTACCAAGCCCCCTTATCCTGGAAAATGGTGCCAAATTAGGCCCCATAACCATTGCCTACGAAACCTATGGCAATTTATCAGCCAGAAAGGATAATGCCATCCTGATCAACCACGCCTTTTCAGGAGACTCCCATGTTGCGGGGCACTATGCCACGGATGGCCCCAAGGAAAAACCAGGTTGGTGGGACTTTCTTGTCGGCCCGGGCAAGGGTATTGACACCGACAAATACTTTATTATCTGCTCCAATATCCTCGGTAGCTGTAATGGCACCACCGGCCCCGCCAGTAAGAATTCGGAAACCGGGGAGGCCTATGCACTTGATTTCCCTATGGTTACCATCGGTGACATGGTTGCCACCCAAAAGCTCCTTATTGACCATCTGGGTATCCCCAAGTTACTTGCCGTAATCGGCGGTTCCGTGGGCGGCATGCAGACCCTGGAATGGGCGATTCGCTACCCCGAGATGATGCACTCTGTTATCCCTATTGCCACCACCATGCGCCACTCGGCCCTGGCCATCGCCTTTAACGAAATTGCCAGACAGGCTATTATGACTGACCCTCACTGGAACAGGGGGAAATATTACGGCCAGGCCCATCCGGACACAGGCCTTGCCGTGGCCCGCATGGTCGGCCATGTCACCTACCTCTCCGACGAGGCAATGCGCCGTAAGTTTGGCCGCAACCTTCAGGAAAAGGAGAATCTCTCCTATGGTTTTGACGCAGACTTTCAGGTGGAATCCTACCTCCGCTATCAGGGCAATAAATTCGTGCACCGCTTTGACGCCAACTCCCTGCTCTATATCACCAAGGCGTCGGATTATTTTGACATTGTTGAACGGATCAGCACATCCGGACCAGAAACAGAACTCACTGCGCCACAGCAGAAATACCTTGTCATCTCATATAGCTCTGACTGGCTCTATCCAACCTATCAGGCCAGAGATTTGGTAAAGGCCTTAAAACGCTCCGGACGAAACGTCAGTTTTTCTGAAATAGAATCCGACTGTGGTCACGACGCATTTCTTATTCCCGATGATCGCCTGGAGCAACTGATGAGGGGCTTTCTGGCCGGCATCTATACGGGCATTGCCGAGATATAATTTCACCATTACCACCAAGAAAAGATGAATATAGAAAAAGTAGAAAATTTTCGCTTTGACCTGCAGGTAATAGCCGAGGTGGTAGAACCGGGTAGCCGGGTGCTTGACCTCGGTTGCGGCAACGGTGACCTCCTTGCCTGGCTCAAGGAGAACAAAGACGTTCAAGGCACAGGCATTGAGCAGGATCAAAAGAAAGTCACAAACTGTATCTCTCGTGGCCTTACCGTCCTGCAGGGGGATCTCAACGAAGAGGTTGAAGATTACCCCGACAACTACTTTGACTATGTTATCCTCAGCCAGACCCTGCAACAGGTCTTTGCACCAAACAAACTGCTGCAGTCCCTTGCCCGCATTGGCCGCTATGTTATTGTCAGTTTTCCAAATTTCAGCCACTACTCCATCAGACAGGGACTACTCCTACGCGGCATGGCCCCCAAAAACGACCACCTTCCCTACTCTTGGTATGACACACCAAATATCAGGGTTATCACCCTCAAAGATTTTCGCATCTTTGCCAGAGAGGTGGGCTACAGCATAGTCAAAGAAATTGCCATCAACACCAACCCGAAAAGCACTAAAGGCCATATAATACAACGCTTCATTAATCTTCGGGCGACCTACGGCATCTTCGTTATAGCAAAACAATAAAAGTAAAACACAAGGCTGTTACCATGGAAAAAACGATTCCTACCATCCCAGAACTTTGCGATCACGTTAAGATCACAGAAAACAGTAAGCATAACCAACTTCCAGATATCGTAAAAAAAATGCTCTCAGGCTGGAGCACCAAGGAATGCTTTGACCATATCAGTCCTGTTTGCATCCCCTCTCAGGAAAAAATTATCGATATTGCCCTCCAGGCACGTCGCATCATATTCCCCGGCTACTTCACCACAACCAAGCTCCATGCCTCCAATATTGAGTACTATATTGGCAAGGAGACCATGGATCTTTATGAGCTGGTCTGCGAGCAGATCACCATGGCCATCCGCCATGACTGCCGGAGAAACCGCAGACTATGCACCAACTGCGAACAGGAGAGCGCCAAACTCGCCCTTCAGTTCATGGAAAAATTACCGGAAATAACCGCAACACTGGCTCAGGACATTCGGGCAACACTTGCTGGTGACCCCGCAACCAAGAGTCCAGATGAGGTCATCTTTTGTTACCCGGGTCTACTGGCCACCTTGGTCTACCGACTTGCCCATGAACTCTTCCTCCTTGAGGTACCCTTTGTCCCAAGAATAATGACTGAATACGCCCATAGCCAAACAGGCATCGATATTCATCCCGGTGCCCAAATTGCCCCGGGATTTTTCATTGACCACGGCACAGGCATCGTTATTGGCGAGACAACCATTATTGGTGAGAACGTACGTATCTATCAGGGTGTTACCCTAGGAGCACTCTCTCTCCCCCGCGATGCGGGCGAGAAACTACGCTCAACAAAACGCCATCCAACCATTGAAAACGATGTTATCATCTATGCCAATACCACCATTCTTGGCGGCACCACCACCATAGGTGAGGGCTCGGTCATTGGCGGTAATAGCTGGATCATCGAAAGTGTTGAACAGGGCTCTAAGGTATTTTTAAAAAAACCTGAGCTTATCGTGCACCATGCAAATGGGCAAAAAACACATCTATAGGAAGGGCCATGACCACAACAATTGGACAATCCATTGGCAACACCCCTTTACTCAAGCTAGGTCGACTTGACAGGGACTGCGCTGCCACCATTCTCGTTAAACAGGAATCACGAAACCCAGCAGGCAGTGTAAAATGCCGGGTTGCCGTCTCCATGATCGAAACAGGTCTGCGAGAGGGAAAGATCTCTAAGGGAACAACCATCGTCGAACCAACCAGTGGCAACACTGGTATTGGGCTCGCCTTTGTCTGCGCAGCCAAGGGATTACGCCTCATTCTCACCATGCCCGAGAGCATGAGCATAGAGAGACGTAAACTCCTGGCGCATCTGGGCGCCGAGATTGTTCTTACCCCGGCAGCCGAGGGAATGACAGGAGCCATCACCAAAGCAGAGGAACTGCTAACAGGCCTGGCTGATGGCTTTATGCCAGATCAGTTTAATAATCCAGCCAACCCAGAGATCCATAGACAAACAACCGGCAAAGAGATCCTGCGAGATACCGATGGCAGGGTAGATATCTTTGTCGCCGGAGTGGGCACAGGCGGCACCCTTACCGGAGTGGGCAGTGTACTTAAGGCAAAAAACCCTAGAGTGCAGGTGATTGCGGTAGAGCCCGCCACCTCTGCCGTTATTTCCGGCGAAGCCCCGGGGCCCCACGGCATCCAGGGTATCGGGGCAGGATTCATCCCCGGTAATCTTGATATCAGTCTCATCGACGAAACCATCAAGGTAAACGACGAAGATGCACTCGTGGCAGCTCAAGAGCTTGCCACCCAAGAGGGCATTCTCTGTGGGATAAGCTCAGGCGCTGCCTTCTGGGCAAGCCTGGAAGTTGCCAAACGACCGGAAAATATAGGAAAAACCATTGTCACCATTCTACCGGATACCGGGGAAAGATACCTCAGCACCAATCTATTTAGCACCTCTTGATAAAGAGAGAAGGAGAACGTCATAGAAACTCGTCACCTTAAAATATTTGTTGCTGTATACAAAACCCTGAGCTTCACCAAGGCCGCTGAGCTACTCTACACCAGCCAACCGACGGTGAGCGAACATATCCGCAACCTGGAAGACCAGCTAGACT
The DNA here is from genome assembly GCF_000025945.1 of Desulfotalea psychrophila LSv54. Classification (GTDB taxonomy): domain Bacteria; phylum Desulfobacterota; class Desulfobulbia; order Desulfobulbales; family Desulfocapsaceae; genus Desulfotalea; species Desulfotalea psychrophila. Next base: position 1,384,516 of record NC_006138.1, on the reverse strand, counting down.
GCAAACTCTTCGATCGACTTGGACGCTCTATTATGCCCACCATCCAGGCAGAGACCCTCTACCCCAAGGCCGCTGCCATACTCGAAGATCTGAAACAGTTAAAGGACGAGGTCTCCTCTGCGGGCAGCACAGTGGCAGGCGAGTTGACCATAGGTGCCAGCACCATCCCCGGCACCTATCTCCTCCCCAAATATGCAGCCGCCTTTAAGAAAAAGTACCCCAAGATCATCTTTGAAACACAGATAAAAGATTCTACCCGGACGGCAAGCGCCATCCACGACAAACGCCTGCTCCTGGCCATTGTCGGTAGCAAAACATTTTCCCGAAAAATTGAGTTCACCCCTCTCTGTGAAGACCAACTCATTGTCATAGCCAACCCGGAAAACCCCATTCCCGCAAGAATCAAGTTAGAGTCCTTGGGCAAATACCCTTTTATTACCCGAGAAACAGGCTCCGGTACCCGGCGCAATATGGAAAAGATATTCACCAATGCGGGCTTTTCTCCCAACCAACTCGATATTGTTGCCAGCTTTGGCTCAAGCACGGCCGTCAAAGAGGCGGTAAAGACCAATCTCGGTATTGCCATCGTCTCCCGCTACGCCGTTGAAACAGAATTGAAAATGGGATGGCTCAGAGAGATTCAGCTCAAAGATATTTCAATGAACAGAACCTTTTATATAGCCAAGTTAGCAAAGCGATCTCTGCCACGCCAGTACCAGGCATTTTACAACTTCCTGCTCCAACAGCACCAAGAGCCAGAGACTGTATAGGCACACCACCGAGAGAGATTATCAGCCAAAGAGCCAGAATAGACCATGATCGATATTTTCAATGCCATCATCCCCGTATTCGTCGTCTTGCTGACCGGGTTTTTAGCAGGTAAGGGCAATTTTTTAGGGCAGGAGGCGGCAAGGGTCATTAACCGCTTCGTCTACTATATAGCCCTGCCCTGCCTGCTCTTTGTCACCACCTCCCAAGCAGAGGCGTCGGATATCCTCAACGGAGATTTCATCCTGGTCTTCCTCCTTGGCTCCCTTGCCACCATCATAGTGAGCATGGCAGGTCTCTTCTTTTTCAAAAAAGAGGGTCTGGAAGAGTATATTCTCTTCCTTATGGCATCAACGGTTGGCAATACAACATATATGGGCATCCCCGTGCTTGTCGGCCTCTTCGGGGCCAGAGGTGGAGTAGCGGCCGTTATCGGCACCATTACCGTCAACCTAACACTCACAGCCCTGGGCATCTGTGCCCTAAGTATCTGCGCCAGCAACAGGCACGATGGCAGGGACGGTGGCAGTAAGATCAAGCCCCTTATCCGGGCATTCTGCACCCCCTTTATCATTGCCTGTATCATTGGCATTGGTTGCTCTCTTCTTACCATCAGAATTCCTGCGGCCATCAGCCGCTCCGCTGAGCTACTGGGATCACCCACCGCTGCTGCCGCCCTCTTTGCCGTGGGGCTCTCCCTCGCTCGGCTCAAGCCAGTAAAAAAAACCATGCTCGAAGCGGGGTGGCTCAGCCTCTGTAAACTGGTATTCAGCCCCCTGCTTGTCCTGGCCTTCTGCCCCCTCTTCCCGGAACTTGATCCCATCTGGAAAAGTTGCGCGGTACTTCTGGCGGCAATGCCACTTGCCAGCAATGTCTGTCTTATCTCCGCAAACAGTAACCGCTATATAGAGGAAAGCTCAGCCATACTCTTTATCTCCACCCTCCTCTCCGCCCTCAGCCTGACCTTCTTCACCCACCTTCTGATGAGCTAGCACGAGCCACCTCTACAAATCTTCAGCCAAGACAAAATTTGATCAACTGAAAATACACCTACAGGCTAATAGTCACCAAAGCCCCTCTTGCCCCTGCACTTCTAAAAAACTCATTGCAACAGCTACAAAAACTCTGCCCCCTCTGCTTTCAGCCAAGAGGGCAAGGCGGGCAAATTAGCAATAAAACAATACAATATTAAACATTTACTAGACATACTACGCTTCAATTTAGTATCAACAACGAGTTAGAAGATTTCCCCCCATCAACTAACTCAAAAGGAAACTCATCCATGAAAAGCGTCACTCCGCCAAAGGAACATAAACTTAGATCCTGGCCCTCAAAAAATGGGCAGCCAGTCCCCACCAGATTTTTCCACTCCACCCTCTGCCCCGGCACCATTGCCCTCTTGATCACCGCCCCTCTAGCATCAGCGGCTACACCATACCTCACAGCATCTTCCTGGGACACCAATACTGAAAACATCACGGACAGTGGCAGAGTGCCCCAAATAGCCATTGTCCTCACGGGAGACTCCGAAACGGGACAGACCTTTACCAATCAGGGAAGCATAAGACTCGATTACCCAGGGGTGACAAGCGAAGATTCTTCTCGAGCAGGGGGGATAAAAAATCTTGTATACGGACTCAACATAAATAACGAGGGCAATATTAGTATCAGGGCACAACACAGCAATGGCGTTGACACTGGCTTCATTTGGGCATCCGCTATTTTCAGCATGGCTGATATTGAAAACAACGGCACAATCTCAATAGAAACAAAAAACTTCAGAGACATAATGGGCACCGGACTGATGAGCACTTCAGGAGGGGGCAATATATACAATAAGGGCAATATCACTCTTACCGCAAGGGCAAAAAGAGGGACTAAGGCCTTGGGAATTGTGGATTCAGAAGGCAATATCAACAACAGGGGCGATATTACCGTTAAAGCGACCAGCAACTCAACTTCCGGCTATGCGTGCAGTCAGGCAACAGGCATCTGGACTCGTGGAGATGTAACCAATAGCGGCACCATCAACGTCGAGGCTGAAAACGGCGGCACAAGTGCCGCAACGGGCATCTACATAGGGGCTCCGTCAGACTCATCGATTCTGCCAGTCCTTCACTCCTCCGGACTGATTAATCTTACCACCACAAGAGCAGAAGAAAGTTCATACCAGGTTGTTGCCCCAGATGGGGTGAATATCACCGGTTTTGCCATGAAGTTCAATGATCAGGCCCAGGTAGATAGGGAGTACAGGGGAACTATTTCGGGTGGCAGTAGAGATGTCACCTTCGAAAATGCAAGACTCTATGCCTTTACCGACAATAACCTCAGCAACGGCAGCTATGATATTCCCATGCTGGCAGGAGGTGCCAGCATAGATCAATTCAGCCATATCCAGACGACCAGTCCCGATTATTCAGCAGAACTTATAAACGGCAATGGAGAAGCGCCACAGAAACTGGCCATCACCTACCACCCCAAGGCCTCTGTTTCACAGCTAGCAACAGAGGTCAGAAAAACACCATCACCGACAACAGCATTGCCATTGCCAGAACCGACCTTATAAGCCCCATGCTCGGCATGATGGCCAGAAACAATCCACAGGCAGTGTGGCCTACGAAGGTGTCCAACTTGCCTCAACCGATCCCATTCTTGACCCATCGGCGCTGATGACAAGTGCCCTGTCGGCAAAGCGTAGCTGGCTCTTTGCCCGCCCCTATTACAGCTACCCCCTAACAGCTCCGACCCTGTTGAATACGATGCCAATGTCCACGGCATCACAGGTGGCTATAATCACTAGGTAAAACATGATCTGGCCCTCAGCTTCCATCCGGGCTATGGCTCTGGCGATATTGACTATACCGACAGCAATCCCGCCAATCTGGAAAGCGGAGACTCCTACCCATTCTCTGCTGGCTAGCAGGATCATACTCCGATGACATCGCCGACAGCTCTTTCTACCTGCAGATGAAATGCTACCTCTAGGCCTCTACTAATCCCAAAAACAATAGCGATAATCGTCTCGCTATTATTAACTTATCTGAAAGAACAACGTCTTATCAACATTTTTCCGCAGAGCTAAAGTTGCTTCTCGCCACAAAACGTAGCAGCCCCAAGAGCATTAGCCGCAGGGATCAACTCCATTCCACATCTCAAACGGGTGCAGGCAACAACCCCTCCGCTTGCAGATAACTCAAACCATTATGGCCACATCTCAATCTGCTCGGTCATGGGAAAATAATAGGGAGTTCTCTCTCCATACCACTTATTGTAAATTGCCATATAGGTACCATCCTTCCACATATCCTGAAGGGCAAAGTTTACCGCATCACGCAGTTGAGACTCATCCTGAGGAAGACCGATACCATAGGGCTCGCGAGAAAAGAAATCACCGACAAGCTCATACTTTCCCGGCTCCTGTGCAGCATAGCCAAGCAGGATGGTGGAATCCGTAGAAAATGCCTGGACACGCCCCATCTGCAGGGCATTGAAGGCAGAGGGATAATCCTGATAAGAGACAATTTCGGCTCCACCCATTTTTTTCATAAGGGTCTTTACATTAATCTCGGAGGTGGTTCCCTGGACGGTGGCAATGGTCTTACCAACAAGGGCATTCCAGTCCGCATATTTACCCTTTCGGGTAAGCATCTTCTGTCCGTCAAAAAAGTAGGTGATGGAGAAATCGATGGACTTATCACGCTCACGCTTATGGGTCATATTGGCAATGGACATATCAATACGTCCCTGCTGCAAAAAACCAATACGAGTCTTATCGGTCACGAGCACCTGTTCCAGCTTCAGGCCAAGGCGCTTGGCAATTTCCTTTGCCATATCAACATCAAAGCCCACCCACTCTTTTTTATCATTGTAGTAGGCGCCAGGAATAGAATTGTTCATAATGCCTGCCCGCAGGGTCTTGCTCTTCTGGATCTTATCCCAGACAGGGCCGGCAAATGCCACCACACCACTCACCATTACTGAAATAACTGCTCCAGCGATAATCGACTTCAATCTCATCTCTCATTCTCCGTTACTAGGTCTTTTTTCATCTTATACCTCGTGCACCAACATGAAAAAGAAGGCTGACAGCCCACTTGCGCAGAGGCAGTTGTAGTACGAAACAGCTCAAGACAGATAGTGAGAACCTTGAAAAATTGGCTTTTTTCAAGCTCTCTCTAATGCGACAAGATCTTACTGAGAAAATCTTTCGTCCTTCCATGCTGAGGGTTTTCAAAAAACTCATGGGGACTATTCTGCTCGACAAGATTACCCTCATCCATAAAGATAATACGATCGGCAACCTCACGGGCAAAGCCCATTTCATGGGTAACACAGACCATGGTCATTCCCTCCCGAGCCAGTTCCCTCATAACATCAAGCACCTCGTTAATCATTTCAGGATCAAGGGCCGAGGTCGGTTCATCAAAGAGCATAATACGGGGCCTCATGGCAAGACCACGGGCAATGGCAACCCGCTGTTGCTGGCCACCTGAGAGCTGACTGGGATAGTGATTGGCACGATCAGGAATATCGACCTTCTTCAACAGATCCATGCCCAATTTTTCTGCATCGCCAGAGGTCATCCCCCTAACCAGCCGAGGGGCAAGGGTAATATTTTCAAGCACCGTCATATGCGGATAGAGATTAAACTGCTGAAAGACAAAGCCTATTTCAGCTCGCAACAGGGTAAGGTTGGTCTTTAGATCATTTACATCATGACCATCGACCACAATATGCCCCCTCTGGATAGGCTCCAGGCGACTGATACAACGAATGAGGGTACTCTTACCTGACCCAGAAGGCCCACAGACAACCACAACCTCACCTTCAGCAATGGTAAGATTTATATCTTTGAGTACCCGAAAGTCTCCATACCACTTATTTACATCAGTAAAAGAAATCACAGCCCACTCCCCTCTCTAATCTTTACTCTCATCAGATGATGATCTATGGATACAACCTACTAAGCTAGAACCAATAAGGGCAAGATTATGGCTTTTTTATTCAAAACGAAAGACCCCCATTCAACCACTGCCATTTCTATTTGTCCCTGCCCGCCAACTTAAAAATGATGGGAGTTGTAATTTCCCATTTACCGAGGGTAAAATACCAGTATACTTCTCCCTTAAAGAGGTTACCGGTAATCTTTATTAATACCCGCTTTTCAGGTAAGTGCCAAGATACCCTCCACAGCAAACCTGTTACACCTGATTGTTGTAATTATACTCAAAACGCCTAGGCGTTCTCTTATAAATTTATCTCTTTATCCGGGGCAGAGCCAAGATTTGCACCTCGCCCGGGTGAGAGGCCCACACAGACAAGGACAGGCATGAATTTTGAAACAATCAACAAGTCTTCTCTACTGGTGCTGGTTTTCATCATCTCAGCAGTTTTTTTAAGTATGATCCAACAGTTCCTCATGGCCATCTTTATGGCAGGCCTGCTCTCAGCCCTGCTCAGCCCCAGTCACAAAAAGCTCTGCATACTCCTTGGTAATAGAGAAAATCTTTCTTCAATGCTTATAGTAGCTGGTATTGTCCTTCTCATACTGATTCCTCTGGCAATTCTTATCACCATTGTGGTAGCTCAGGCAATCACTGTCAGCCAATCCATCGCCCCCTGGATCCAGAAATTTATCGCCGAACCTACCTCCATGACCTATTACCTGGAAAAAGTTCCCTTTTATCAAGAGATACTCCCATACAGAGATACCATTATCCACAAGAGCGGCCAACTTGTCGGAGCCATATCAAGCTTTCTCATAGACTCCCTGGGCTCATTCACCAAGCTGACCATAAACTTCATCTTCAGCTCTGTTATCATGCTCTACGTGACCTTCTATTTCCTCAACGTGGGCAAGGATCTCTTAGACAAAATACTCTTCTTTCTCCCCCTGCAGGACAGAGAAGAGCAAAAACTTCTGGTAAGATTCACCTCTGTTACCCGGGCTACCATCAAGGGAACCATTATCATCGGTATCCTCCAGGGTGGAATATGCGGTATCTCCTTTGCAATAGCCGGGATTCAGGGCCCCTTCTTCTGGGGAACGGTTATGGCCGTTATGTCAGTTATACCCGCTGTTGGTACGGCAATCATCTGGGGGCCAGCCCTTATTATAATTGCCCTGATGAGTAATTTTTTCGGAGTCGCCGTTCTTGCCATCGGCTGTGGTCTTATTGCCGGCAATATCGACAATTTTCTCCGTCCGCGCCTCGTTGGTAAGGATACAGAAATGCATGACCTCTTTGTCCTCTTCGGCACTCTGGGCGGCATTTCGATGTTCGGTCTTCTGGGAATCATCATCGGCCCGTTAATCGCGGCACTCTTTCTTACCCTCTGGCAAATATACGGAGAGGTGTTTGCTGCCCACCTACCTAAAACAGGAACTTCACCTAAGTAACAGGCAAAAATAACAGAATAGACGAAACTGGGGAGGAAAAGCTTGTCCCTGATCTTTTTTACATAATTTTCCACCATTGAGCTCGACCAGGAGCTCTGCCCTTTCCCCACAACCCTCTGGAGGGTGCTTAAAAAATTATGCCCTTTTTCCAGACACAAGACAAACTACTTACTTTCATTTAGATAAAGGTTTCCACTACTATGGCTTTTAGCAAAAACATCCTCGACAGCCTCCCACCTCTCATCTCAAAACAGATCTTCGAAGGTTTTTTTGGTTTTGAAAAGGAAAATATCCGGGTAGACAGCAGGGGTAAACTTGCCCTCACCCCTCACCCCAGAGAACTTGGGGAAAAGACGAGCCACCCCTATATCACCACCGATTTTTCCGAAAGCCAGATTGAAATAATAACCCCGCCCCTACCCTCCATCGCCGAATCCCTAGGTTTTCTGGAGACCCTGCACGACCTGGTCAGCATAGAGCTCAAGGACGAATATCTCTGGCCCCAGAGTGCCCCGCCCATATTACCGGAAAGAGAAGAAGATATCCCCATTGCCCATTTTGGGGGCGAGTTTCGGGAACAAGAAGAGTACCGTCTGCAACTGGCCAAGATATATGGACGAAAACGGCAGATGTTTTCAGGTATCCACTTCAACATCTCCCTTCCCGAAAGATTTCTGGAACTGCTCCATGAAGAGGGAAAGCAAGAACAGCCCTTTGCAGAGTTTAGAGAAGATATCTATATGAAAACCGTGCGTAATTTTCTCCGTCATCGCTGGTTTCTCATCTGCCTGTTGGGGGCAAGCCCGGTTATCCATAAGTCCTACCGTAAACACTGCATAGATATGCTCAGTCCATTCGCCAAGGATGCCTACCATTTCCCCTATGCCACCTCCATACGAAACAATATCTGTGGCTACAGAAACACCCAGGATTTTCACCTGAACTACAGCACCCTGACAGATTACAGGGAAAGTCTGCAAGAGTTGGTGGAGAAAAAAGTTCTCCGGGATATACGGGAAAATTACGCCCCGATACGGATCAAAACCACCACCGACCCTAAAAGAATCAATCACCTGGAGATCCGCCTGCTTGATCTCAACCCCTTTTTCAAGACAGGAGTCAATCCTCTACATGCAGAGATAATTCACATTTTCCTCATCTACTGCCTACTCTGCCCCGAAGAGACGTCCTTTACCAGCAAAGAGCAAGAAACTGCCAATAGAAACCAGGAACAGGCCGCAACTGAAGGCCTTAATCCAGGTGCTATCATCTGCGACGCTGATGGCAACGAGCAGAGGCTGGACAAACAGCTTGCCCATTGCTTGCAAGAGATCCAGCAAACAGTAAGCCCACACCTCCCGCCGGAATACAGGGCAGGGATGGAAGAGCTGGAGAGGCTGGTGCAAAACCAAGCGTCTCGCCCCACCGATACACTGCTCAAAGAGATCAAGCAGGAGGGGTTTACCGAATGGCATATGAAACAGGCCTTAAAGTTCCTTAAAAAAAGTCACGATGAACAGTTTATCTTCCACGGTCTGAGAGATATGGAACTCTCCACCCAACTCCTCCTTAGGCGGGCAGCCCTGCGCGGAGTATCCTTTGAGATCATGGATCGGCAGGAAAACTTTGTCTGCCTGGAACAGGCGGGTAAGAGAGAATATGTAATGCAGGCCAGCCGCACCTCACTGGACAATTACATCAGCGTTCTCAGCATGGAAAACAAGGTCATCACCAAAAAAATACTCGACCAAGCGGGAATCAACACCCCAAAGGGAAGAAGCTATAGCAGCCCCTCGGAAGCGCTGGCAGACTATCCCTACTACCGGGGCAGGGCTATCGTCATCAAACCGAAATCCACCAACTTTGGCATTGGCATAACAATCATAAAGGAGAACAACAGACATGATTTTTTTGCGCAGGGTATCGCTCAGGCCTTCAAGCATGAAGCGACGGTTCTTATCGAAAACTTCAGCAGCGGAAAAGAATATCGTTTCTTTATCGTCAACGACCAAGTCGTTGGAATTCTGCACAGAGTACCTGCCAATGTCACGGGCGACGGAACATCAAGCGTACAGGTACTAGTGACAGAAAAGAACAAGAACCCCCTGCGGGGCAGAGGGTATCGAACCCCGCTCGAGAAGATCAAACTGGAGGAAACTGAAGAGATGTTTCTCGCTAGCCAAGGCTACTCCTTTGCCACCGTTCCGGCCAAGGATCAGCGCATCTATCTGCGGGAAAACTCAAATATCAGCACAGGCGGAGACAGCATAGACTTCACCGACAAGGTGCCCCAATCATACAAGGATATTGCCGTGCGAGCCGCCCAAGCTCTGCAGGTAAAAATCACCGGTCTCGATATGATGATTGACTCTCTAGAAGAGGATGCCGCTGAAGATAATTTCAGTATTATCGAGCTGAACTTCAACCCTGCCATCCATATCCACTGCCATCCCTATATTGGCAAGAACAGACATCTCGACGACAAGATACTGGATGCCCTCGGCTTCACAGGAGCTGAAGAGGCTGGGGAGAAGGCATAGATCTAGCCGATAGACAGGGGTTTCACTATCCGGATTATCTATTTGACCGTCCCCGCCATTAATGCTAAGAGCATTGTTCTTAACCACTTAACAGGAGAGAACCATGCTCAGAAGACTACAGACCATCATAATAGGAATCCTTTTACTCTGCTCCTTCAGCATAGCCCAGGCAGACGATCTCAGCCCATTTTCCGGGCAAAAGGGCCTACTTAAGATTGCCGGCGGCACCGCCCATATCCCTGTGATGAAAGAAGCAGCCAAACTCATCATGCAGGCAAATCCGGATATTCGCATCACCATTGCCGGTGGTGGTTCCGGGGTTGGTATCAAACAGGTTGGCGAGGGCATGATTAATATTGGCAACGCAGGCCGCATGGCCAGTGAGAAAGAGATAAAAAGCTATGGCCTGGAGATATTCAAGTGGGCCACAGACGGAGTAAGCGCCGTAGCAAACCCCAAAAACCAGGTTTCCAACCTTTCCAGTGAACAGTTACAAGATATATTTGCAGGAAAAATAGACAACTGGAAGATGGTAGGTGGTATCGACAAGGCAATAAACCTCTATGTACGGGATACAGCCAGTGGCACCCGCAGTGTCTTCTGGAAAAAGGCCCTGAAGAAAGGGCCCGTTTCAACCAGAGCCAATGTGGTTGTTTCCAACGGAGCCATGAAGACCGCCATCGGCGGAGATCCCTACGGTATCGGTTATGTCTCCGTCGGCCATATTGACAGCTCAGTACAGGCTGTGGCAATTGATGGAGTTGTGGCAAATCTCAAAAACGTGCAAAATGGGAAATATAAGGTAGCGCGAGGCCTCTACAGCCTTACCGTGGGAAAACCCCCGGGACTTGCCCAACTGTTTCTCAATTTTCTCTATAGCCCAACAGGACAAAATATCGTTGTCAGCAAGGGATTTGTTGCCGTTCGATGATTGGACGAAAATCACCCCTTGAGCTCTGTTTCCAGCTGGCGGCGATGATCAGTGGCGGTCTGATCATCGCCGTTTTTCTGTTGATGCTCTACCTGGCCTGGCCCCTGCTAGAAGGGGGAGAGATCATCGATCTGCTCCGGGGAGAATGGCAACCGACTGTCGGCAAATATGGTATCTACCCCATGCTCCTGGGGAGCATGCAGATATCCATCCTTGCCGTCTGCATAAGCCTGCCCCTAAGCCTGGGCAGTGCCTCCGTCATCACCGTCCTTGCCCCCCGAGGCTTACGGCCAAGGCTTCTGGGGATGGTACGTCTTATGGCAGGTGTTCCCACCGTGGTCTATGGATTTGTCGCCATCTTCCTCCTCGTCCCCTTTATGCGAGAGATGATCACGGGAGGCTCCGGCTTTTCCATCCTCACCGCCGCCCTCATCCTGGCCCTGCTCATTGCCCCGACCATGATCACCCTCTTTATCAGCGGCCTGCAAAATGTCCCAGCCCCATACAGCCGAGCCGCCGACGCTCTAGGGGCAAGACCCATCCAGAGGCTACTCTATGTCCTCCTGCCCCAATGCCTACCGGCAATAAGCGCAGGAATTATCCTTGGTCTTGGACGAGCTATGGGAGATACCCTAATCAGCCTGATGCTTGCCGGTAACAGCATTGCCGTACCCGAATCAATCACAGAACCGGGACGATCTCTCACCAGCCATATTGCCCTGGTCATTGCCGCAGATTTTTCTTCCATGGAGTTCAAGACAATCTTTGCCTGCGCCCTGGTACTCTACCTCTTCACCCTCCTCTTTGTAGCCACCCTCCATCTTATCTCCAGCAGAGTAGGAAAAAACCTTCGATGAGAAAATTGTTCGAACAGGCCAGCATCCTCTTTTCATGGGCCGCATTCGCCCTACTCCTTGCCGCCCTGCTCACCATCATAGGCTATCTCTTCCACCAGGGTGGCGCATTCCTGAACAGCCGAACTCTCTTTGGCGAGGTAGGGGCAGTGGATGCACTCCTCTTCCACCGCCAGGTCTTTGACGGCCTGTTCCCCGCTCTAATGGGGACCTTTGCCCTTGTCCTCCTTGCCGTCTTATTGGCCATCCCCATTGGCATTGCCGCAGGCATCTATATGGCAGAATACGCCAGGGGAAAGACAAAGATATTTTTTTCACTCCTCTTTGATATTCTGGCAGGCCTACCTTCAATCGTTATCGGCCTGGCAGGTTTTTCCATAACTATCCTTCTGCACAAAATGTTCCCGGGGAGAATAGGCCCCTGCCTACTCCTCTCAGCTGCAAGCCTGGCCTTTTTGATCCTGCCCTATCTTATTCGTACCTGCCAAGCAGCCCTGGAATCCGTACCTCAAACCCTACGCCAGACAGCCCCGGCCCTCGGGGCCAGCAAGATACAAAACATTCTTCAAGTCCTCCTCCCCAGCAAGCTACCGGACATTCTGGGCGGAATCATCCTCGCCATTGGCCGGGCAGCAGAGGATACCGCCGTTATCATGCTCACCGGTGCCGTTGCCTCGGCGGGGATGATACGCTCCCTCTTTGAACAATTTGAAGCGCTCCCATTTTATATCTATTATATCTCCTCGCAGTACAGCAACAGAGACGAACTGCACCGGGGATTCGGGGCAGCACTCCTCCTCCTCGCCCTCTGCGCCCTTCTTTTTCTGGGAGCTTGGGTCATCGAACGAATGCTCTCACAGTACAACAAGAGATAAAGCCATGTGCCAATATCCTAAAATCGCGCTAGAAAACGTCTGCTTTTCATATGAAAAGAGAACCATCCTTAAGGGAATCTCTCTCCAGTTTCCCGAACAGGCAATTATTGCCGTCACCGGCCCATCGGGTACAGGAAAATCGACATTTCTCTCACTCTTTAATCGTCTCTGGGAAGAGGAGGGGCAGGGGAATTTGCAGGGAAAAATCACGATCCATTTCAAGGAAGGGCCAACCGATATCTATGGTAAAGAGATAGCCCTTGACCAGCTACGTAGACGGGTAGGAATGGTCTTCCAAAGCCCGAATCCACTCCCTATGAGCATCGGCCGCAACATTGCCTTCCCCCTTGGTCTTCAGGGAAAGATGAGCAGGGTTGAAAAAGCCAGCAGAGTGGAGAAAATACTGCAAGAGGTACATCTATGGGACGAGGTCAAGGATCGGCTGGACAGTGATGCGAGAACACTCTCTGGTGGCCAGCAACAGCGACTCTGCATTGCCAGGGCCCTGATTCTGCAACCGGAGATCCTGCTTCTGGATGAACCGACCTCATCCCTTGATGCCGCTGCCTGCGAAAAAATAGAGCTCCTCCTCGTCGAACTCAAGAGGCAGTGCACCATCCTCATGGTCTCCCACTATCAGGATCAAATCCAACGGATAGCAGATCTCAGCTACAGGTTGGCAAACAAAAGGCTAGAACGACAGTAGGCACTATTTTATAGGTGAGTTAACAGCTACCTACTCCTCTTCCACCTCCTCCCTGACGGTCACGCCCAAAGCCTTCATCATCTTCTTCACCGTCGTTCCCTGAACGAGCAGGGTAAAGAGAACAAAGCCCAAGGTAAGATCAATCAGGAGGGGACGAAAGGGCATCTCTGCTGGAATAGTCAGAACAAGTGCCACCGGAATTGCCCCGCGCAGCCCACCCCAGATAAGGACAGCCTGATAAGCGCCCGGCACAGTATTTTCCTTTGCAACAAATCTATTATAGATACCCACTATGCTCCAGACAACTATGGCCCGGGCAACGAGAACTGCAGGGATGGCAAAGAGCAGGTAGAACATATGCTGATGGAGATGAATCATATTATAAAAGACATGCTCTTCTGTGAGACCGAGGAGAAGAAATATCATGCTGTTGGCAATAAAGGCGAAATAGTTCCAAAATCGCTTAATCATTTTAAGATTAGCCACATCAAGATGTTTGCCCCCCAAGGCCTTTAGGGTGATGCCGGCGGTCAGGGTCGACATAACGCCGGAAACATCAAAGAGATGATCTGCTACCAAAAAGGATATATAGGCAACAACAAAGCTAATTGTCAGCTCCGAAATAAAATTCGACCTATCTAAAAGAACCAAAAGGACACCAATCCAGCCAACAACCAGACCAACCAGAACACCGCCCGCCAGGACAAAGACAAAGCTGAAGAGGGGATGATTGGCCATATTGAAGTCCGGCCCTATATCAAAACCCATGGTGCCAAGAATAATAACAAAAAGCACTATGGCGGTGGCATCATTTAACAGACTCTCCCCATCCATCAGGGTGGCAAGCCTGGGTGGTGCACCCACCTCCCGAAAAAGGGCCATAACCGCCACCGGATCAGTTGCCGAAATAAGAGCACCAAAGAGCAGGGCAGCGCCAAGACTTAAGGGGGTAAAGTAGGCAAGAGAGTAACCAATCATTGCGGCTGAGGCGAGGAGACCTATAACAGCCAGGAGAAAGATTATAAAAAAATCCCTCCTGAGCAGATGAGTATCTATATTAATAGCCGCATCAAAGATAAGAGTTGGCAAAATCAGGTAGAGAATTACCCCGGGCGAGAGATCAATGTTTTGCAGAAGGGCCAGAGGTTGCCAACGAAAGGCAAGAAAACCCAAGAGCCCACCAACAACGACCAGGCCTATGGTATAGGGAAAGGAGAGGCGCTTAAAGATAACCGAAGAAACCACTGCCGTAGCGAGAAGCCCCATGAAAAAAAATATACCCGTTACCAGATAGTCTTCCATCCCCCTCTCCTCTCTCAACAAAACTGGGGCTAATTATGCAAAAAAGAGCTCAGATATTCACCATAACCCTCGGCCTGCATTACCTCTCTTGGAATAAAGCGCAGGGAAGCAGAGTTAATACAATAACGCAGGCCTGTTGGGGCCGGGCCGTCGGTAAATAGATGGCCGAGATGGGAGTCTGCATGCAGAGAGCGTAGCTCGGTACGTCTTAAAAAAAAGCTATTATCCTTAAGTTCTACTACATTTTCTGCCACAAGCGGCCGAATAAAACTTGGCCACCCCGTACCAGATTTATACTTATCCCGAGAGCTAAACAGAGGCTCGCCAGAAACAATGTCTACGTAAATCCCCGCCCTTTTATTATCCCAGTAGGCATTATCATAGGGTGGTTCCGTGCCATCCTCTCGCACAACCTCGTACTGCAGGGCTGTCAATCGCTTACGTAGCTGATCATCTGACATTTTTTCATAGTTCATCTCCCCTGCACTGCCCCAGATCGCCTCAATAAAACTATCCCTCCCCGAGAGGCTACGATAACGCGCATAGGCCTGTGGGCTTTTCAGCGAATAATTCTGGTGATAATCCTCCGCTGGATAAAACGCCCTAAAAGAAATTAGCTCAGTGACAATGGGCCGGGAAAAGGTAGGGGCAAGCTCATCCCTGACCCGCTCTGCAATCTCCTTTTGCACCTCATCATGATAGAAAATGGCTGAACTGTACTGGCGCCCCCGGTCAACGAAAGAACCACCGGCATCGGTTGGATCATGCAGGCGAAAAAACCTCTGTAATATCTCTTCATAGGAGATCACCTCGGGGTCAAAGCGAATCTGTACCGCCTCCAAATGCCCCGTCCTGCCCGTGCTCACCTCTTCATAGCTGGGGTTTTTCTGATCACCCCCGCTATACCCCGAAACAACATCGACAATCCCCGGTAGTTTTTCAAGATCGGCCTCAAGGCACCAAAAACATCCTCCTGCCAGGGTGGTAATAGAAAGATCTTCTCTGTTTTTCATTATACTCTCCGCAGCATTTGACTCAGCCAGACAAAAGATGGTAGCAAAAAAACAAATAACACCTGCCCCGATAAGGGGGCAGGCCCTGAGTCTTTTGGCAAAGATGGGATCACTCATCTCCCCTCCTACAGGTTAGAATTTACCGAAAAAAGACAAAAAGAGGTTGTGCCGCACCCCCTAGTAAGAAAAAATAGCACATCGATTCTCCACCAGAAAAAGAGGGGAAATGGCCATCTTCTAGCTCAGCACCCTCTGCTCTTCATGGGGCCATTAATGCCCCGCCATCATCGCCGCGACATCCTCTTCCGGAGTTCCAATGGCCTTAATCTCAAAATGTTCCGTCAAGATACTGGCAATATTTTCTGAGAAAAAACCCGGCAGGGTTGGGCCAAGACGGATACCCTTTATCCCCAGAGAGAGCAGGGCAAGAAGAACCAAAACGGCCTTCTGCTCATACCAGGCAATATCATAGGAGATGGGCAGATCGTTAATATTTTCAAGGGCAAAGGCCTTTTGTAACTCAAGGGCGATCACTGCCAGAGAGTAGGAATCATTACACTGACCGGCATCAAGCACCCGAGGAATACCACCGATATCACCAAGATCAAGCTTAAGATACTTATACTTAGCACAGCCGGCAGTAAGAATAATCGTATCCTTAGGTAGCAATCTGGCCACCTCGGTATAGTAGTTACGGCTTTTATGACGGCCGTCACATCCTCCCATGACCACGAATCTTTTGATGGCCCCCGATTTTACCGCATCAATAATTTTGTCTTTTAAGGCCAGCACCTGGTTATGACCAAAGCCACCAACGATGGTACCAGTTTCAATCTGCTCAGGTGGTTGAGAGGATAGGGCGAGATCGATAATCTGGGAAAAGTCCTTAGCCTCGCCCCCACTGCGATCGGGAATATGGGCACAACCGACAACCCCTACGGCACCGGTGGTAAAAATTCGATCAACATGTTCGGGTTTAGGAGGAACAATACAGTTTGAGGTAAAGAGGACCGGCCCGTGAAAGGAGTCAAACTCCCTCTTCTGTAGCCACCAGGAGTTACCATAATTACCAACGAGATGATCATATTTTTTAAGTTTGGGATAATAATGGGCCGGAAGCATTTCACTGTGGGTATAGATATCAACCCCCTTACCCTCGGTTTGGACCAACAGCTCTTCCAGATCCTTAAGGTCATGGCCACTGACCAAAATACCCGGCTTATCGCCAACCCCCAGACTAACTGTGCTTATTTCAGTGGCGCCATAGCTCTCATTATTTACCTGATCAAGCAGGGCCATGGTCTGTACCCCCATCCCCCCTGTTTTAAGAACCAAAGCCAGGAGTTCTTCAAGGGTCTGGGTAGAATCAACCAGGGCCGCAAGAGCTTCCATCAGAAATTCAAAGATCTCCCGACTATGACCACCCAACTGATAGGCGTGTTCCGCATAGGCACAGAGCCCCTTCAAACCGTACAAAACAGTGGCCTTAAGAGAACGTTCATCCTCATCCACTATTTCTAGCCAACCTCCTGTCCCTCTTGAAGCCTTGGCCAGAATATCAGTTTCATCCCCAAAGGACCAAGTGGCACATTCGGGCAGGTCTTCAACAAAGGCTGTTCCATGGGCCAAGAGATGAGCCTGAAGCACCTGCGCCTGCAGATGCTGACGATGGACCACAGCCTCTTTGATAAAACCGATGAAATCAGCACCGTTAAAATTTGCATTTGTTATGGTGGCGAACATACCCTTGACGATAAAAAAGGCGACCTTCTCATCGTAAATAGCAAATTCCTTGCCCTTAAGACCCCAGACAGAAATACCCTTAAGGGTCCAAATAAAAAGATCTTGAAGATTAGCAACCTCTTCTCTTTTACCACAAACACCTTGAACGGTGCAGCCCGTTCCCTTAGCTGTTTCCTGACACTGATGGCAAAACATAGATACCCCCTTAATTTCATTTCCTGAGAATCCCCAGGACAAATTATAACGAAAGATTCATATCATAAAGCTCCATTAATCCTATACGATTGAGCTTTAGCAAATCAAGGCATTAAGGTTAGCCTGACATAAGTGCTTTGCCATCTATTTTTTTTTGCAGGTCAAGCTTCAGAAAAGAGGAGCATAAAAAAAACCTAAAGAGAAAAGCACCTTCTCCTCACAAAAATTGACCCAGGTCAAGGCCACAATTTTTCTCTCGTGTAGAGTAGACAAAACGTTCAACATTACAGGGGAGGGGCAGCCCTCTCCCCCGATTATTCCTGTTTCTATTCGATAACACCAAAAAGGTTTAAGACGAAGAGAGACAGCCACAGAGGAAAAGGAGTTCATATGTTCTGTTTTCAATGTCAAGAAACCGCTAAAGGTACAGGATGCACAGTCAAGGGTGTTTGTGGAAAACAAGAGACAACGGCCAACCTTCAGGATCTGCTCATCTACGATCTCAAGGGTATTGCCGTCTTGGCAAAGGGCCTCAAAAATGCAGGTGTAAAGGTTGATAAAAGCGTCGGATTATTCATCTCTCAGGGGCTTTTTACCACCATCACCAATGCCAACTTTGACAACGCCAGCCTGGAGGGATGGATCAAGCGCTCCCAGGCCATTAAGCAGGGTCTAAAAACAGAGTTAGATGGTCTTGGCTCTGCTAGCGAGCAGGCCTCTATCTGGAAGACACTTATGAACTTCCTCGGCTCCGACGACAAGGCATTAGCATCAGACCAGCTGGACGGTTCTGCCCTATGGTTTGCCAGCGATCCTGCCATGTTTCAAGAGAAGGCCAAGACCGTCGGAGTGCTGGCCACAGAAAACGAAGATGTCAGATCTCTACGCGAACTGCTTATTCTTGGCCTAAAGGGTATTGGTGCCTATGCCGAGCATGCGGCCGTGCTCGGGGTGGAAAAAGAAGAGATCTATGACTTTGTCATTGAAGGCATGGCCTCCACCACGGAAGATCATTCCGTTGATGAAATGGTAAGCCTTGTCCTCAGGGCCGGCGAATGCGCTGTCACCACCATGGCAGCACTGGATACAGCCAATACCACGAGCTATGGTCATCCTGAGATAAGCGAGGTAAACATCGGGGGCAGTGACAAGGCAGCCATTCTGATCAGTGGACATGATCTTAAAGATCTCGAGGAGTTAATGATCCAGACCCAGGGAACGGGGATTGATGTTTACACCCATGGCGAGATGCTTCCCGCCCATTACTATCCCACATTCAAGAAATACGAAAACCTTAAGGGCAACTATGGTAGCTCATGGTGGCATCAAAATAAGGATTTCGAGAGCTTCAACGGCCCGATCCTAATGACCACCAACTGTATCGTACCCATCAGGGAGAGCAACTCTTACAAAAACCGCATCTACACCACCGGTATGGCCGGTTATCCGGGAGTATCTCATATTGCCGACAGGGTAATGGGCAAGGCAAAGGATTTTTCCGCCATTATCAAACAGGCCAAGGGCTGCAGTGCACCTGAGGAAATTGAAACAGGCACCATCGTTGGCGGCTTTGCCCATAATCAGGTAATAGCCCTGGCCGACAAGGTGGTTGAAGCGGTAAAATCCGGGGCTATCAAAAGATTTGTGGTCATGGCAGGCTGTGATGGCCGCCAAAAGGGACGCGGCTACTTCACCGAAGTTGCTGAGAAACTTCCTAAGGACACGGTCATTCTCACCGCCGGTTGCGCAAAGTATCGCTACAACAAGCTGAACCTCGGTGATATCGGCGGCATCCCGCGGGTACTCGATGCCGGTCAATGCAATGACTCCTACTCCCTGGCAGTTATCGCCCTCAAACTTAAGGAAGTGTTCCAGCTCGAAGATATCAACGAGCTCCCCATCTCCTTTGATATCGGCTGGTACGAGCAGAAGGCGGTGGCAGTACTCCTGGCCCTCCTGCATTTGGGAGTTAAGGGTATCCGTCTCGGACCGAGCCTGCCCGCCTTTATTTCGCCAGCGGTACTCAAGGTGCTGGTAGATAACTTCAACATCAAGCCCATCGGCACCGCCGAGAGTGATATTGCTGACATGATGGCCGGCAACTAGGCCTTGCATCTAGCACAGAAAGGCACCGACAATTAACGTTGTCGGTGCCTTTTTTTCGGGCCAATCATCAGAGAGCTCATGATTTTCTGGATATCCACAGAGAAAGATTGCTACAATCAAATGCACGGCTAGAGACATTCAGCAACTCAAGACAAATTTATAAAAAAATGACCAGGCAATGGTTGGGAAAGCTAGGCAGACAAGTTATTGAGGAAAACAATGAAAAAAAAAGGCATCGCCTCTCACTATTTTTGCAAAATGAAGGGCGTGAACAAAAGCCCACCAATGGTAAGTCCCTTTGTCACTCTCTGGTCGTGCGTAGGGGCATTTCTCGGCATTGCTGCGGTTTCCTATATTAACTACAACATCCTTGAAAATACAGATTTCGTGATGATCATAGGATCTTTTGGAGCCTCTGCCGTTTTAATATATGGTGCTATCAAGAGTCCTTTGGCCCAGCCAAGAAACTTTATAGGTGGGCATGTAATTTCAGCAATCATAGGGGTAAGCTGCTATAAAATGTTCCCCTCGGAGATGTGGCTGGCATCCTCTCTCGCCGTTTCTATGGCCATAGGCGCCATGCACATCAGCAAAACCTTGCACCCTCCCGGGGGCGCAACCGCACTCATTGCAGTTATAGGTAGCAGCAAGATTCACAGCCTTGACTATTTATATGCAATTATACCCGTCGGTCTCGGAGCAATAATCATGTTGTTGGTCGCTCTCATAGTCAACAACATCCCGCGAAACCACAGATATCCATATTTTTGGTTCTAAGCTCCACAGAAGATCCACCGCTGCGCCAGTAGCCTTAGCATGACAGGTTGATTTTCATACTCCATAGACAGAAAGGCCAGGGGCAACTCCCCCTGGCCTTTTTTCGTTGCCCCCGCCTGAGCAGGCCGCTCTCCCCTTCGTTCATCCAAGCAAATTAACAGTTATATTGGTATAATACCAAGGCCCCCCTCCACCCTGCTTCACGATACAGAAACAACTCATGCACCTCGCTGAGACAGAGGGTGGAGCGCCCCCTTTTCTCAAAAAATATTTTGTTTTTTGAAAAACGAAAATAATCAACGATACCTCTCTTGAGAAAGCTGATAATGCTAAACAATTATGGAGAAATATATGAAAGTTATAATCGGTTTTATTGTCGGTGGATTTGTCAGTTTACTTTTGTGGCAATCCCACCCCCAACTTGCAGAGCTGATCATCAATAAGGGAAGGGAAATAGCAGAGGCGCGCCGTCTCCGGAGGGGATTGATGTTATTAGCGGAGGAGAATCAGGCATCACTCCCCTGGCTGAGCAGAATAGGGATGATTGTGCCTGGCCAGAGGCTGAAAGTGACAGGCGCGAACAGATCACGCCAGAGGTTCGAACTGATCACGGCAGAGCCCGAACTGATCACGGCAGAGCCCGAACTGATCACGCCAGAGCCTGCCCTTAGCATCCTGGCTACGCCAATCACCATGCCGGTAGATGAGGTGATAATCGTTGATGATGTAGCAGGCGAAAAACATTTTTTCTGGAAACCATTCTCACTGATGAACAAGGCCGATAGATTTGCCGCATACATAACAAAAAATAGCGGTATCGAATGTCTTGCTGAAAAAACAGGGCCTGGAACATATCAGGTTTACTTCAACTATTCCAGCGAAGCAGAAAAAGCTAACAGTATTGAACTTATAAAAGAGACAGGTGTCTCTCTATAAACCGACCTCTCAAAGGAGACCACAAATGAAAATCAGAAAAAAAATAGCTACAGCCACCGCCTTTATTTTTCTTTTCGGAGCTGCCCTTCCAGCCATGAATGCTCAGGCGGCAAACTCAAAACCTGTTTTGAACCTCTTCCCCACAGATGTAACAGAACAGTTAAGCCATACAGGCGAGGTGGCCGGCAACATGGAAAGCAGCCTTAAAGCCACCATCGGCAAACTCGAAACGCAACAACGCCTCTACCAGGAAACCGGCTGTGAAGGCTCAAGTGACCCCGGATGTCTGGAAATATCAAAACAGATGGGAGACAGCTATATGGAGATGCTCTCTATCATGAAGGAGAACCTTCCTGAGATCAAACAGTCCATTTCTGCAACAAATAAGGGGATTGAGAAAAACCTGAGAAAAGAGATCGGCAAAAAGACCACACCTGCCGGTATTCAGCGCCTGCTCAGCAATACTACCAAGCCAAAGGTTTACAAGGGCCGCTATTCACTCTCAACCAGATTTGCTCAGTATCACAGTATGATCAGTCGCGGCGGCAACACCAACCTCGCCTCACTCGCCTCAGAAATCTACCTTGATAGCGGGGCGGTCCTCAATATGATTGACATCATGGAAGCTGAAATCGTCCAACAGGAAACCATGCACCGCATTGGCCAGATGTATGGCACCTTAACCCCGGAAATGCTCAGCACGGTCAGCGCTGTTAAGGCAGTTGTTTTTGGTGAAATTGAGGAGGAAGGCTCACTCCCCGTTATTGGCAGCAGTGAGCAGGGTGGTTTCCAAAGCCCTCTTGAAATGGAATAGACAAGACAAAATCATTGAATAGGAGAAAAAGAGATGAAAAAAATAATTAACGGAATAAAAGTTTTTGTAGTAGCGGCAACCATGGCCACCATCACCACAGGATGTGCATCCACCACTCACACGAATTCAGTGCCAGAGCCAGTTTGCCAGCTCCCCTCAGGTTACCTGCTGGACCCTGCCTTTGCAACGGCCCGGCAAACACTTGCAAACCGGGAGTGCAGCTATCAGTTTGAGACAATTTTCAAAACCCTCCTGGATATCAGCGAAGGAGATCCGACAGAAGCAAACAAAGAGAAGTTCAGCAAGCTGCTCGTCTGGGCAAAAAGCCAGGGTATAATCAGCAAGATACAGGCAAAAGAATACTACACCCGCTACTTCTCGCACAGGTTTATATCCCTGCCCGATGACTACCAGACATGCAGTTACTGCTCAAATCTCAAGTCCCTTCGAGGTGACTGGCAGGCAGAACTTGCCGACAAAGAAAGAGGTCTGGTCGGGGCAGCAAATGACAAGGTTACCTATGCAAAGGCCAGCGACGACCTCACCAAGCTTGACCTCATCATGGAAGCCGCATGCGATGCGTGTCAGGCCGAATAAAACGGGCTAGAGCTATGAAAAACAAAACAATGAAACAAAACGCCGGCAGCTATCTCGCCGGCATGATGTTAGGCGTAATTTCAGTTGCAGCCCTTATCTATATTCTCAACATATCGGGAACAGTGGCAATCAGCTCAACAAACAGCCTCAGCCTCATCCCCGTTCTATACTGGTGCCACGACAACTTAGGATTCTCGATTATCCCCTTTGCCCTGATAGCCTGCCTCTACATCTTATATCTTTTTCGCCTGCAGAGGGCTCTTGATAGCACAGCCACATCCCCCGAAAAGATATATCCACTTGAAGAAAAGATTGATCTCCTTATCACCCTTTTCTTCGGCATCGGTGTCATCTGGACTGCAATCGGCATGCGCAACGCACTTCTTGTTTCGCTGGGCAGCCTGGATGCAGATACCGCTGCCCAAAAAGGGGCCTTCAGTATACTTAAAGAACTTATTGATGGAGGCATCCTCCTCTCACTGTCAACGACAATTGTTGGCGGCATCGGTGGATACCTGATGCGCATGATAAAGGCATGGATGCTGGGCAGTAAACTCTATAAATTTGCAATTGGCCAACAGCTCTCTGAACACCTGGAAATCATAGCAAAACTTGACAATATTGCCTCTCTTCTCAAAGATGAGCGGGGAACAACATGAGGACAGGTACCGCACGCTTTCGCCATAATCAGGGAAGTGATGAGACAGAGACCCTGCAAACAGATGTTATGCGTTTTTTCGCCATTATCTGCATGTGTTTAATGGTCATTTTCGCGCTGGTTCAAGCAATACCTCTTCAGCCCCAAAATAGTCGCCCTGAATTAGAAACGAAAACGAGCCCGCAAGAGGTTGAGGACTTAAAAGAGCAGCTGGCTCAGCTCATTCGCCGGGCAGCTCTCTTTGAATCAGAGATCCAGACAAAAAAACAAAAACTACAGAGGGGCATTAAAGAGCTTGAAACTCTGGCTGCCAAGATAGAAAAGCTGGAAGAACGGGAGCAGATCCTGCAGGACAATCTTGCTGGGATGCAGGCAGAGGAGAGGCTGCAGACAGAGGCTTTTCTTACTCAGCAAGGGGCCCTTAACGAATTACAGAGGAAAGCAGAGACCGGCAAGAATCAATACCTCATAAAAAAACAGCTCACAGAAAAAGAGTTACGGGTACTTCAAGGAAAAATAGCAGAGGCTAAAAAGCAGCATAGAGTCGCTGAGGCAAGGCCTGCACCAGATAGAAAGAAGGGATTCACCCTGGGTTTCGCCTCAAACAATACCCTGCTGCAAATGGTAGGTCAGGGGGGACAGGTAGAGCTCTTTATGCTTGCCAAGACAAAAAGCTGGAAGCTCCAGGTGAGCAGGGGCGGAAAACTCAGCTTTATTCCCTCGGCCCCACCACAACAAATATACGAAATAAATCAGAGTACTGTCCCAGGCTCTGTTATTCGCGCAGGCAGGCGTTCCGTAGCTGCCTTCAAGCAGGGTGCTGTTACATACGGAGTACATTTATCTCCTGGCATCCACAGACAGCTTACGGAGCTGATGGGCAAAGGCAAGGGTGGCGATATAACAATTCATGCTGACAACCAAATAACCCTGGAGTAGAGGCAAGGCCGCCATGAAAATAAAACTTATCTTTACCATCTGTTTTGCCATATTCGTATGGACGGTCCTCTTTCAAGGTGAAGGAAAGGCAAGACAGACGATCCAAAAACTTGACTATAACTGCGCATGGCAAAACTACCAGAAACGGGCGATTAAGCTGTCGCCTGCCAAGAGCTTTCCCTACCAGATCTGCTTTGAAAAGGCGGCCAAACGATACGACATACCTGTCACCCTCCTCCTCTCCATAGCCAAAGGCGAATCAGATTTCAACCCACGGGCCAAATCATCTGCCGCCTGTTACGGCATCATGCAGATTCACTGGCCGGGAACGGCTAAAGATCTGGGGTTTACCTCTCTTGCCCAGCTCTATGATCCATGCAGGAATATAATGGCCGGGGCAAGATATATAAGGATGATGCTGGACCGGTACAGGGGGAATATTCACCTGGCCCTGGCCGCCTACAATTACGGGCCCGGTCGTATTAAACAAAAGAGCAGAAATATCCCGGAGGGAGCAAACTGGTACAGCGGCTATATCTACCATCATCTCAAAACTGTTCTGGATATATCGGGCAGAGGCATCATCTCCGAACAGTATATGGTGGCCCAGGCAGGCAAGAGACTACCTAAGCCCAGAAGAAGACCTAAGTACATCGCAAAACATAAAATCCCGGTACTTCTCTTTCATGATCCATTTCTTGCAGAAAAATTTATTGATTACTTCTACACCCGCGCCCCGGAAGTACAGCTTGACTGGTTCAGAAACAGGTTAGGTGAAAGTTTTGTGGTTCTTCTCTTCAATACAGAAGAGGAGAAGAAGAGCAGTCTGGCAAAAATGGCAAAACTTGGATATTACCTAGACCCTAACAAGAAGTTCATGTGACGGATAAGAAGACTAATAAGGAACAAAACAATGAAACGTACCCTTCTGTTTATTCTATTTGCCGGCATCTACCTCTCCGGCTGTGCCAGAACAGGTGGCATACAGGCACAACAGCACACCCTTGAAGAGTGGCTGGACCAACAAGCCATCCCCTACCTCGTTCATGAGCTGGGGGATAACCCGAGATTTAAGGGTGAACCGTTTTTAATCGTCTCCATGGATCGGGATAATATAGAGACAGAAATTGATGCCCTCACCATCCAGCTACGTGAAGATATCATAGATGGACTGCTCAGAAAGCAGGGCATAGGCCTGGTCTGGAGGCCATCTGCCGCAGCCCCCAAACATCACACCAGTCTTGAAGATGTAGAGTGTAATGCAAGCCAGAGAGAAAAATATTATGTGGGTATTGATATCTCAAGAACCTCTGTCGATGGCGTGTTCAAGGTAAATATCAGAGCCCTTGATATCAAGGCGAAATCATGGGTCACAGGCTTTGGTCTCTCCTGGCGTGGCAGACTAAGCCGTGGACAGCAGAGGGCTCTTCTGCAAAGCTCAGCGGATGAATTTCTCCTCGGTCTGCGTCCCCTTCCCTTTAATAAAAGGCAGGGCGATCTGCTGGCTGCCTATCTCGCAAAAAACCTCAGTTGCCTTTTTGCCAATATGGAAAGCGATGAGACTATTGTCTATGTAGAACAGGACTCCCCCGACAATAGCCCCTATTTCAAAAACTCTTTCGGGATACTGAAAAACTACCTGGCACGATATAGAGAGGTAACTGTCACAGATAATCCCAGACAGGCCAATATCCGTATCCACATTAAGGCGCATCAGATTTATGGTGGACTTTATCAGGTGTGGCTAACATCCAAGTATAAGGAAAATGGTATATTTGTCCCCGGCAGAGAAACCGAGGCATATGTGTCTCTGGAGACTGTTGCCGGCTGGGAGAGAGCTGAGCAAGCCTCTCGCTCTGAGACAGGGGATGGATATCAGATCTGCTTTTATCACTACAGAGACAATTTTGCGCAAAAGATCTATCCCGTACTGAAGGGATTGCCGGGACTGACCGACATAAGGCGGCGTTACGACCAATCCACCACAGGCTCAAGATCATCTGTCTGCTACAGCCTTTCCCTCAGACAAAAGAGCCTATGGCAAATGGATGAGCTGATCTCATGGCTGGCAAATGAAATGAACAGTGAGGGCATATATAACTATAGCTTCACCCCTGTTACAGACGATAGCCTTCAGGTCACCTTTAATCGTGGTTTTGAGTAGAGACTAGCCAGCGACATGCTCCCCCAAAAGCCACCGGCACTTTGCCCCTGATCTGGAGGCGGTGGCAATAGTCCATTTTTTATGCAAAAAACTGAATTTGTTTTTTGCATAAATATCTTCTTCTTCGATAGGGCAGGGTGGATTAAGCGTGGAGAGGCAGATTATAGCTCGAACTATATAATTTAACAAACAAACTTGACCTGATAGAAAGAACGATATATTAAACAGAACCCCACTTATAGCTGTAAAGAGCTCTCTGGCAATGGTTAGGAGATCCCTGTAAAGAGGGGCACAGGTCTATATTATTCGGAGCTAAAGGACACTGGAGAGAACAGGGTCGGGCAAGCCACATTAACAGAGGATAAGGATTGCAACTCAAGGAAAAAAGGCATTTAATTATTCAGGAGAGATAATGACAACGAAAAAAAAAGCAGTAAGAGCAGTAGCGGCAGCCATGTTAGCAACAATGTTAACCCTGTTGACCTTTACCGTAGCCAGCGCCAACAGCGAGCCAATCAGAATTGTAGTCCTGCCCTTCTATGTTGAGGCAGGTGACGATGCAAACGATGGTGGCAGTTCAACACTTCATTATCGCAGAATGATGCGTTTTATCAATAACCAACTGGTACGCCATAACTTTGAAGTTGTAAACCCCTTTGCAGGTGATGCATCAGAACGTGAGTATAACCGGGTCATGGAGCGTAGCCATGAGGACTCTGCCCTTGCCAGCCTTGAGGTATGTAGAAAATACGCCACAGATGCAGCCTATATCAGTTGGCTGAAGGTTAAGGTAAGGAAAACCAGTGATGGCTATTGCAAGGCATCCGCCCGACTTGACGGTGAGGGATATGACTCTGCAGGCCATGACCTTGGAGTTGGCATGTCAAAAACCTTTAAGGTAACCCGCCGTGATTGTGATGACGCAATTGCCGAGGTTGAAAAAGAGGTTGGCGATCTGGTTGGCCGTAAACTCACCGCCTGGAATGGTCACAGATCAAACAGGAGAGTGGTAAGACCGGCGGTTCATACCGCCCCGGCAACTGGCGGCGCCCTTGCCAGAAATTTCAAGCAACACGAGCAATATCTAAGCATTAAACTTGATGGTGTAACCGAATATGCCATCGTCGAGGTATTTGGCAAGGTACTCAAAACGGCCAATGGCGTTAATTACGCCAAGAACTATGGTCAGCGTATTGTGCCCGATAACCCTCAGGCATCCTACGTTAGCTGGCGGGTAAATATCAGCGGTACCGATCCATTTGTCCTGCAGGCCAACATCATGAAGATGCTCAACGACATCAGCGCAAACGGTGGTGAGATCGTAATGAAGGGTGTGCCATATCGCTACACCCAGGCAGAGATTGATATGCTCAAGGGTGTGCGCCCCGGTGATGCCACCAGTCGAGAAGTTCAGTTCGTCCTCGACCGGGAGTTGGTAAGAGATCTGGAGATGTCCGGGACATTTGAATAAATCAACTCTTATACATAAAGCCCCTTATTCTCTATGAGAACGAGGGGATTTTGCACCAGCCGCCCTATTCAAAACCGAAAGAATTATCTTTTTGCGCTGACGGAGCAGGTTTATCGCCCTGATCATTATAAGCTTCAAAAGATTTTATCCTCCCCCTAACCTTGTCAACAGAAGATTCCTCTATGATCACATTCCCTTCAGCAAGGTCGTTATCATGCTCACCCAACACATAGCCACCCACCAGTAGCATCCCAACCAGCAAAATAATAGCTAGGGCAGGAACACACCTGCTCTTTTTCACCAGCTCCTGTGACGGGCAAGAAAGACTCGGAAAATAATTTAGAGCCTCCTCTACACTGCCAACAGCAATTAATCTGATTCCTCTCTCCACATACTTTTTTTTAAGGACATCGGTAACCTGGGAGACGTTGGCAAGCGGGTAGAACATGCTATCACCGCTCTCAAGACCATCCAGAGCGCCAAGAAGTTTTGCGGGCACCTCACCCACCCAGGAGACAGTACCACCGTCTCCTAATCCTGTTAAGGCTCCAGTTGCAACAACCCTGCCCAGATGTATAGAGGTCAGCTCACTATAAAGAGCCAAGGCCATGGCAAGACCAGCGCTTTCCCCAGTCAACGAGGTCTCTCCCTCCATGTTTTTCAGCCTATAACCGGCAGCATAAGAGATCTCCCCAAGCTTAGATGATTGAAGGGCAAGGCGATAGGCAACTTCAGCGGCATACCTGACGCTCTGATCCAGATCCGGACTAACATTATCAAGCGGGTAGGTAGTAATAGGACGTCCATCCCTCTTACCGGAGTTGACATAAAAGGAGAGCTCAATTTCTGCAAGATTACCACTTGCAAAGGGAAAAAGAAGAGAAGATGGTTCCAAATGAGTACATTTTTTTACCGTTCCCAATGCATTACCCCTGCTTGATCATTAATGACCAGACCTGTAAATTAAAACCATCGAGATTATCAACCATTCGGGCAAACCGGCCAGAAATAATTTTACCTTCGACAATAATTTTACCCTCAGCATCCTGAACGGTGACCATTTTACCCTCGCTGCGTCCTGTTGCTGAAGGGTTACGAGTCTCAAGAGCCACCATCGCCCCAGTACTCTTTTCATCCGGAAAAATCCGTAGATTAAAATTACCACACCTGCTGAGAAGCACTGCAGGTAATCTGCTCCCTGACGTGGCAGCAGCCTCAAGCAGGCCACCACTATACCAGTCGTCTGCAGTATCATAGGCAAACTCATCTTTGCTCATATCGATATCTCTGCAGGCAGCAACCCATTTTGCCAAACAGACAGGACAGGATGCCAAATGCTCAATGAGATATCCATCAAGCTCAGCCAAGCCTCCATGAACTGCGGCCCGGGCCAACTCCTCCTCTGACAGATGAGTTGCATCCGCCTGAGACTGGGCCTGCTCCTTCCATATTTCCATTCCCTGTCGCAAATCCATCTTGGGAAATTTTTCCATAACTCCTCCATTCACAAAGCTAATCGATTTCTGCCCCGTCCCATTGCCAGCCACTTTTTTCAAGGCAGGTCTGCATCTGGCCAAGACCCTTTTGCTCCTCAGATTCAACAAAGTACCTAGAGCAACCAAATCGATCTGCAAGTTTTTTAACGTTTATGCCTTCAAAATATTTCGCCACTAAAATCAAGCGTTGCCGCGGATTCTCCAGTCGCGCTAAACAGCCTTGGATGAGATCAGCAATTTCTTTTTTTTCCATTTCACTAATGAGGGGTTGTGGGTTTTGCCCCGGCAGAAAATGGCTCTCATAAAAATCACTGCTCTCCTCATTGTCGGTGACATCATCGGAGGAAAAGACCCGAGGTACGGAGGCCAGTAGTTGATGTATTTCCTTTACTGTCCAGCCAAGTCTCTCGGCAAGTAACTGATCCGTTGCCTCCACACAGCTTGCCTCAAGCTGCTTTCTTACTGCCAGCAGTTCTTTTACCTTTGCGTATGTTTTCTGGGGCATGCGAACAAGTGCCTGCCTGCGTATCAACGACAGCTGGTTGCCCTTCATCCGCATAAAAATAAATGCCTTGCCATCACCTTTTTCTTTATCAAGCCGACTCTTAGCTTCCAGATAACCGATTATGCCTGTTTGAATCAAATCTTCCACGCTGATCCCAACCTCAGACGCGCTACCAGCCACATAATTGTGATACAGCTTCCTGGCAACACCAACTATCATGTCCTGATCTTTCTTTTCCATATTTTAATTATCGAAGGATAAATTTTTTTAAAAAAACATCTCTTACAAAAAACAATCAACAAAATCCCTATAATACCAATTTCACAAACAATCTTTAACAAAAAAAATTGATCAGCTATTTGCAAAAAAAATAACTTTAGCCTATGGCTAAGTAACAGTGGCGCAATAGATTTGACATCTTTTACCTGCAGAGACCGACCGATTAAATTTTTCTGCCAGGGAAAAACCATCTACACAGACTTCATGCACAGGCCTCTCATAACAATGACCACCGCCAAAGGAATCGCCTGTGGCAACAACCTCCTTCTTGAGCATTTTATCTGTAGTTTCACAACCCTTACAAACCTGCCAGAGGGATACTCGGCCAGATAAGTTGCAAAGGCGGCAAGATCGCCAAGCTTTCTGACGGCAAGCCAAAGTTTCTCTTCAGGATCAAGGGTAGTCAGGGGGGGAGGGACTGAGCTGTCAGGGAGTAATCCGGAATCGGGATATTGGAGGTCGAAGGAATCTGTCTCTCGGCAGTTTCCTCCATTACCCCCATCCCCGCCCTGTTAAAGATCCTTTGGATATCAAGACCGGGAGCCTTAAAGGCGGAGAGCAGATGCTTGGTAAAGAGACCGTTTCTGCCGGCCCCGTCTGCTGCCACTGAACCGGGACCCGTTGCATAGGCAATAATGGTAGCCTTGGGTGCATCCATCTGGGCAAAGCCCTGGCCTGCACTGCAAGAACCGCGTTTACAGGGGTTGTTACGACAGGCAGCAGATAGTTGCGAGTGTTGATCTGTATGTCATGCCCGGCAAAATAAAAGAGGCCTATTTCCGATGACGGCAACTCCCGAGAAAATTTACCCAGGGCCGTAAGCATCTCCCGCTTATCGGCATTGATCACCTTAATAACCTTAAAGCCCAAACCTTTTAACAGGGCCACCATATCATCTGCATCGTTTACGGGATTTGTCAGCGGTGCATCTTTATAGGCACCATTACCAATCACCAGAGCCACCCTCTCTGCGGCAAGTCCAGGTAGAGCGACAGAACAGAAAAATATTGTCACAAGGAGACAGAGACTCTTCAGCATATTTCCACTCACTCTTTTTCAGTATAAAGAGATAATTAGCCTAAATCAAAATCTAATTTATTTCTGGACAGTTAAGCGACACCTCAACTCTGCGATTGAGCTGCCTGTTAGCCTCACTGCTATTGGTGACAAGCGGCATATTCTCGCCATAACCGAAGACCTCAAGTTTATCGACAGACATGCCCGCACCGGCCAGATAGTCTCTCACGGCATTTGCCCGGCTATAGGAGAGCTGCAAGTTATAGCTGCCAGCACCAGCGCTGTCAGTATGACCCTTTATGCAGACCTGGTGCTCTACCACCCTCTCATCCTCCAGGGCCCTGGCAAGTTCTGCTAAAAGTGGATATGCTGAGCGGCGAAGCCTCGCCGAATTCAGGTCAAATTCAACCTTAAGCCTTGCTGCCGGGTCCAGACCGATCCCCACCTGAACGACAATGGTCTGCTCCTGCCCCCCCTTTTTGGCCCGAACCTTAATGGCACGGGTCTTGGGTTCCACCACAGTAAAAGACCTGGTTAGCCCCTGGTCCCCGCCTACCACAAAGCCCCTTGTCCGGCTACTGTTGTCCTCCCCGCCTACAACAAAGCCCTCTGCCTGCCTACTCTCTCTGCCACCAAGCATCTGCTCAACCATCTCATCTGCACTTTCAACAAAGGCAGGACCTACGGCAAGGGCGGGCATGCTCCAGATCAGACTAACGACCGCTGTAAGCAAAAGTTTTCTCTGCATGGCACCTCTTCCCCTATCTTGATCTTGTTTCCAGCAAAATGCTGTCTTCATAAATTTTAATGTCAAACCGCTCGGCCAGTCCCCGATAGTAGTCGACCAGATCACTGGGATTAATTTCTGTCCTGGACGCTAATCTTCCCTGAACCCTTTTTCGCTTTTTACCGATTGCCCGTACGCCCCGGGCATAACTCTTCGACTCCACCGCAGCACTGAGGGTTGGCAGAGGCAGTTCGATTGAACTTGCGAAAACCTTGACAGCATCCTTGCCAAATGGTGCCTCGACATAGAGATCAACCCCATCCTCCTCGTCCGGGATGGAGACTAAACGACCCGGATTCACCTTTTTCTGCCCGATTCCGAAACCATATGGATAGAGAAGGGCAACATCACCCCTGCTGGTAATATCGTATATATAGAGA
Organism: Desulfotalea psychrophila LSv54; assembly: GCF_000025945.1. Lineage (GTDB taxonomy): Bacteria > Desulfobacterota > Desulfobulbia > Desulfobulbales > Desulfocapsaceae > Desulfotalea > Desulfotalea psychrophila. The sequence continues at coordinate 1,352,263 of NC_006138.1, read as the reverse complement.
AAGAGTGGCTCCTTGACCTGGCCATAGAAGACAATTTTTTCACCCTCAAAATAAACAGGATAATCCCCACCCTTACCCGTGGAGAGTTTCACCCGTTTAACCGTTCTCTCCTGCCTTTCACTTTTGCGATCGGCAAGATCCGCCAGTTTTTCCGAGGCCGGATCACCCAGCGGAATTTTGATGATAGAGGATGCAATATCAATCTGAGCACTGTTTATTACATGCCCATCAAGACTCTTAAGGAGAAGGGTGACCATAACCTGATCGCCATTGATAACATATTCACCCTCAAGCACCGAATCGGCATCGGCAAAATGATCATCAGCACCACCTCTTCCCCTCTTGCCCGCACTATTCAAGTGTGATAATTTCCCCTTCACAGGACAATCATCAATGATTTCCACCTGCCTGTGAATCTGAACTATTTGACTTTTAACCAAGGTTGAAAACATACGGGAAAATGGAGAGACACATGCATACCTTGATGATTCAAAGGGCTTTACATAAATTTTATACTCAAGATCGTCAGCTATAATATTTGCCGCAAGCTGCTTTGCCTTTGAGTGTAAATTCTCTTTCAGGGAATCCCTTGGTATTCTTGATTGCTCAATATGATAATCAATACTCTTATTCACCGAAAAATCCGGGGAGTGATATTTAAAAAATATTTTTATATGATCACCGTATCTCTGAAAAGTTGCGCCAAGAAGCAAATCTGCTCCATCGGGGACAACCTGCAGGTCAAATGTTCTGCTCAAAGACGCCTCAAGTTCATTCTGTAAATAGGAGGAGAAGTTAGCAACATCACCTGTACTTACATCTCTGATTTTTGCCCGATCAAGGTAAATTTTTTTTGACTGAACCTGCGAGGCAAGATCACGGCTAAAGATATCGGTGAGTTCAGAAAGGGTGGAAAAGCCTGACTCTCTGGAGGTATCTGGACGATGACCATCATTGATCCGCCCGAACCCGCCTTTCTCCGTAACACAGCCGCTTAGACAGAGGCCAACGCTTAATAAGACAAAAAGAACAACTCTATTTGCAACAATACCCATATCCCTCTCCGTAGATATAATTCCCGAGACCATCCTGACCACTCTGTACATCATTCAATCCTACCTTATGCCAAGTATATATTTGGCCAGCTTTTGCTCAAGCTCCGGGGTGAACAGCTTTTCCAGAAGGAGACTGGTAGCATCATCCATTTGCCCGGCTGACTGACGGCCCTTCGAACGTACTGTACCTATTTTTTTACCATTATTTTCGATGATAAGATTCAGATCGGCAAACAAAATGACATAGCCATCCTCAGTCTTCCGCCTCTTTATGTTCAGTGAAGAGCTCACCTGAATCCCCCGCTGACCCGAATCACAAATTTCCGGTTCTATACTGACCGTGTGCAGTGAGGCGGCCAGCTGATTGAGAAGGAATTCAACGGTTGGAGACTGAGACGAGACGGCCCTTTTTGATCCTGCCCTATAGGCAACGCAGACCCGAGATCCCTGATCCTTAATCATTTCAAAAAATTGAGACGGGATATCTGCGCGAGCAAGGGTGGCGGCAGCGCTGGCAAGTGGCAGCTCCTGCTCTCCTTCGAGGGTCACGGCAATCTGCACAGGCTCTCCCGCATTATATTTACTGATCAGTCTAATACAATTCCTGGTCGAGCCGAAATGGGCCCCGCCAAAGGTTTCAGATCTAAGCAGAGCACGCTCGAGGGCAGCCTTCAGTGCAGAACCAAACTGCAGAGTTGGCTCGCTGGGAACAAGCGGTAACGGCTGCTCAACAATCAGCCTTGCCCCGTCCATATCCACATATGTCCTTTCAATTTTCCTAACTAACTCCAGAGCAACCACATCAAGAGAATTAGCCAAGAGCCGGGAATCAATTCCTGCCATGGAAGTTGTATAATCAGCAACGGCTATATCACTGCTCTCAAGCCTGCCCATCTTTCTCAGACGCAGATGAATCTCAAGCGACCTGCCTGTTTTTAAGTAACTGCCGACCAGACGTATCGGTTCATCCCCTATCTCATGCAGTGAAGGGGAGGCGCCTCTCTCACTCAGGGCAACGGAGACGGCCTCGTATAAACTATCTACAATAGCGTGCTGCCTGCCACTTCCCTGTTCTGAAAAACTGGACGGCGTCAGCTGAAGATTAAGACCTTCAAGCTCAACCTGCCTCTCCAACCTTTTTACCAGCTTATCCGCAACCTGATCGAGAGTGTTGCCATGTATTATGGACGGTGAGCTCAACAGAGCTACAGTCAAGACTATGCAGAGCCAGAGCAACAAGCCTTCCCCCTTACCCCAGGACTTCATTTTCTGATTCTCCACAGTTTGACTCCAATATTTATTATAGATTACAGGATGCTAACATACGATATCCGTTATCCATACTCAATCATAAAAAACTTAAATATAACTCAACTATGTATATCGAAGGGAATAAAATTTTTAAAAATATTTAATTTATCACCACGATTATCGTGGCAAGAAAATGGTCAAAAGATGTGAATGCGCTCAGACGGGAACGGTGGAGTGGTGGTGAAAACGAGACCAGCCTATAAGTCGGTGGGAGTTAATGCCTGCTTATTAAGGAGTGAAAAAGAAGCAGATTGTTACAGGGCAGGGTAGATTGGAACAACAACAAGCTCACTCGCTCGCCGCCGCATCGCCCGAAAGCTCGATGCGGCGCAGAAACTTGATTTGAGCTCCAGATTCGGCCATCAGCCAACCAATCGTAAGAATCTCAAGACTTTTGCTAACAAGAGCCTACCCAGTTACAGGGCAGGCTCATATACCGATGAAAAAATAATTTCTATGCGTATCTCAGTTGAGGTTCTAATTCTGGTTTTAAAACTGAGTCTAATAAAATTTTTGTGTATGAGTTACGAGGGTTGGCAAAGACTGACTTTGTTGGTCCTACTTCACAGATTCGACCTTTGTGAAGTATGGCAATTTGATCTGCTATTGATTCCACAATGGCTAAATCATGAGCGATAAAGATACAACTGGTATTAAATTTTATTTGTAGCTCTTTGAGCAATTTTAATACTGTATTTTGTACGGTTACATCTAAGGCCGAGGTTATCTCATCACAAAGCAATAACTCTGGCTTCGAGGCAAAGGCTCTTGCTATTGCAACCCGTTGTTTTTCGCCACCAGAAAGCATACCTGGATTTCTATACAGATAATCCGGATTTAGATGTACCTGTTCTAATAAATCTTTTGCTCTCTCATAGCATTGAGCGCTACTCATATCAAAGTAGAGTTGTAATGGTTTAGATAAAATCTGCAAAATCGTTTGCTTTGGATTCAACGATGCATCCGGATTTTGGAATATCATCTGGATTTGCTTTTTTTGTTCTTTAGTTCTTTTTTCAAGTATATCTAATGGCTTACCATTGAATATTATCTCTCCACCTTTGACTTTATTTAATCCAGCAATGGCTTTAAGAATTGTTGATTTTCCACTGCCAGACTCACCAACCAGAGCAAGCGTTTCACCTTTATTTAACATTAGGTTTATATTATCTACTGTGGCTTCAGGCTCTGGTTCTCTTGTTATTGATTGCCATAAAGTTTTACGGTAATAGGATATCTTTAGTTGCTTTAACGAGATGCTTACTTCTTTCTCTTGCCTATTTCCTTCTATTATTAAAGAGCTTGTTTCTTGGCTCTTGCCAATAACAGGGACTGACTTTAGGAATGATGGAGTGTCAAGATGTTCAGGTTGCAGTAAAACTTTCCTTATATCGCCTTGTTCTACTATTTCACCTTTATGCATAACACACACCTTATTACAAAGTCGAGAAACTGCGCCAAAATCATGACTTACAAAAACCATAGAAACTTTATGTTTATGTATTAATGCTTTTAATAAATCTAGAATATGAACTTGAGTTGTGGCATCAAGACCAGTAGTTGGTTCATCTAAAACCAGCAGTTTAGGTTTGACCGCTAGAGCCATTGCTATTGCAACTCTTTGCTGCTGGCCTCCTGAAAGTTGATGCGGATAGCGATAAAAAATTTGCTCAGCATTTGGCAGTTTAACATCGTTTAATAGCTCAATAACTTTGAATTTATAATTTTCTTTATCAATATCGCTATGAAACTGTAATACTTCTTGTATTTGTCGACCCACTTTCACTGTTGGAGTTAAAGCCTGCCCTGCATTTTGAGGTATTAATGCTATTTGACTGCCTCGTATTTCTGCTAACTCTAATGCTGATAGTTGCAAGATATCTTTATTGAAAAAATTGATGATTCCAGATTTAACCATACAATCATCGTTTGTATATCCCATTAGAGCAAGGGCTAGGGTGCTTTTCCCTGAGCCTGATTCACCCACAAGAGCTACAATATCTTTTGCCTTAACTTGAAGATTAACATTATTGAGAATGTGACAGAAATCACCTGATTTATTTTTGTATCCCAAATTTAAATTTGAAACTTCGATTATACAATTCATCTCTTTTCCCTATACCGGTGAGCTGTTATCATGAGTTATACCAGCCACTTTTGATAAGGCGTCTGAAATAATATTAATTGAAAAAATAAGTGAGCTTAAAGCGATTAACGGCGCAAGAGTTGCCCAAGGCGCGACGGACATAAAACCTCGAGTATCCGCAATCATGAGCCCCCAATCAGGCGTCGGAGGATTAACACCAAAGCCTAAGAAAGATAAAGAGCTAAAGATAAGTAACATCCATGACCAGCGCATGGCTCCATCAACTAAGATTACATTCATAATATTAGGCAGGATCTCATATCTAATGATGGCGCTTGTTCGATCTCCACGTAGACGTGCGGCTAAAATATAGTCATGGGTAATAACATCAAGCGTAGCTCCCCTGACAACTCTTATTACAGCAATGCCATAGAAAAACCCTAATGTCAGGATCAATGTTATATCACTCTGTCCTAAAACACTGATAATCAGAAGCAAAAACAAGATCCAAGGAATTGATAATAAAGCATCGATAAAACGCATCACTATCTCATCAAAACGTCCGCCTACAAATCCGATAAAAACCCCTAAGCAGCTCCCCCAGAATATGGCAATAGAGCTGCCAAAAAACGTAATAAATAGGGCAACTCTCCCCCCCATAATTGTTCGACTTAATATATCTCTCCCTAATTGGTCGGTGCCTAACCAATGCGCCATATTTGGACCTTTAAGTATATTAAAGCTATCGGTTTGTCCATAGTCATAGGGAATGATATAGGTAGCAAAGCAAGCTAATAAAATATGAGAAAAAAATAAGATTAAACCAACTTTTGCTGATAAAATTGAGCTAAACTGCTTAAAGTACTCCATTACCAATTTAATCTTACCCATTTTAATATCCTTGCTGCGTGCGAAGTTTGGGATTAAGAATACAGGTTAGAAGATCTGCACAGAGGTTAACCAAAATATAAATAATCGCTAAAACGATGGCGACACCTTGAACGACAGGGAGGTCTCTATCGTAAATTGCTGAAATCATAAGACTACCGATGCCTGGATAGTTGAACACCTGTTCAATAATAACAACACCACCAAGCAACCAAGCAATAGTGAGAGCAATAATGTTGATAGCTGGCAGCAGGGCATTGGGAAGAGCATGGTGAAAAACAATATACCAATAAGGGATACCTTTTAAGCGGGCCATTTTAATATAGCTTGAATTCATCACAGTAATCATACATGAGCGAACCATGCGTAATATGTGAGCAATCATTGCCATAGAAAGGGCAACCACAGGTAAAACTACGTTAGGCAGCAATTCAGACAAGGACGCATTCTCTCCGATCAAAGTAACAGCTGGAAACCATGGTAGCCAGATACTAAATATAAGCGTTAAGAGGGTGGCGGTTACAAATTCAGGAACCGTCATGGTGAAAAGAGAAGCTATTGATATAAAATGATCTGATTTTTTATTTGCTCTAAGTCCTGCGATGCATCCAAGAAAAATGGCTATGGGGATCCCTATCAAGGCAGCTATTCCACCAAGGATTAAGGTGTTTTCTAATCGAGGAACAAGTACGTCGCTAACCGGTCTTTGCCGTTTCAAGGATGTTCCCAAATTGCCACTGACAACATTTTCAGACCAAAGTGAAAACCGTTCGACTAAAGGGGCATTTAAATTATTATCGATACGACATTGTTCTAATCGACTTCCAGTTGCATTTTGTCCTAAATAACTAGTACAAAAGTCGCCAGGTAACGATTCTGTAACAAAAAAGACCAGCACCCCAACAATAAAAAGGGAAAATATCGCAGTGAAAAGGCGTTTGTAAATCATGGTAAACATGAAAGTCCTCATTATATCAAAGGGCATAAACACATATGATATATATGTTGAAATTTCTAATTAAAAAACGAAATAAAAATAGAATTTTACTTCTACTTTTATTTCGTTTAAACCAAACAGTTTTTATAGCTGTATTTTTACTTTTAAAAAATTATTCTTTAGTGACAAGATTCCATCGAATCGAAAAATCTTCCACAGCAGGAATAGTTACATTTTTCATCATTACTCTATGATTGCGTAGGTGGAATGGGATTAAACTTCCACCCTCTTCCCACAACATTTTTTGAGCAGCGATATAAAGTTTTTTACGGGAATTAAAATCTAAAGTTAAACGAGCTTCATCTAATAACTGATCATAATCGGTGCTCCCCCAAGAGGATTCATTCCATTGAGCAGTGCTGCGATAAACTTCATTGAGCACCTGATCGGCTGAACGCTGACCCCAAACAGTTGTAAATGCTGATTTTTTCATCCAAACGTCATTCCAATAACTATCAGAAGGTGTCATCTTTATATGGATACGAATATTGGCTTTTGCAGCTTGTCGTTGATATACTTCAACTAAAGGTCGGAAATAGGTATCAGTGTTACTGGTGTATAGATCAATATCAAGTCCATCAGGAAAACCGGCCTCTGCTAATAACTTTTTAGCACCATCAATATCTTGTTCACACTCTAAATTCATTCTATATTGATCGCCTTTCCATACCGGAGTATCACAGGTAGTTGCCCCCCCATCTTCTCCAAGTACAAGTCTGGCCATTTCTGCTCGGTCAGCCACAATGCGCAGTGCTTTGCGTACTTTTGGATCGGTAAATGGTGCCACATCATTTTTAAATATAATGCCACGCCAGTCACCGGTTGAAATAGAATCAACCTTAAACATGCTGTTATATTGAAAGAGAGGCAGTTGTTGAGATGTCACTCCAGACCAACCAATCCAGTCTATTTGTCGGGCTAAAAGCGCCTGGACTCTAGCTGAATCATCAGCAATAGCGATTAAATCAATACCATCAAGTTTTGGCTTTCCTTCCCAGTATTCATTGTTAGCTATAAGGTTTGTTGTTCCTTCAACATTAAGATTTTCGAGTTTAAATGGCCCTGTTCCTATACCAAGCAGAGACTTATCTTGATCAACATTTACAGGTAATATTTTCACTCGATAATCCATTAATAAAATAGGAAAATCAGAATGCGCTTTATTGAGAGTAAATTTAACTTTATAATTATTTAATGCAGTTACTTCTTTTATTATTGAAAGTACCGCTCTAACAGGGGCATCTCGTTTTGTATCAAGAATTCTATTTATTGTTGCCACAACATCGGCTGAAGTAAGTTCTTTACCATTATGAAATTTTACATTTTCACGTAAATCAAACACCCATTCAGTTGCTGTTTCATTGGATGTCCATTTAGTTGCTAATTCAGGTGATGGTGCACCTATTTTATCTTGTCTGACCAGGCGGTTATATAACATTTGTACAGGGTAATAAAAACGTGTCGATGAAATTGGATCAAGAGACTCCTGCCCCCTCCATTCCAATTGATGCGGTGTTCGAAGTGTTGCTGCATCCGCAAATGAAACAAATAAGCAAGTGGCAAATAAGCAATTGATAAATAAGCTTTTATAAATTATTTTCTTCAAAATCATCCGATAATTATCCTTTCCTAATTTATTTAAAATAAAACTCCCTAGCTGGCTTTGAGCAAATATGAAGATCCAAAAAACTATCGACATATGCTCTGGACTATTAACTCTTGCCCAGCAACATGATCCAAAATTTTGTTAGGCTAAATGATGAAATGAAGACAACCCTGATAGTTGGAAAACTATCAGCTTATCCCGCCCGACTTAAAGCATACGCTTCAAGTCAATCTTTATACCTTTGTTTATTGGAGCTTTTGAGCTTTGACTTCAAGTGCTGGACTAAGATTTCTTTTCGCTTGCTGGCTAACACATAACGTTCAGAAACTGATATCTAACAAAACAAATGGAACAGGACGTTCTCAATCGTTTCTATAAGACGTTGATGGAATGGATTCTGGTTCAAGATATTGTGCTTGCTTTCTTGCTGAGACAAAAAAGATATTCCCTAATCAACCTGCACAACTACCTGAAACCTAGAGGGGTATACCATCATAACAAGTTCAGGACAAGGGGAGAATGCCACACCCACACAGACCTTTCCCTACCCTCCCTCAGAACATACCTGTGGTCTGTTTCCCACTCAATCTTCAGTAGAGGCCATTACCCTGGCTTCCGACGGACAAATCTGCGGATTTCTGCTCACAAAAGCCAAATACCCTTGATTTGATAGCTTTTTTTTACTACTACTTGTAATGGTTAATGTTTTTAGCAGTGGCTGAGTCAGCCGCCTTTAACGAGGAAGGAGACGGTCAGTTGGTCACGCCCTGGCAACGGACTTTGCAGTTAAGAGGAATTACCTCTGACAGACCACCGTCAGCACAAACGATTAGAAGACAATGAGGCCTGCTAGCGGCCAAATTAGCACGGAGCCAAAGCGTCAACCATCACTACGGGAGCAAAGGCTCCTGCCCAGAAAACTTTACAAAGTGGAGAAGCCATGAAGGTGAAGGTCAGTGTTGCCAAGAACAGATTATACTTCAAGGTTTCCAAAAAAATGTCTAAAAGGATATTAGACAAACTCTACACCGAAGTTCGTTTCTGTGTTGCCGATCTGCAACCCGGCTTCCACGTAATTGCCGATTATTCGGAATCTAACCTCATCCAGCTGAACGGAATTCCAACCTATAGAAAGCTGATGAACTATTTAATAAACAATGGGGTGGGGGAGGTTGTTCGAGTGGTTGGTGACAAAAGCCTGCTGTACAAACAGGTAATAAATCTGACCGCAAGGATATGCGGCTATAAACCCCACTATACCGACAGCCTGGAAGAGGCAGAGAAAATAGTTGAGGCAGTGCTGAAACGAGAAGATCTCCGTTTCCACTATTCCGAACTTCCCTCTGCCAAATATATCATAGACGAGACAAGGGGGACTGGCCGCTTTCTCAATCTTTCGACAGGCGGTTGCGCCATCGATTCAGCCTCCATCTGCCCGCCTCAGGATTCAGAAATAACAGTAATGATGACATTCAACGACCAAGAGAGTGACCTACATGAGTTTACCATTAAGGCCCGGGTTGTCAGAGCAAACGAGGACGAATTCTCCGCAGAGTTTCATCCCTTTGAGGATAAAGAACGATTATTGAGCTGCCTGTTGCGCCAAACTGAACATGAGCTCTAAAAGCCCCTCTGAACTCTCTCAACCTACCTACAATGCTGAGGCCTGTCCCTTAGGCCTTTAATCCCATCCTGACAATGGCCATTTCCCGCATACGAAATTTCTGCAACTTGCCGGTCACCGTCATCGGAAACTCATCCACAAAGCGGATATATTTTGGGATCTTAAAATGGGAGATCTTATCCCGGCAATAGTTGCGAATCTCCTCTTCGCTACAAATTTCATCTGGCCGTAATTGAATCCAGGCCATGATCTCTTCACCATAATATTCATCCGGCACCCCAAACACTGCCACCTGGATGACGCCGGGATGACTAAACAAAAAGTCTTCGATCTCCTTTGGATAAATATTTTCGCCGCCACGAATAATCATCTCCTTACATCGTCCGGTGATACGCACATAACCATGAGCATCCATGGTGCCCAGATCACCGGAGTATAACCAGCCATTTTTATCAATGACCTCGGCCGTCTTATCCGCCTGACCATAATATCCCTGCATAATATGATAACCGCGAAAACAGATTTCACCTATTTCGCCCAAGGGCACGGTAGCGCCGGTAGCCAGATGGACAATTTTCACCTCCTGATGGGGCAGATTTTTACCCACGGTTTCAGTGCGTAGCTCCATGCTATCAGCACGGGTGGTCAAATGGGTGATTGGCGAGGCCTCGGTTTCCCCATAACCAATAAGTATTTCAGGGCAGTGCATATCCTCCATGACCCGTTTCATCAATTGGGGTAAACAGGGTGCTCCGGCCATGATGCCGGTACGCAGAGTGGACATATCGAAGTTTTTAAAGTCTGGATGTTCCAGTTCGGCGATAAACATGGTGGGAACCCCATGTATTGCTGTACAGCTTTCTTCTTCAATGGCCTTGAGGGTAGCCAGGGCATCGAAGTGTTCCGCCGGTATAACAATGCAGGCGCCCACGGACAGACATAAGAGATTCGCCAATACCGTGCCAAAACAGTGATAGAAGGGTACCGGCACACAGAGCCTGTCCGCTTCAGTAAGATGGAGGGCCTGCGCTGAAAACCAGGCGTTATTAAGGATGTTGTGATGGGTCAGGGCTACAGCCTTGGGAAAACCGGTGGTACCGGAGGTATACTGAATATTGATCGGATCATCTCTATCCAATGCTCCGCTAATCTCATTCAGCCTTTCCATAGTAATACCCTTACCGGCGCCTATAACCTCAGGCCAGGTGGTGAAACCGGCATACGGCCGTTGGCTCTGCCCAGGATCGGCAGGATCATAGACAATGACCCTACGCAAAAACGGTAGATCGGCATTAGCCAGCTCTTCTCTCTGGGTCAGCTTTAATTCAGGAAGCAGTTCCACCAAGATGGCGACATAATCGCTACTGCGAAAGGCAGGGATGGTAAAGATACCCTGTACCTCGGAGAGCTTGAGGGCATAGGCCAATTCCTGAAGACGATAAGCAGGGTTAATATTTACCAGAACAGCACCAATATGGGCTATGGCCATCTGCACCAGTAACCATTCAATATTATTGGTTGACCACAGCCCTATACGATCGCCCTTAGTAAAGCCAATGCCTAAAAGGCCCTTTGCCAGTTCATCAACTGCATCGGCCAGCTCTCTATAGCTTAAGCGTTTTTCTTGAGGCAGGGAGACAATAGCCTCCTGTTCAGGAAAACGCCTGACAACATCTGCAAAATGTTCGGCAATGGTCCCTCCCCGTAGGGGCTCCATGCCGCCGCAATGATAGTAACTTTTCATTTTCAGCACCATATGTTTGAGATGAGACTCTACTCTTATTTTTCCACAGAGTTCCAGTAGCGATCAACCCTCTTCTGAATTTCGCCAATCAGCTCGTCATTTCTCTCCGGCTCAAACAGATGCCTGTAACGGCCCTGTAACTTCAAATACTCTTCAACCCCCTTGCGTTCTCCAGGGATCTTGGTATGAACAACCTGACCATCCACATACTCCTTCAGTGGCCAGATACCGGTTTGCACCGCCAACTTGCCTATATTTATCGCCTCTTTTGGCTCAAAACCCCAACCAGTCGGACAGGGAGCCAAGGCGATAAGCAGACGTGGTCCCTTCATGCTCATCGCCCTTTCAATCTTACGAGCCAAATCCAATGGTTCAGCACCTATCAGGGTGGCAACATAGGCTGGCCTGTGCGCAGCCCAGATGGCAAAGAGATCTTTTTTTAAACCGGGATAGCCACAGGGCCCGGTGCTGGTGGCTGTTTTGGCCCCATGGGGAGTGGCTGCGGAAAACTGATGACCGGTGTTACCATAACCTTCGTTATCATAACAGATATAGAGAAAATCAAGATCTCTCTCCATGGCAGCGGAAGTTGCCGACAAGCCCATGCCATAGGCCGAGCCATCTCCTGTCAGAACAACCACCTGCATATCTTCACCCTCCTTAATACGCTGCTTCTCTTGCAGAATATCCAGGGCATCACGAACTCCCTGAGCGCCAGCCGGTGCCGAGGCCATGGCAGTATAGAGCCAAGAGCCACGAAAGGGAGTAAAAGGATAGACCGACAAGAGGGTCATGCAACCGGCGGCATTAACGAATACCGATTTCTCACCAATGATATTATAAAGCTGATTAAGAGCGCCAAGACCGCCACAACCGGCACAGGTCGGGGTACCGGCTCCCAGTAGATGGGCGGTCGGCAGATCTTTCATACTGCGATAAATGCTTACTGTCTGCTCAGTCATCTTCGTCTCTCCGCTGTTTTTCGGTTATCCCTGTTCGACTCTGGCCACTGCCTGCAACTTTCTTACTTCACGCAACTCCTCTTCAGTATAGAGAAGGCGAGGCGGCGGGGTCCGTTTTTCTGCTACGGCCTTATGGGTGACACGAACTATCTCAAAAAATTCTTGCTGACTGATGTCTCGTCCGCCCAAGCCACCGATAAAGCTGAGCAGTTGGGGCGGGGCGCCAGGCTGGCCATAGAGTGCACTGGCCAGCTCAGAGTGAAGGACACCACCCATGCCCATGGAGATATTCTGATCGATCACCGCAACCCCGAATTTACCTGCCAGCAGGCTGCGAAACCCCTCCGTCGGAAAGGGTCGGAAGAGGCGGGGCCGTAAGAGGCCAACCCTCTGGCCGGCTCGGCGCATTTCATCTACTGCCACCTTAGCCTTGGTGGCAAAGGATCCGAGCATAACGAGGACGATATCGGCATCATCACAGTGATAAGATTCAATAGCCGGATGGTGACGGCCAAAGGCTTCGGCGAATTCGGCAGAAATTTCCTCATAAACGGCAATACCATTCTCTGCCGCCAGATGTGTTTCATAACGAAAATAGGAGTAGGGGGCACCGCCCAATACAGCTACGGCCTGACTGATCGGCGAACCGGCCCGGAAACGGATGTTCTGGGGATCATAGTCACCAACAAATCGCCTAACCTCCTCAGCATCCGGAATAGCCACCGGTTCACGGGTAAAAGAGAGATAAAAACCGTCCAGATTGACTATCACCGGCAGACGAATACGCTGATCTTCACCCAGACGAAAGGCCATCAGGGTACTGTCCAGCACCTCTTGACAGGATGAACAATGAATCTGCAAAAAGCCGCAGTCCCGGGCAGCCATGATATCGTTATGATCCGGCTCCAGGGTAACCGGTGAGGCCAAACCACGAGAAACATTCATCAGGACAAAGGGAGCCCGCCAGCCACTGACAGCATAGAGCATCTCCATGCCGTAGAGTAAACCCTGACTTGAGGTGGCGCTAAAGGTTCGAACACCGGTGGTAGCTGCTGCTGCTGCTGCAGTTATCATGGAGTGTTCAGAGTCCATGCTGGTCATCCGGGCATCCATTTCGCCCCGGTCAATCCAGGCTGCAATTGTCTCGATAATTTCGGTTTGCGGAGTGATGGGAAAGGCGGGGATATAATCAGCCAGAGCCAATCGTGCCCCCCAGGCCGCAGCAACATTTCCGGTCAACAAGCTACGTTTCATGATAAGACCTCCTGCTCTTGAGCCAGCCGTTCCGAAACAGCCTCAATGGCGTGAGTGGGACATTGGGCCACACATATCATACAGCCCTTGCAGTGGTCATAATCAATTTCCGGGATCTTTCCCCGGACAGGAATGGCACCATCCGGGCAAAAGGTACTACAGATCCACCAACACCCCTTACAGCGCTGATAATCAATCACCGGCCGCAGGGTACGCCACAGACCGGTTCTTACCTCTACACTATTTGCCGAGGCGTGTATGTCCGGGGCCGAAATACGGGCATCTTCAAAGGGTAGATCTATCCACCCCGGTTTGCTGTAATCGTTGGCATTGATTGCGATCCCTGTCTGAACCCGTCCCCTATAGGGCTGCATCCTCTTATAGGCTGTAAGGGCCGGGACAATATTCTCCTCGATAACTGCATCGCCCAAATCTGCCAGCTCTTCTCTAATTGCCTTCTCCAATGCCACAGGCGATATATCGCCCAGCAGACAGGCGGCGGCCCCGGTACAGGCAGCACCGACGAACTGAGCTTCTGCCGGCATGGTAAATATCTCCCCGGCAAAATTCAGCCGGTCCTGCCACATCTCTCCACTTTCAGCACTGCTGATCAAGAGAAGGGTATGTTCATCCACCCCCGCCAGGACAGCGGCGGCAGGCAGACCTACCAGACTATCATCGGCGACAATAACCAGATCCGGTTGGCTAATAATTCCACGCTCATTTATTGGCTGATTATCGGCCCGCACATAGGCAAAGATCGGGGCACCACGACGTTCAGCTCCATAGCGGGGGGCATCCTGAACCTCATAGCCCTCCAGAAAAAAGGCAGTGCCCAAAATACGGCTGGCAGTTTTCATCCCCTGACCACCACGACCATGAAAACGTATACGGTACATGACAACTCCCTCCCGCTGCAAAAACAACTAAATGAATTTAGGACCAGACGAGAACAGAGAAAAACGCCGATAGCTCATCGCCTTTTTCAGCCGCCCCAGAGCCATCTCCATGGCTGCTTCACGTGGCAACATATCTCTATCCTTAACCATCGCCAGCACCTGTTCGGTATTAGCGCGCAGTTTTTCCTCAATCATGGCCAGGGCCGCAACCTGACTGGCACCCTGATATTCCATGGCGGCACAGATCACCCCGCCGGCATTGGCAATAAAGTCGGGCAGACAAAGGATGCCCCTCTCATGAAGGATCCTTTCTGCCCCATGGGTAAGGGGAATATTGGCACCCTCCACCACCAGTCTGGTATTGAGACGGTGAACGTTAGCCTCATGAATAACATCGGGGCGGGCGGCAGGTATCCAGATATCACAGGCCACATCAAGTAGATCATCACCTGTCATTTTTCTTGCCTCGGGATAATCACCAACAAATCCCCCCGCGGCTTTAAGGGCAATTAATTGCTGAACATCCAAACCATCCGGATTATAAATGGCACCGCGGGAATCGGCCACAGCCACCAAGACAGCACCTCTTTGACTCAGATATCGGGCGGCATGTTTACCAACTGCGCCAAAGCCCTGCACAACCACCCTTGCCCCCTCTAACTGAAAGTCACAATAGTTCAGGGCAACATCCACTGCATGACTCAGCCCAAAACCAGTGGCACCAATTTCATCTAAGGGGATGCCTCCGATCTCCCGAGGCAATCCAACCACACGGCCGATTTCATCTTGCACCCAAGCCATACACTCCTCATCTGTTCCCATATCAGGGGCAAAAATATAGCTATCCTCATTACGTAATACCTTGGCCAGGGCACGAATCATTTTCTCCTTTTCGACCTTCGCCATTTTGGGATCACCATAGAGCACAGCCTTACCGCCACCATGGGGCAGACCGGCCGCTGAATTTTTATAGGTCATGGCCCGGGCCAGACGCACGCACTCCTCAACACTGACATCAGTAGCCATACGTACCCCGCCAAGCGAGGGCCCTCTGGCAATATTGTCCACAACCAGCACTGCCCTGAGATTTACTGAGGGTTCATAAACATGTATTACCTTTAAAGGTCCCAGTTCATCGGCAAATTCGAAAATATCTTTCATCCTCATTTCCTCTGCATATGTTCTCTGTTTTCAGAACTTCACTGCTTAAGCTCACCACCTCATGCCAGCCCACACCTCTACTGACATAATACTCTCAGTCCCACATACCTCTGTGGATAGATTCAGTGTATGCGCTGAATCTGGCTTTGTCTAATGGCTGAAGCAGGCTATCCACGCCAAGACAGGTAATTTTTCAGGATCCATGGGATAATACTGGAAATAATTTGGTTGGCAGAAAAGGAAAGTTGATTATTCATTTTTTTTGCTCAAAAGAAACGAAGGAAAAGAGCCCGGCCACCACGACGCCCTACCCTCTGCACCTCACGCTTGCCGAGAGTTTGAAAACTCGCTGTGCTCAGGTCAAGACTCCTTGATTTTATATCGTTTTATTGATAATAACCGCTATGGAAGCTTCATTTGATCGTGAGGGAGAACTACTTTCTGGACAGGTAACAATCCACCCATCACCTTATTGACGGACATCCAGTTTCTCGATAATATTTTATTCGTTACTAACAAAGGAGAGAGAAGAATGTTTAAAAATAGATTTTTAACAAGCCCTTTTTTGATCCAGGAATTTCATGACTTACAAGATATGTCAGAGATGCCAAGGGTTGATGACATAGCAAGCCTAAGAGTTAATGACAACAACTTACAGATCGATGTTCATATTAAAAGACAGGCAAAGAGTAGCGAGTGGCTAGGAACAGTTGTCTCATCTCATCCGGAAATTCAGCAAGGAACCCCTGCAGAAGGTCTTGAGACAACAAAGGAGGAGGAAATATTTTTACAAGAAAATGGTTTAGCCGTTGGTGCTGAAATATCTTTTCCTGAATATAAGATTTTCTCCCTATCCAGGGGTAGAGCAAAGGTGCCAAGCTAGAGAAGAGACGAGGGCCCTCCCCCCCTCTAATTCCGCTTTAAAATCTTTTTGACTTGGGGGGACTGGGGGATGACCACCATATTGGCCCGTAAAGAATCGAGGATCAGTCCCAGCAGAGGAGGGGGGGGCGGAGCCTAATCCTCCTCTTCTCGCACTATGCGAGATAGCATAGACGGGACACGGAGGAAGGGCACGGCTCAACGAAAGTGCAGGGACGGTGCACATCAAGCGACTGAGCCTGTTCGACATTCACCTAAAGCTGCGCCTCCCCACCTACTGCTGATCACCTTCCTATTGAGAAAAAGATGCAGCTGCCTGTGCCAGGCTCACAGAGTCTGAACATTAAATGGGAATCTTCACGGTAGTACCTGCCGTAGTATCTGCCATTTTTGTAGAGCTGTGGATTCTTTCTCGCATATCTATCCCACTCATCCCAGGATCTCCAATGGCCACGGTAATCATACCGATGTCCTCTATAATTGCGGTGCTTGTAAGAACGATGTTTGTCGTAGGGGCGTTTTTTATAGCCACGATATCTGCCGTAATCCGGGCCCCTACGGGAATCCCTCCTCATCTCCTTACGATGCTTGCGTCCCTCCCGCTTCATGTCCTTATAATGTTTTTGTTCTTGCCGTTCCATCTTCCTATAATCTTTGCGATCTTGTCGTTCCTGCCCCCCGTATCTGTTTTGAGCTTCACGTATCTCCTTATTGGGAGAATCGGCAAAAGCAGGTAAAGAGATGCACATTACCAGAGTAAAAATTGTTGCACCTATTAAAGTGAGTCTTCTCATTGGCATTACCTCCATCTAAGCAAATCTTGGTCTCTTTTCAGCCGAAGCCATCATATGTTATATTATAATTTGTTAGCCTGAAAGTAAAGCTGCAGGGCAGTCGCTCCAGCACTTTAAGGCGAGGGGATAGGGTGCTTTTTAGGTTATGACATGGATACAGCAAAGGTAGTGTCGGCTTTACGGCACGGTAAGGAAAGTAGTGGACATCAAAGGTTTCGCTGCCCGGATTGTCGACAAACTTTCCAGAAAGAGTCATGGGCTACATACAGGGAGGAATAAAAGGCCTTTATGAATGCATATCTGGAGGAAAAAGGCCAGGCGCTGCCCCTGTTAATCTGACCTACCGCAAACCTCAGATAACTCCCTAACGGAAGCCGAGACCGCCGAAATGATCGGATCAGCTGTCCGCTCTTTGAGATAGGAAAAGACTAACTCAAACAGCTCAAACTCTATTGCCGCCAACTTCCCACTGCTCAGCTTCGTGCCAATGGGGTGAAATCAAGCTGTTAGCTAATAGCTGATAGCTGTCAGCTTAATTTCGCTACTCGTTGTCGCTCGCTGCTGCTCTTTAATTAATCCCCTCTGTGTCCTCTATGATCTCTGTGGTTAGCTGCTTTTTTCTCTTTTCACCAAACCAAAACTCCTTGATTTTATATGACTTTCTTGATAATAACCGCAGTGAACGCTTCAACTGATCGTAAGGATGGAATGCAATCTGGAGCAGGCAACAATCAGCCTTATGGGCAGATATCCAGTTTCTCGATAATAATTTATTCGTTACTGACAAAAGAGAGAAAAGAATGTTTGAAAATAGATTTTTAACAAATCCTTTTTTGATCCAGGAATTTCATGACTTACTGGATATGTCGGAGGTACCAAGGGTTGATGACATAGCAGGTCTGAAACTTAGTGAAAAGAACTTGCAAATCGATGTGCATATTAAGAGACAGGCGAAGGGTAGTGAATGGCAGGGAACAGTTGTTCAGCTCATCCAAAAATTCAGCAGGGCACTGCTGAGCGCCTCGAGACAACAGAGAAGCAGAAGATATTCCTGCAGGAAAATGGTTTAGCAGTTGGCTCTGAAATATCCTTCCCCTAAGATTTTCTCCCTATCCAGGGGGTGCCCCGGGGGGTGGCGTCAATAAGTGCCTGTAAGGAATTGAGGATCAGCCCCAGCATAGGGGAACAGAATCAGCCTCTCCTCGCACTATAGTATGGGCTCAACACGGAAGGAAGATCAATCTAACTGAAAGATTTTGCGGCAGTCCAAGCAGCGAAATCGCCGATACCCGTTGCTCCTTTACCAGAGCTGACCTTACCACAAAACTGACAAGAAACTTTTACAGTAGCCATCTCGCAATCCGAAAAGCACATTATGACATCATTTCAATAAGTTGAAACACGACCATCTTATTTACAATCGCCCTCCACAAAAAGCATTGGGGTATTTAACGCCCATCTATAAGCTAAAAGAGTTTCAGCAGCTCAAACCAAATTTATTAAAAAAAAGACCAATCAATCGTCGAGAATCCAGCACCTGGAAAAAGACAACAAATTATTATCCAAAACTGGATATCTCCCATATGCTCCTGCCATCCTAAACACCTACAGCCATTCCTTGCAAAGGAGTGCACCAACGACCATCATTTCCGTCCTACACTATTTCTTCCTTATAACCTATAATTAAGCAGTTAAGCTGATGCGACAGGGTAATTCCTGTGATGAGAGGAGCAATTTAAGGCATTTGGGCAGACACTGCCAATGCTCGTCAGGTCGTATGACGAGTTTTGAAAAAAGGAGGGAAAAAATGGATAATCCTTTTAAATGTTCTATTTGTTTAAAAACTGCGAAGATCACTACTCCTCGTGCGACCGATAAAATTCAGTATAAAATTGAATGCCCTACTTGCGGTTGTTATTTTGTAAGCACAACCTGTAGAGAAAAATTTTTCACTAAATGTGCCCATTTGACTAAAGACCGAAGAAAAGAGCTCTCCCAACAGATAGCAGGTCAAGAATTTCATAGAGACAATATTGATTGGCTCTTATAGCATTGTACCCTGGTGCCCCCTACCCCAGAACAAAAAAAGGCGCTTACAGTCGAAACCGTAAGTGCCCTAACTGGTGATCCGAGGCGATTCGAAGGCCTGCCCCTCTGCTTATTGAGGAATGGCCGAAGAAACTGATCAATGTAGGGGGTGGGATAGACTGAATCAGGCGCGGGCCCAAAAACTGGAGGCAAAAACGACTGCCCCTCAAAGCCGAATTTGCTGCCTATAGGAAAGCCTGCGATCTACTGCAACAATGAATCATCGTGCCGCCTATCGTTGAGAACGATGATCCCGGATATTGAGCCAAGATGACAGAACAAATGCCAAAACGCCCAGAGTCAAGACTACCGCATCCACTAGCAAAGAGTCCCAGCTCAATCCTGTCAGCCTGTCTACATAGTATTTGACATATGAATTCGGTAGGTGAGTTGCTCCGAGTTCATGCTTAACCTGCCAATGCCAGTCCGTACAGGGGCAATAGCCCCATCCGTAAAATATTCCTATCCCGAACCAGGACAAGACAGTCAGGCCAATAGTCAGCAAATGTATGCGTCGTGTCCTTCTCCACGCCCAACCTGTCAGGTTAAATATAACCAGGCCACCATGAAATATGATAAAAAAATAATCAAGGAACGTGTTCATTCAAATGTACATCCACCGTCAGCACTTTTTCAAATAAATAAGCCTATAAATCCAAGCAGTTTATCAGTTCTGTATAACGAATCAACCAGTTAACGAGTCCGAAAGAGTGTAGCTGCTGAGCCCATTGCATTTAAAACTGGCGGGCGCATGGTATGGCCCCATTTCAGGTAAGACTTGACCCCCTTCCTCTGGATGCGTTTTTTGCTGCCAGAAATTTCTCGTTTCCTTCTTGTCGAATTCGCTCAAGATCACTGATAAGGCCGTTAATGTATTGGTTAAATTCTTTTTCCGTACATTCTGTAGCCATAGAGTGAACGGAACCACTACTCATATTGATACAGATATCAGCCAGACTTGTTACATAGTGCTCGTGAAACTTCACCTCAAAGTGTTTGGTCATGTCATTATCACCGTTTTGAATTACCATTTTATGGTATTTTTTTGGGGTTGGTTTTTTTCACTATTTGAGAGACAATTCTATAAAAGAGTCACACCTTAATTCTAGCGAAACAATAGGCCTAAAACAAGGCTTAGCCATGAAAAACACGTCAAACCATTACTTTAGCAACACTTTTTCAGCAATCCATCAATCACATTATAGACAGCAGCCTAGTACAGCATAACTCTTAAAGTTTCGGTGAAGTCGTTTCAGTTTTACTCGTGCCTCGTCGGTTCGGCATAGCTGTAGCAGTGAAGCGGAGCGGAATGGCGAGAGAAGTACAGCTATCAGCTGTCAGTTAAAAGCGAAAAAAGTTAACCACAGAGGGCACAGAGATTTTTTGGTAAACTGCCACTGCCTAAAAAATTAAAAGTGAGAGGAGTAGCGAGAAAAACGAAAAAAAGGACAGCAGTGAAGCGGAGTGGTGGAGAGAAAAAAAACTGCAACAGCCCCTACAAAGCAACTCTTTTTATCTCATACGAAAACTTCGTGTTCTCGGCTGCCAGTGGTGAAATCTCAAGCATCCACCGACTCGCTGTTCGCATCATTCTTGCTTGGCCAACATAAGAAACTATAAAAATGGAAAGAGTACGTAATAAGTGTTTAAAACAATGAGAGATTTTCGGGTGTAATAGACAATAGGAGAAAGCCAGCTCTGGCCTCTATCAATTATACCCTGAGGTGGAATAATGGCAAAAAAAGGCACAGAGGAGCATGATGAAACAGATCGAAGGAGTAACTTTTGATTTCTATGAAACGCTGATCCATTGCCGAAACGACATAAGTAGAGGCAAAGCGTACATGCACTATCTGATGGGGCAGGGACTACAGGCAGCACCATGGCAACATGATGTCATCTATGACATCTTTGAGTACTACGCTGATGCCTACGCGCCCAACCTGTCAGAGTACGACAAGGTACTATTTTGGCAGGAATTTACCCGCCGTTTGTTCACGAGGACAGATGTCTCTACAGACGGATTCAACCAGCTGAGCAGACATACAGAGGCCATTCGCGATATCTTCAGTCCTGGCTATTTTCAGCTCTATCCAGAAGTAATTGAAGTACTGGATAGACTGAGTAGCCGAGACCTACTGCTCGGGGTGATCTCCAACTGGCCAAGAGGCCTGGCCTGTTTCTGCCAGGAACTTGGGATTTTTCATCAACTGGGTGCTATAGTCTCTTCCGCCGAAATAGGCATTGAGAAACCGGATCCAGAGATTTTCCGCGAGGCGAGTCGCCAATTGCATCTTAGCCCTGAGGCAATCCTCCATATCGGTGACCAACTCTGGGACGACGTGAACGGGGCAAAGAGCGCCGGTTGCCACGCCGTATGGCTCAATCGCGGGGGCGGCGGTGAGGCCGGGCAAGTCATCAGCAATCTCAGCGAGATTGAAGGGTTGATCGAAGAGATTAACCGGAGTATCGCCTGACATCTTGCAAAAGATCGCTCAAAACGACCGCTTCAGGCGACAACAACCAAGCACCGAATGGTCCTGCACTTCCCTTATCCCCAACAGAGCTGATGTTAGCACAAAACCGACAAGGGACTTTTACTGTAGCCTTCTCGCAATCCCAACTGCACACTCTACTATCATTTCAAAGTGTTGACATCACGCCCAGCTTGTTTATGATCAGCCCTCCGCAAAAGCGTTGAAGCATTTAACGCCCATGAATAGACTAAAAAAATTCATCAGCTCAAAGCAAATTTATTTAAGAAAAAACCAACAGTTAATCCATAAAAAATAGAGAGTCGGTATGGATTTTAAAAAAATAGAAGATGAACTAACCTGTTTACTTGGGTTATCAAGAAGGCCAGTTGCAGTTAGCCTAACACAGGACCAGAACCAGTTTGATGCCTGGCCACAAATGAAGGTCACGACGCCACTCTCGTTTTGTGCCATGGTACGATTGGCAACAACTGGTCGATCACGTAAAACAGACAAAGAAGGCGTAAAATGTTTCGGGGCTGCAGACGTTTTTGGCTTTAGATCGTCTGTTTCGGCTACAGATGCCAGCCAAGCGCTTGTATCTATGGGACTTTATTCGAATATAGATATTGCCCAGAAAGCCCAGGCATCAATGTCAAAGTTCCCTACCCCTTGCTTGGGTTTAAGCACTTCTCCTTTATCCGAAACCACATTCAATCCCTCTATTCTTTTACTTATAGTAGACGCTTATCAAGCCATGCGAATTGTTCAAGGATGGGCATATTTCTTCGGAGGAGCACATCAGTTCCTGTTAACGGGCAACCGTGGAATATGTTCTGAGTGCGTAGCAAAACCATGGTTGACTGATTCTCTTCACCTCTCTCCATTGTGTGCAAATACGCGCTATGCATGTAAATGGGATGATCATGAACTTGGCATAGGAGTTCCATTTGCTAAAGTTGAAAAACTTCTAGAGGGCATAGCAAAAACCGTAGGCTCAGTTGAACCTGAGCTACGAAAAAATATGATAGAGGAGCGTTTTCAAAAGCAAGGTCTTGATTATGAAAAGCCACAGGACACCACTTATTTTTTGCGTAAATAGCTTTATTATTTCCGTAAACACAAGTAGCTGATAATGCGGAGCGTTGTAATAGGATATCACTATTTGACTATTTTATACTTACCCCATAGGGTGCATCCTCTTTTTATTACTATATCAATATATTACCATGGAGAAATGGGATGGATAAAATCATCAGAAGTATTCTATGTGCTGTTTGCGTCATGATGTTTGCATGTACAGCTGTATCTGCCAAGACAATTAAAATAAGATTTGGACATGATCAAATCGAGACAAGCCCTCATCACAAAGCAGCATTATATCTTAAGAAGCTTATCGAGGAAGGCTCAAATGGTGACATAGAAGTTACTGTTTACCCAAATCAGCTCCTTGGTTCTGGCATTCAGATGGTAGAAATGGTACAGGCAGGCGCTATTGAGATGATTGCTGTGCCAACGTCTAAAATACAGGTCATTTCTCCTATATTCCAGATTCTTGACCTGCCTTTCTTATTTCCCTCTAAGGAAGAGCTCTATAACGAAATTTATGGTGATTTTGGTAAGGCTCTTTTTGCAACACTCAAGAATAATAATGTGGTCGGTTTAACATATTGGGGAATGGGTTTTAAGCAACTCACAGGAAACTTCCCAATTCATCAGCCAAGCGATTACAAAGGCAAGAAGATTCGCGTCATGCCTTCTCCTGTGATTCGTGAGCAATTCAAGGCACTTGGAGCAAGCCCTGTCCCTGTTGATTTTCATGAGCTATACAATGCTCTTCAGCAAGGCGTTGTTGATGGTCAAGAAAACCCTCTTGTGGGAATTGCCACAATGAAACTCTACGAAGTACAGAAATACATGACTCTTTCCAATCACGCATTTCTTGCTTATGGAATGGTAATCAATAAGAATCTTATGGATCGATTAACAGCTGATCAGCAAAAGCTTATCAAGGATTCAGCTAAAAAATCTGCAAGCTACCAACTTGATTTACTTGAAAAACGTGACCAAGATTTTCTCGATACCATCAAAGCCGGTGGTGTCGAGGTGAGTGAGCTCTCTTCTGAGCAATCAGCTCAGTTTCAAAACGCTATGACACCCGTTTATACGTGGTTTACCAAGAACGTAAAGAATGGACGCAAATATCTTGAAATGATTGGAAAATAAATAATTATATCGGCTATGGCCCTATGTTTTTTACTAAACCCATAGCCGATTGTTGGTTCCTATGATTCTTCAAAAGATTTCCGAAGCACTGTCCTCCACCATTCGTTGTTTGCTTGGCTCCATTCTTCTTTTTTCATGTGCACTCATGTTTGTAAATGTCGTCTTGCGATACTGCTTTACAACACCAATTTACTGGGTAGACGAACTAGCACGCTATCTTATGATATGGATGATATTTCTTGGTGCAGGTGAACTTGCTGGTAAACAAGGTCACATCTCCATAAGTCTTATAAAAAATGTCCTGGGGCCACAGCAGAAAGCAGTTTTGGGTATTTTGGTCAATATTATTTGTACCTTATTCTGTCTTATTTTAACCTACTACAGCATAGAACATACAATACGCATAAAAACTGCTCATCAGGTTACAGCATCTATGGGAATCCCAATGTGGCTTACCTATCTAGCTATACCATGTGGTAGTTTACTCATGGCGATTAGATATTTTTGTGAACTATTTGTTCGTGTGGAGAAACGAGGATGACACTTTTTATCTTTGTGTGTGCCTTCTTATTAATCGGTTTAAACACGCCTATTTTTATCTCCCTTGCCTGTACGACCTTTGTTGTTTTTGCTCTTTTTACGAATATGCCATTAGGGATTCTCCCGCAACGAATGTTTGCGGGTGTCGATAATATGGCGCTCATTGCCATTCCATACTTTATCTTTGCTGCCCAAATAATGAGCAAAGGTGGCCTCACCGTACGTTTGATCAAATTTGCCCAAACTCTTGTAGGGCACCTTCCCGGTGGACTTGGCATTTGTGCCGTTCTAAGTTGTCTCTTTTTTGCGGCAATATCGGGTTCTACGGCTTCTACCGTTGTGGCTGTCGGTTCTATAATCTATCCTGCCCTACTCAAAGCTGGTTATGGCGAGAAATTTTCTCTTGGACTAGTGACCTGTTCAGCACTTTTAGGAATGGTTATTCCGCCCAGTAATGCCATGATTATCTATGGCTCTATCTCCAGGGTTTCGATCGGGGCTCTTTTTCTATCTGGATTTGGGGCAGGGATGGTCTTTGTTTGTGTCTATTCAGCATGGTGTGTCTACCATGCTTACAAAACAAAGGTTCCCTTACAACAACGTGCCACACTAAGAGAAATTACTCTAGCTGCAAAAGATGCAGGTTGGTCCCTTGGCTTTCCTCTAGTTATCCTTGGCGGGATATATAGCGGTGTCTTCACTTCCACAGAATCTGCGGTGGTCTCTGTAGCTTATGCTATTCTTGTTGCGATGGTCATCTACAGAGAACTTAAACCCCAAGAAATCTGGGTAATTGCATGCGAAACAGGACTTGCCTCAGCAAAAATCCTCATCATGGTGGCGGCTGCAACTTTGTTCTCCTGGCTTTTGACCGTGGAAAATATTACGACTCAACTCATTGAACCGATAAAGGCACTTGACCTTCCATGGTGGTCAATACTTTTCATCAACAACGTCATTATGCTATTTGCCGGAATGTTTATAGACGTCTTTTCAAACATTTTAATATTTTGCCCACTTATGACGCCACTTATTCAAGAAGCGGGAATCAGCACTCTTCATTTTGGCCTTATTGCTTCAGTTAATGCGGATATGGGTAACATCACACCACCATTTGGGTTAAACCTTTTTATAGCAAGTGGCGTATTTGGCGTAAGCTATTTCACAATCGTCCGAGCTGTTTTACCGTGGCTGTGCCTTGCCCTACTTTGTCTAATGATCATCACCTATGTGCCACAAATATCTCTTTGGCTGCCAAGTATTATTTACCCTGGATCCTTTTAGTAATTTTAGTTGAAAATTATTAGAGGAAATCGGCTAGTTTTTCTCTTGAGGCACTCAATGCGTTGCGTATAAAGCTTTCCCACAATATGCTTTTTCCACGACAATTCCACGTGCTATACTTTAAAATTATCCCTACAGAAAACCTGCTTAAAAAGTATGAGGGCCGGTGGAAGTCAAGGGAAGGGGCTGGTGTTCTTGTTGCAGGGGCTGGAGGGGGTAGACACCTTAATCAGGTGTGGGCCCAAAACGATTGCGATCTCTTGCCATCACCTGAATTTGCTTCCTATAGAAAAGCCTGCGATCTACTCCAACAATGAACCATCGCGCCGCCTATCGTTGAGAACGATAGGCGCAAATTGAGCCAATATGAGAGAAAAATACCAGCCACCAAACTCAGGGCTACTACGTCCACCAGCAAAGGGTGCCACCTGAATCCTGACAGGATATCTACATAGTATTTAACATATGAATTCGGTAAATTAGCTTCCCAGAGTTCACGCTTGCCCCTTTAAGCTAACCAGGCCACCATGGAATGGTGGTAAAGAAGGAAGGTGGACATGCAAATTTTTTATCGTAATTCCAAACTGTTGTTCAGTTAGATTCTCGCTCTACAAAAGCGCCTATAAGCTTGTCATATCAACAACTTTCCCCCTTTAACTTCGAATCGGCCTGATGAGCATGTATTATTCATTTTCTTTTACTCAAAAGAGACAATGAAAAGGAGTCCCGCCACTACGGCCCCACCCTGCGCTGCTCAACGTTGGCGAGAGTTTAAGAAGGCTAACCCAGACAACTCAAACTCTGCTTTCCCCAACTTCTCCGCTGCTCGGCTTCGTGCCAATGGGGATTGCTCAAAAGAGACGAAGGAGAGGAGCCCTCCTCCCTAGCCCTGAGAGGAAAGTTTCTTTACCATTTCATGGGCCAAAGGAGTGAGCCGATATCGCTGCAAGCGGCTGGTGGGTTTTCCGGCAGAGTCATCTCAACAAGAGCGGCATCAAGGGCAGGCTTCAGATAAAGCCTGACAAACGACCTTCTATCCTTAAGACCAAGCAGGGAGAGCAGTTCCCGGCCCAACATTTCACCACTGATCACCATTAAAAGTTTTCCGACTTGGGGGGTGACTTGGGGGGTGACTTGGGGGGTGTCGTCAATAAGAAGCTGTAAAGAATCAAGAATCACCCCTAACATAAACGAGATAAATG
Source organism: Desulfotalea psychrophila LSv54 (assembly GCF_000025945.1). Classification (GTDB taxonomy): domain Bacteria; phylum Desulfobacterota; class Desulfobulbia; order Desulfobulbales; family Desulfocapsaceae; genus Desulfotalea; species Desulfotalea psychrophila. Next base: position 1,325,186 of record NC_006138.1, on the reverse strand, counting down.
GGGCAGAATCAGCCTGCTCCGTACTTGCGTTCAAAGCCCGATAATATTCACTCTGATGTTGGTGAACAAGGCTCTCCACGGGAAGATAGACAAAGAGTTCATGCCAGGCAGAGAGAATAAGACTTTGCCAGAGGCGACCCATTCGGCCATTACCGTCGGCAAAGGGATGAATGAACTCAAATTCATAGTGGAAGACACAGGATTTAATCAGGGGATGATCCTCACTGCTTTTAAGCCATGAGAAGAGATTTGCCATCAGGGTCGGAACAAGGTCGGCAGGTGGTGCCAAGTGGACGATCTCTTCATTCTTCATTATACCAACACCGGAGCTACGGTACTGTCCGGCACTGTCAAGAAGCCCCATCATCAGATCTTTATGGGCCAATAGAAGATCTTCCTTCCTGGCAAAACGCCACCGGGCCATCTGTTCGTAGACCTTTAAGGCATTACGCGCCTCCTGCACCTCCCTTAAGGGCGCAATGACCGTCTTTCCCCCCAAGATGGCGGTGATCTGCTCTTCACTGAGGGTGTTGCCCTCAATGGCAAGGGAGCCTTGGATGGTACGGATCCGGTTAATTCTGCGCAAGCGAAGATCATCCCGATTATGGCCCGTGCCTTCAGGTAACTGAGAGGCGGTGATCTGCCCCATTTTTTCACTGATCTCTGCCACCAGGGAGAGTATTCTGCTGGTTATGGTAAAAGGAGGAGTCATTGTCTGTTGTTTGTATGAGCTATTAGATGCAAAGTTTTTATCTCTGAGCCAAAGCATACTCTATTTATTGGTAAAACAGTAGAAGATGGTAACGCCTAGAACAGCCCCTGATCTGCATCCTCTCTTCTACACCTTAGAATGACCATGTAAACTCTCCTGTGCCTTGTACAGTGGACGCCACAATATTGGGGAAGGATCAAAATTTGCAACAAGAATGTCATAGAGCCAATACTGATCGGTCCAGCCTTGTACCACTCGCTACACCCTCTGCACCCTCGTGCTCAAAACGTGTCTCCTGAAGCCCTTGCTTCAGGAGCAATGGTGAAATACGAGGATTGTTGTTTATGAACAATATACCCCAGTGAGGGGATTTTCTTGTTCCAGGTTCATCTTCAAAAGAACCCATGAAAAATAGAATGTTTAATAGCATGGAGTAACATTGCCTGTAACAAGAAAACCTAAGGTTATTTATAAAAAAATCGTCCATGGAAATAGTACAATCAGACGCGCACAAGAAAGTTAACAGGGATGAAGGGTGGGAGGAAATACGCTGCCCTATATGCAACAAAGAGTGGTTTGCCAGAGGAGAGTACTGACATTGTCCACACCTGGTCTTTGCGGCCTGCACCTATTTCGGCTTTGATTTCTCATATATTCGAGAAGAGTATAAGGAAGGGCCTGTTGTTAAAGATATGCTCAATATTGCAACCGAATTTGAGTCCTACCTCAAAGAAAACAACTATACTGTTAATGAGCGTTTTGACGATATTCTTATGGAGAAGTTCGCAAAAATGACATCCCCCGATGTGAGCCACATTCTCGTTGATGAGTATTTGGCAAGACCACCGGAGACAAGCTCTTTCATCACTGTCTTTGGCTATAAATGGTAGGCCAAAGGTCTATGCAAACAAAGGGAACAGAGCATTGAAGCAATGGCGTTGACGTTTTGGGTAGACAAGAAAGCGATTGAAAGTTGGTACAGCGCGACACCATCGGGACAGCGTGGCCGTGTAGCCGTAAGTATACTGATGATGCGATGTTCAAGCAGGTAGGGCTGCGACCAAGGCTTTGAGCAAGGTTACCGCTTGAGTAATGCCTGTTCGAGAGGTTGGTTGCTAAGATGGAATGGCGCAGAGAGGAACTGATTTTTCTTCTCTCATGATTTATGCAACAAGGCCCATTTTTGTAATACTCCAACGTCATGGCGGAAAGGAATATCATTAAAATGTTATTTTGAAAAACCTGATCTAATTATTACCTCTTACTACCCTTAAGTAGAACTTTTCTTATTTAATTGATTCAAAAAAATCTATGATAAACTTTGGCAAATTTATATATTTATTTACCTTACCGAGCTCTTTTGGCCATTGTGAAAAATGAGGGTTAGGTATGACATGACCACCACCATCTATCTTCACTAATTGAACTATTTTATTTGATTCATCACAGGAGTTATTGTAAATAGATACATTATGTGACTCATTTTTAGTTTCTGTTATCTTTCTACAACTCATTAAATCTTTCCAGTACTCAATGGTATTAAATGTAGGAATGACTTCTCCTTTTTTTACTCCATCAATAACTTCTTGCCCCCCGTTAAAAGGACTAACTGGATCGCCTGTTCCATTTGCGACCAACATACTAACAGCTCTATTTTTTGCTACACAACGATCATTTGATGCTACGGGAATGGTGGCACCAATAGCAGCATAACCTTTAAAAAAATCAGGGTTTTCTTTTGCTAGTTTAAATACTAGTTGTCCACCATTTGAAAAACCTACTATAAAAATATTACTAGGTTTAATCTTATTCTTAGACTCCATAATGGAAACAATTTTTTTGAAAAATTTCATCTCATTGATATTAAGCGTATGCGGTTTGTCTGTTACTGATTTTCTGCAATCATTCCAAGATTTTTCGTAACCTTGTGGATATAATATTATTATGTTTTTAAGACTATCTGCAACTCTGTTAAATTCAAAGCCAGTTGCCTCGATCATAGTTTGAACATCCATCCCAGAACCATGAAGCACAAACAGTAGTTTCGGGTTTTCAGTAACACCATTTGGTATATAATAAGAGTAACTACGATTAAGATCACCAACTTCAACATGATCTGTTTTAACATTTTGAAAATTTGCTTCACTTTGAACTGCTAGTGTAGTGTTAATAAGAAATACGATGAATAAAATAGCTGCCCTTATTTTATAATGAGTTGTCACTTTTTATCCTTATATTAGTTCTTCAGCTTGAAGCAATTTTAAAAGATGCAAAGCTTTTGAATGGCAATATTAATAAAACACTAACTGACCCTCTTGCTGGGGCCGGTTAGTGTTTTGTTAGCCATTTTCTACCACATAATCATCCACACTCAATTGAACTTGGTGGAAACATCCTCAATAGGCTGCACTGAATGCATCTTGATAGTTTTTATCTCGTTACCAGCTGCGCCACATGCCTTGCGAACATCAACGCTTCGAATTGACTGATCATCGTATGTTTTATACGCCCATGTAAGATGCTTCAGATCAGAAACACTGGTCCAGTTGGTGTAGTCATGTACTACTTTTTTCCCTAAGACTTCACGCATTGCGCCTACCGGAATATCAAACATGTTCATAATATGAAATACTTGAGGTACGGTTTTTTCTGTTGTAGGGAGCTTTACGGCAGTCTCAGAAAATACAACAGCGCGTACAAATCTGGACGGTGGAGTAAAATCTCCTGGAAGACCGTGCATACCACTACCCTGTCCGTAATTTGTAATCTTCAGCCCACTCAAGTCAACAGGTGGCACATTGTTTACGTTCAAATTAACGTAGTTACTCAGGTTGGTAACTTGCCAATCAAAGGGAGGGGAATTTGTTAGGACGCCAATGGGGTCTTCGTAGATTTTGATCTCCTTGTTAACGGGTTCGATCACTACGGCAGCACCGGTGCTATCATGCACGACATAATGAAAGGGGAAGCTTTGGCCAGCAAGTGGCTTTAGAGGATGGCTCACGATAACGGCTTTGTTGAAATTGGCCCTGACTTCCTCGACGTTAGCAAAGTTAGCAAGCAGCCAAGCCCCATAGTCTTCCGAGGCCAGAGCTCGTGATGCATTCTTGGAGTCAACATCAGGATAACTCGCATAACCTGGAAGAAGAAGAGTGCCGACATAAAGGCCTTGGTCATTGATCCCGTCCGCTATAATAGGCAGGTCGAAACCATTGGCACCAATCATTCCATATTTAGTTTTATATTTCATGCCTTGGGACTTATCAGCCAGAGAACTCGTCATCTCGGTACCAGCCGGAATCACGAGAACATTGGATTTCATATCAACTTCAAACTCCATTGTTCGTCCAACAACTACGCCACCATCTCCAGCCACGAGACGTAAGCTGGTACAGGCGTTCGCTGATGTACTCATTAATAGTCCGGCCACTGCTGTGGTCACGAGAAAACTAACTGTTTTTTTCTTTACCATTAATTCCCTTAGCAATCAATTTTTCTAACAATGCAATACATGAAAAATCCCAAAATATTGCCTTATAATTGGATGTTTTTTAATCAATTAAACATACAGATTAATGCTATCACTTGTACTATACAAAACAAACCAAATTTCAAATTTACTTTTTTAAGATAGAATCTTTTATCTGGTCGCAGACAGGGCGCGAATACACTGTTAGACAGCCCTTAAAAACAGGCTTCTGTTACTGTTTCTAATAGTTATAAACGGAGCGGGTCATCCACACTCACTTGAACTTGGTGGAATTTAATAGGCTGCACCGAATGCATTTCGATGGTCTTGATCCTCCCCCGATATTGTGGCGTCCATATTAACTCGTTTTTATACAAGTAACAGGAGGTTCACATGGTTAGACAAAGGCTTAAAAAATATGATAAAAAAGAAGGAGGGGTCTACATGCAAATTTTAGTCTGTTGCACTTATTACATGAACTCAGCCTTGACTGTAGTATAAATACGGTTTCAACCAATGCATGGGTTCCTGATTGTTCTTCTTTTCCCGGACTGCCTGATATACCTAAAATTTTCATTTGGGTCTCCTTACCTTAAGATTACTGATTCTATAATTTTTTACGTCACTCTTTTGTTTGTGTCTATTGTTATTTAGACTCAACTAAAAGAGTGACGTAAAAAAATAAAAACAATCGTTGAAAACATTGTGTGTATGATCGCAAAGAGATAGGCTTTATATTGAAAATATGAGCACTGCCAAGGGCATAGAATGATGTAAACCTAAATTTTCTATACAGGAGTGATCGATGGATACGATGATTATGTGGGGTGGATATGCGGCTGCTGTTATCGTAGCCGGTGTTGCTACGGTGATCTTGCAAAAAAAAGGCGGCGGTAACAGTCAAGATTTTGCACGGACGGAAGAACTTTCCCAAAAGCTCTCCTTGCTTGAAAAAGAGTTAGGTGAAGCTCAGGATTCTCTTGTCGAAAAAGAGCAGGAGCTCAAAACAGCGTTAGAAGACCGTGATGAAAAGGCATCAAGATTGGAGGCCTTGGAAAACGATTTCGAAAGTAAAATGGATGATATCGTTCAGGCCTCAATCCAGAAACTATCCCATGCAGAACAGTCCAAGGAAGAGGCTGTTCAGGCTGCAGAAGATAATTACGAGGCAGCAGCCGAAGCATATGCCCAGATAAAAGAGAAAGAAAAAATTATAGCTGAGCTAGAAAAACAATTGAGAGGTTAATCAGCGCCATCTTCTCCGTGGAAGAAATATTGGTAAGAAAAAGTAATTGGATGGCGGAGGCGTTATTAAATCCTCTTCGTCGTTAAATTAAGCAGATATCGGGTGATGGTGCAGGACACGAGAGTTTGCTATCATATTACAGTCAAAGGTGTTTGCTCATCCACCACGGAAGAATGCTGGAATGTGGGAAGACGGCCACCCACGAAATGACACTGTAAAAGCACTGCGAAAAGGCGCGTTGAAAGCAAGCAGAGGGTATCATCAAAGGTCTCTTGCTGTAACAGCAATGTATCGCTACCAACAGTTGATCAATGGCAAATTAAGCCTCCGCGAATACAGGGTTCCAGCAGGTAGGGCTGCAATCAAGGCTTTGAACAAGAGGAATGCCTGTTCGAGAGGCTGTTTGCTAAGACGGAATGGAGCAGAGAGGGACTGATTTTTCTTCCCGCAGAAAAGTGATACTCTACGAGAGTACGACTTGCTTTAAGTAACTTAAAAATCAATGAATTTCCTAGCTTTCAACTTCTTTTATTACTTTCTCACAGTTACCGGCCTACCGATACATCCTCCGTTTTGCTGAGACTTTTTTGCGCTCAACTTTTCTTCAATCCATCCCTTACCAGCAGGTCCTTTCTTCCTCGATAGTTTTTCTCGATAGGTGAGCTGCTCTGTATCCAAATAAACGATTTGCCGCCCCCTGTCGGTCATGCTATAGATAGTCGTTTTTAACTTCCTTGTTCATTTGAAACGGAGTCTTTTTGGGCACATACATTGTAAAACGCGCGATTCACTCGTTACCATTACTTGTGATGGTCATCGTCTTTTCCTTTTTCGTCATACATATCATGCCGGGCGATCCGATCAGAACATTGCTCGGAGATCAGGCACCCGCTGAGCAAGTAGCCAGAATGACGAAAAATCTGGGCCTTGATCAGCCGCTGGTCATACAATTCATCGCTTGGCTAAAACATCTCCTCCATTGTAATTTCGGAACCTCTATATCGCTGGGAGCACCCGTATTTCCACTGATTTTAAACCGCATAGAGCCCACATTTATTCTGGGCATTCTCGGAACCCTAATCAGCGTTATGGTTGGCATCCCTCTTGGCATCCTCTCCACCCGGCATCACGGGAAATTGGCTGATAACTTGCTTGCCTTACCAGTCCTTATTTCCATTTCTGTCCCGGCTTTCTGGACCGCAATCCTCATGATCCAGCTTCTCGCGGTTAAAATCCATCTGTTTCCTGTGGCGGGATATCATACCATTGCCAAGTACGGCTTCTTGAAGGCGCTTTACGACCTGCTGCTTCCCGGGCTGATTCTGGGTATCATGTATTGCGGTCAGATTGCGCGAATGACCAAGGTGTCAACCCTTGAAATAATGAGTCAGAATTACCTGCGAACGGCTCGGGCAGCTGGCATCAGTGAACGGAAAGTCATCTATTATTATGCGCTGAAAAATTCTTTGCCCTCAATCATCGTGGTTATTGGCTACAGTTTTGCCAGTATGCTTGCCGGGGCCGTGGTCATAGAACAAATATTCAATATCCCCGGCCTGGGGAATCTTACTATCACCTCAATACTCAACAGAGATTATCCTGTTATTCAGGCCACTCTGATATTTATCACCGTCATTTTCATTATGATAAACATGCTTACGGACATTCTGTGCGTATACGTCAATCCCAAGATTAAACAAGATATCGAATAATGCATACGATTCTTAAAATAAGAGAAAAAACAAACGCGTATATTTTTACGGGGACCGTGCTTCTAGCCATCGTTTTCATGTTCAGCACCATTGGTTCGCTCGTCTCCGCTTTTGATCCCCTGCTCACAGCGCCGGCCATACGGTTGACTGCTCCGGGCACTGTTCACTGGATGGGGACTGACGATGTTGGGCGGGATGTCTTCACCAGAGTCATCTGTGGCATTAGAATGTCCATGATAATCGGCTTTGCCGTAGCCCTTATAAGCGGACTTGTGGGTACTCTTGCGGGCGTCAGTGCCGCATATTATCCCGTCACCTCAAAAGTCATCATGCGCATCGTCGATAGCATTATGGCTTTCCCCACGATCATCCTCGCCATCATACTTGCCGGGATTATGGGGGCAGGCATGAGGAATATCATCATTGCTCTGTCCATTTCGTATTTTCCGATGATTGCTCGGGTAGTACGAAATGCAACAGCTGAAGTTCTCGCGACCGAATATGTGGAATCAGCCGAAGTCCTCGGTAAATCAAATACCTACATCATCTTTCGCTATATACTCCCAAATATCGCCTCTCCGCTGATCGTCCAGATGACCTACACCTTTGCCATGGCCATTTTGAATGAATCAATCCTGAGTTTCCTCGGAGTCGGAATACAAATTCCGACGCCGAGTCTGGGGGGAATGGCCAGCGATGGCCGAAACTATATCAGTATCGCTCCCTGGATCATCGGTTTCCCGGGGCTGGTGATTTCATGGATAGTCCTTTCCCTGGATCTTCTGGGCGACGGGTTGAGAGAAATAATGGATCCCAAGGGCAGGGTCGCACCAACTGATTTTCAAAAAAACGTGGCACCCCCCCAGGGTGCAGACAAGACAAGAGATATTGAGATGCAAGACCTTTTGAGAATAGAAAACCTGACCGTTGTGGCAGCAGACGAAAAACACACAACTAAAATTGTCAGTGAAATTTCCCTTGCTGTCCGCAACGGCGAAACCATGGGGATTATCGGGGAATCAGGATGTGGGAAAAGCATTACCGCAATGAGCATCCTGAAGCTGACCGAACCAAACATCTATATTGACAAGGGGCACATAGACTGGGGAAATATCTGCCTGAGCGAACTTTCAGAGAGCAGCTTGCGAAAAATATGTGGGAAAGAAATCGGCATGATCTTCCAGGAACCCATGACATCTCTCAACCCGGTTTTTACCATTAAACAACAACTTTCCGCACCCATCAGATTGCATCTTGGCCTGAGCAAAACAGGCATTCATCAGCGCTGTATCAGGCTCATGCAGGATGTGGGTATCAAAGATCCTGAAAAAACACTTAAATCATATCCCCACGAACTTTCAGGCGGTATGTGCCAGAGAGTCGCCATCGCCATCGCCATATCCTGTGACCCTCAACTTCTGATCGCAGACGAGCCCACAACAGCCCTTGATGTCACCATCCAGGCCCAGATCCTGGGAATCCTCAAAAAACTGATCCACACAAATCACATGGCGCTTCTCATCATCTCCCATGATATGGGGGTCATTGCCTCTTTATCCGAAAACATAACGGTTATGTACGGTGGAGAAATTGTTGAGCAGGACACGAGGGACAATATCATAGAACAGGCTTCCCATCCCTATACGAAAAAGCTGATAGGCGCGGCTGAAGAACTCTATGACGGTACCGATGAACTGACCCTTGTCAGAGGAAACGTCCCCCTGCCCGGAGACAATATCATAGGATGCAAATTTGCCCCGCGATGTACTCTCAGTACACAAAAATGCCATACAGAACACCCGCCACTGACACAAAAAGAAGATGGGGCAGGAACTGTAAGATGTTGGAACTATCTGTAATATAAAAAATATTCAGAGATAAATATACAGGCTGGACAACAATATATGATCGAACAAAATTTAGACAAAAAGCCTCCTCTTTTACTCGAAATAAAAAATATATGTAAAAATTTTGTTTCGAAAAAGTCTGTAATCAAGGCGGTAGACCGTGTTTCCTTTGCTATACATAGAGGTGAAACCTATGCTCTGGTGGGCGAATCCGGCTGTGGCAAGACAACAACAGGACGGCTGATTCTCCGGCTGTTGGATGTCGACCAAGGGCAGATCCTTTTTGAAGGCATTCCCATAAGCGGGCTGACAAAACGGAAATTACGCAAAAAACGACACAATATTCAGGTTATTTTTCAGAATCCTTATGGTTCTCTGAATCCAAGAATGAAAATCAGTGCACTTCTGGCAGAGTCGATTTCAATCAGGGCCGAAAAACCTTCTAATATCCAAGCGGAAGCGGAGAGATTGCTACAGAGTGTAGGCCTGGAGAAGGAACATCTGGATAAATACCCCCATGAATTTTCCGGCGGACAGCGACAAAGGATTTGTATTGCTAGGGCCATTGCCACAAATCCAAAGCTGATCATTTGTGATGAGCCGGTCTCGGCGCTTGATCTGCTCGTCCAGGCCCAAATCCTCTGTCTCTTACAAAATCTTCAGAAAGAGTATGGGTTTTCTTACCTGTTCATTTCCCATGACCTGTCGGTTGTCCGCTATATGACCGACAGGATCGGCGTGATGTGCAACGGTAAAATTGTCGAGGAGGGTACGCGCGACGAAATATTTGAGAATCCACAGCACAGCTATACCAGGCTTTTATTTGCATCATTACCCACACTCAAGAATGCTGACGCGTTCACAACAACAAATATTCAAAAAGATACTGAGACCTATCAGAAAGTGCTTCGTGATGTAAAAGAACACTCGAGCACAAAGATAGCAGTAAGCAAAACACATTATTTGCTTTCAGATTAGTAGCATATTTACTCTCATCTCATGATAAAAAGGAAAATAGATGAAAAGACGAAAATACACACTGCTGTTTATGCTGCTCCTTGCAGCCTTCACTATTGCTGGTTGTAAGAGCAATTCTGAACAGCCCGAAAAAGCAAAGTCGGTAGCCGCAGAGCAAGCTCCTGCTGTTTCTAACGCACCACATTCTGGTGGAGAAATTACAATTGCCCTACAAAAGGCCCCTGACAATCTTGATACAGATTTTGGTACACAGTGGGAAGCCACCCAGGTCATGAATCACGTGTACGAGGGACTCTTTGAAACAGACGGAAACGGCCAACCACAACCGTATCTTGCTGAGTCCTGCACGCTTTCCAGTGATTCGAAACAGTATGAAATAAAACTCAGAAAAGGCGTGAAATTCTCAGACCAGCACGAGATGAAGGCTGAAGATGTAAAGGCCTCCATTGATCGCTGGCTGCGCATGAATCAGGCCGGCCACATTGTCAAAGACAAAGTCAAAAGCGTTGATATCATAAATGATTATGAAATAAGGATCACCCTGAACCAGATCTATGCGCCCATTCTCAGCATCATGGCTTCTCAGGTATCCGGGCAAAGGGTGTATGTGCGGGAAAAGAAAATTCTGGACAAATTCGGAGAGAATATCATTACCGACTATGTTGGCACCGGTCCGTATATCATTGGGGAATACGTCCCCGGCCAGAAGGCAGTCCTTGTAAAAAATGTAAATTATACGCCTGCAAAAGGAAAACTTTCAGGCCTTACCGGCCAGAGAAATCCTTATCTTGACAAAATCACCATGGATTTTGTTCCGGAAGAGAGCGTGCGCGTGGCCGGGCTTCAAAGTGGCCAGTACGACTTCATAGACGAGGTTTCCACAGACCAGTACGCTACACTCTCCGATTATCCTGGCATCAAACCGATTATTTGTAATGATGGTACAATCAGCGTTATCGCCATCAATTCTGCAAAACCACCCTTTGACAACAAGCGTATGCGACAAGCCCTGGCCTGCGCCATAGATGATAAAGAACTGGCCCAAGCGCAAATTGGCAATGAAAAATTCTGGTCTGTTGAAGACGGAAGTTGGTTCAAAAAAGGGAATATCTGGTATGACCCTAACGCTGGCAAAGAGATGTACAATGTGCACGATCTGGCCAGGGCAAAAAAGCTGGTACAGGAGTCTGGATATAGCGGAGAAACAATCAGCATTATTGGCGACAAATCAAACATGTACGAAAGTAACGCGGCACTTGTCCTGCAAAATCAGCTTAAAGCCATTGGCCTCAATGTCTCCGTTGACCTCTATGATGAGGCAACCGCTTATGATTACGAGACAAGCGGCAAATGGAATATCCGAATCGCCAGATGGAGCGATATGACCCCCGACCCCCAGAACTTCCAGCCCTGGACAGGTACCAATGGGTGGATCACTGGTTGGGACGATAAGGGATCTCACGAAATGGACGCAATATTCGAGAGAATGGCAGTCGCGACAGATCAGAAGGCACGGTATGAAATCGTAAAGGAATTTTATGCCAAATTCTGGGAAGAAGTCCCGTATATAAAGAGCTTTAATGATGTCCGTCTCTATGGCATTAACGAACGGGTAAAGGGCTTTCAGGCCTATGGACAGCCTTTTTTCTGGAATGCGTGGGTAGACGATTCAGCCAACTAATAAGGGCCGTTTCTGCCGGGCACGTCTCTTGGAGAATATCAAGATGATACTGCCCGGCAAGTTTTATAAGGCGGAAGAACGACATATAAATGCAAGGTGTTATAGATGAAGAATACAAATGTATGGAAAATGACAACAGCACTCGACCTGCAGCACAGAATTGTGGGGCTGCATTTCCTTGATTTTCAGGAAGACTATGACAACTGCAAAGCCGAACCTGCAGCACTCAAGGGGCCTTACTGTTATCAAGTCCGACAGGCATTAGATGGCAAGCATTTTAAGGTAGATAAAAATCTCGTCACCTGCGACTATGCCCGTGCGGCCATTGGTCTGGAGAAACCGGATATTTCCATGCGCGAAGGCCGAAGCTTTGACTATTGCGGACTTGCTGAAAGCCGGGCGATTGGAAAAAGCATTGCTGATGCAATGATGTACATTGACCAGGATATTTTTGGCGTTGAACTCGGCCCTCTTGAAGAAATGGAACATGCCGATCTTGTCATCATGGTGGATTACGCGCATACAATGATGCGAATAATGCAGGGATACACCTACAAATACGGCGCACCAAAAAATCTCAGCTTTTATGGGAATCAGGCCATGTGCTCCGACATGACATCAAAGGTATTCCATACAAACGATATCAATTTATCACTGATGTGTAACGGTACAAGGCGGTACGGAAAATTCGACAAGGGGGAGCTTGCTGTTTCCCTGCCGATCAATATGTTCGACCCTCTTAGCGATGGAATCATTGAAACAATCAATGCTGTTCAATCTGTCCCGGAAAAAAAGAGACTCATAAAAACCCTGGAACATAGCAACAGACCAGGTTGTGAAGAAAACAGTGCTGTGGGCAAGACAGACCCTGAATCTCTCGCTCAGAGGCCCAGAACCAATGACGCGCCGGATTTTGCGGGTAGATCGGGCAAGAGAAACAGCCTGGGCCTCGAAATAGATACGCGTTACAATTACGGCAAGGGACTCTTGGCATACGACAATCACGTTTTGGACCTCCGCAAAAAAGGCGATAACGGCTTGTAGTCAACAGGTTGGCCACCTTACTCATTAACGACAATCTGCCCGCCTATGGCAGCGAAAAACGGCCATCCCCCTTCTTTGGCGTAGACCCCATTTTCCTGCAATCTGGCTACATAGTGGCTACAGATTGGCCGTAAACGAAAACAGGCACTTACAGCGTGAGCCGTAAGTGCCTTTATCAATGGTGATCCCGAGGCGATTCGAATGCCTGAGCCGATTATTCATCTCTCTTGCTCAAAAGAGACAATGAAGAGGAACTAGCCCTGACAGGAAATTGTTCTTAGCACTTCATGCCCCAGGAGAGTCAGTCGATATCGCTGCAGACGGCTGGTGGGTTTTTCCGGCAGAGTCATCTCAACAAGACCGGTAGCAAGGGCCGGCTCCTGATAAAGCCTGACAAACGATCTCCTATCCCTTAGACCAAGCAGAGCGAGCAGTTCCTTTCCCAACATTTCGCCCCTGATTACCATTAAAAGTTTTCCGACTTGGGGGGTGACTTGGGGGGTGACTTGGGGGGTATCATCAATAAATGCCTGTAAAGAGTTGAGAACCAAACCCAGCATCAATGAGATAAAGGGAGCAGAATCAGCCTGGTTCGTACTTTCATTCAAGGCCCGATAATATTCACTCTGATATTGATAGACGAGACTCTCTACGGGCAGATAGGCAAAGATCTCATGCCAATCAGAGAGAATGAGGCTTTGCCAGAGGCGACCCATTCGGCCATTACCATCGGCAAAGGGGTGGATGAACTCAAATTCATAGTGAAAGACGCAGGATTTAATCAGGGGATGCGCCTCGCTGTCTCTAAGCCATGAGAAGAGATTGGCCATCAGAGTTGGCACCATATCCGCAGGTGGTGTCAGGTGGATAACCTCTTCGTTCTTCATTATGCCAACCCCAGAGCTACGGTACTGTCCGGCACTGTCAAGAAGACCGAGCATCAGCTCTTTATGGGCCCGGAGGAGGTCGTCTCTTGCCGCGAAACGCCATCTCTCCATCTGACCATAGACCTTTAAGGCGTTGCGAGCCTCCTGCACCTCCTTTAGGGGCGCGATAACGGTCTTTCCCCCTAAGATGGCGGTGATCTGCTCTTCACTGAGGGTATTACCCTCAATGGCAAGAGAGCCTTGGATGGTACGGATTTGATTAATCCTGCGCAGACGGAGATCATCCCGCTTATGGTCCGTTCCTCCAGATTGCTGAAAGGCCTTGATATTGCCAACTTTCTCACTGATCTCTGCCACGAGAGAGAGTATCTGGCTGGTGATGGTAAAGGGAGGATTCATTGCTATTTTATTTGTATGAGCTGTTAGATGCCAAGTTTTTATCTTTGAGCCTAAGCATACTCTATTTACTGGTAAAACAGTAGCAGATGGCTCCGCTTACAGCAGCCACTCATCTGCCCTATACCTTTGCATAAGCATATAAACTCTCCTGTACCTTGTATCACTCGCCACACCCTCTGCACCCTCGTGCCCCAAACGTGCCCCCTGAAACCGATGCTTCAGGATCAATGAAAAACTACGAAAAATATTCTTTCTACACAATATGACCCGGCAAGAGCTTTTTTTATTTCATCCTCAATAGAACCATGACAAATTGAAAATAGAATGTTTAGTAGCATGGAATAAGATTGTTTATGCATAACCAGAAAACCTAAGATCATTTATAAGGATAGTCCATGAAAATAGTACAATCTGACGCGCACAAGAGAGTTAACAGGGATGAAGGATGGGAGGAAATACGCTGCCCTATATGCAATAAAGAGTGGTTTGCCAGAGGAGAGTACTGGCACTGTCCACACCTGATCTTTGCGGCCTGCACCTATTTCGGCTTTGATTTCTCATATATTCGAGAAGAGTATAAGGAAAGTCCTGTTATTAAAAATATGCTCGATATTGCAACTGAATTTGAGTCCTACCTCAAAGAAAACAACTATATTGCTAAGGAGCGTTTTGACGATATTCTTATGGAGAAGTTAGCAAAAATGACATCCCCCGATGTGAGCCACATTCTCGTTGATGAGTATTTGGCAAGACCACCAGAGACCACCTCTTTCATCACTGTCTTTGGTTATAAAGAGTAGGCCAAACAGGCTGATGCAAATAAAGGGCACATATTCATCTCTTTTACTCAAAAGAAAACGAAGGAAAGGAGCCCCGTCACTACGGGCGCCTAGCCTGTGCTTCTCAAAGCTTAGCGAGAGTTTAAGAAGGCTAGCTTAAACAACTCAAACTCTGCTTTCCCCAACCTCTCCACTGCTCAGCTCCGTGACAATGGGGATTGCCCAAAGAAAGGTCGATACAGTGCATATGGGGAAAACGTGCACAAAAAGTAGGCTTTGACTGTGCATATAGTTTAAGCAGGTAGAGAGAGCAGTTCCCTTCCTAATCTTTCACCGCTGATCACCATTAAAAGTTTTCCCTCCTGGGGGGGTGACTTGGGGGAATTTCGTCAATAAGTGACTGTAAAGAGTCGAGAATCAAACCCAGCATAGGCGAAAGTGGGCAGGATTTAATCTGCTCTCCTCACACGATAGTACGGACTGGACACGGAGGGAGAGGGCAAACCATACCTCCAACTCACTCACTTTTCAAATTTTAGTCTGTTGCACTTATTGTACTAATCCAGCTTTGTGGTAAGTTATTATGCTGTTAGGTGAAATCAGCAGCTTTTAGAAATATCATAAAAAAATGAAAAGAAATTAAGCGTGAGGTGACTTTAATGGCAGAACAAGGGAAAACAGGTAAAAAGCAAGATAAGGGTGGAGCTGGAAGTGGTAAAAGTATGCCGTTTACTGATCACAGCACCCCACAGTCAATTGACTATAGCAGAAAAGACAGAATTGTTGATACAGCTCCACCACCACCGAGAAAACCTCCTGGAAAGAAGTAATTAAAATGCAAGAAGATGTAACGGGAGAAAACGATACGATTGCAGAGGAGCAACACAATCTACTTTTCAGTGTCCGACGATCAGTGAGGTATCACAATAGACGGCGAGGTTTTTTCGATCGAGTCAGTAAATTGTCAGATGCCTTTACTGCTATATTTGGATCTAGTACGATTATAGCCCTTATTTCCTCAGAGAATACTGCGTGGATTCCATTGATATTAGCTAGCCTTACAGCTATTTTTTCTGTTCTAGATCTTGTTTTTGAGACTAAGGGGAAAGCAAGGAGTCATCATGATTTCGCAAGGGATTTTATATCGTTAGAAAAAAAATTGATAGATCCAAAATTACATTCTGATCAGTTGTTGGGCGTGATGCGTGAACGTCTTGAAATAGAGGCAGAAGAGCCACCTGTGCTCCAAGTGTTAAACTTAATGTGCCACAATGAATTAGCAAAAGCACTAGGGTATGATGAAAAATATTCTTACAAGATAAACTGGTATCAGAGTCTTTTTTCAAATTTATTTGATTGGTTTCCCTCTTCGATTAAACCCAATAGTATCTCAGATAAATCCGGTTCAGATGCATAAAAATTAAAATTTACGCTGCACATGCTTCTGAACTCTAGGGGGCAAGCATACTATTTGGCAAAACTAACTATTGTGTCCCTGATGATTTCCTAGAGATCCGTAGTGAAAGATTGTTGCAACCATACACATGATCCTTCTAGCCTTACCGATCAACTTACAGCGCTCCAACCTAAACACCCACGGCTACCTACCTTACAAAAGGGTGCATTGATGTCCTCCGCCCCTGTCCTTACACTATTTCTTTTTTATAGACAATAATTAAGAACCATTAGGTGTACGTGTTGGGGTCCTATGATTGGTTGGTGAAGGTTATGTAGCATATATTGGGATAGAAGTGAAAAAGAGAGGTGCAGGTGGTGGCATGGATGAGATTACCGTCCACGCTGGTAGAAATACCGAGACCGTCCGGCAAGCCCTCTCTGAAGATGCGGGAAAGTGGGAGCAGTATCTGCTTGTTGAGGATTGGCAACGGAAGCAGGGGGTTGGGGTGGACAAAATTATTGATCAAAAATTGTTTAACAGTCCCGGCGCGCGATGGCCATACGCTGAATCTATTTATTATGCGCTTTTTTAACAACCCATTTATACAAGGATTTTAGGTTAATGCTAACACCCATAAAACTTGGCTTTATTTCTAGTATTTCGTCTTTTTGCGTTTCGTTTTCTTTTTTATTTGCGCTATATGCGGAACCCATTAATTGAGAGTAGGCTGGGCAATCTAGATAATGCATTTCTTTTATGGACATCCATTCCCATCGCCAATCTTTACTCCTTGCTTCAGAACTCAATCGTTGATGAACATAGTCTCTATCAATTTCATCTACATACTTCGACATATATTCAGTAAATAAACTAAAAAAATTAAAACTAACTTCAGGGCAGAAATTGCTAACACTAAAGATCTTACCATTACTAGAACTGATAGCCGGATCATGCTCTTGGACAACAGGTATTAAATCAGTTTCTTGCCAATAGTTATCTAGTTCAATTATTTTTTTTTCATTCATTTTGCTTGCGATATTACGCTCCCCTAACAAATATAGACTGGAGTAATAGCGGTTACACCGATGCACATTTGCATATGGACATCTAGGCGCTGCGTTTTTGCTAGCGCTTAGCGATGTATACCATTCTAAATCTGGGTAGATATCATTCATTACTTTACATCTAACAAGTTATTATCCGGTTTCCTGATATCATTCAACAACGAGTGATAACCTATGCCCCGTAGTTTTGCCCGACATTTGAGCGAGGAACGAGCGCGAACCAGCTGTTTTGTGCGCGCCTTAACAAGTTGTTATTTATGGTTTTTTAGTGACCAAATGGTAACCTTGCATTCTATAGGCAATTTCTGCAGTTGTCGTTAGCTCAACTCCTAACTTTTCGAACAATGAATATACCAATAAAACCTCCATAAATTTTACTTTCTCTTCTATTTCGTTATTGTTGATATAATAGTCATTTGCATGAGTTATATCGTTTCTGAGTTTACATATACTGCCAATATCACGTTTTTCTACTTTCCATTTACCAGAAACTAATTTTGGTATTCTTGAATAAAAATCTTGGATACATTTTTCTGTGTTGTATTTAGAATTATTGTAGCGAGGAATGCCTCTTAGAAAGCTGGTTGCATTTTCTTTATCACCGAATTTTTTTATTAAATACGGCTTCACTCTATCACACATTTGACCCAGTAATTCTTCGTCTAAATAGCTCTTCTTGTTGAAACATAGTGACTCTAAAATCCGAAAGAAACCTAAAAATCTTTCCTCTGGATTTTCCATTCTTTTATACTTTAAATACTTTGAAAAATAGCCTGAATAAACTTCTGGCAAAGAATAATAGTTATTAAATGAGGTCACTGGAAGCGCAGGAAGTCCTAAAGAATCAAAACGAACATTTAACCCTAACGGAAACAAAGAGTAGCCTTGTTCGTATCTAGGACACAGGCCTTTTGAAGGATAATAAAGTGTTCCCTTGCGGCTACGGAAACTTGAACCGAAGCTAATATCTACCTGTTCGACCAAAAAGTCATCTCCCATAAAAAATGCCAGCAAAGCATATAACTTACGGAAGCTATCCATCACTATTTTCGAAATTTGACCATTTAGAAATACTATGGTTAATGAAGGTGGAAAACTAATTCCTGCACTGAATCTTGGCGAGGAGCTGTGCATTGACAAGTTATAACCAACACCCAATATTCCTACGCCGTCGAGTGGGGTTAAAAACTCATTTAGTTTTTCTGGACATTCCAAAATTGGCTCTTTGTCATTATAAGCCCTAATTATTTCTTCTTGTGTATTCGTAGTTCCTACCCATTCACTTATCTTGTTTGAATGAATACTTATCGATTCAACCAAGTTATTTTCATCTAGATGGGACGGTGAAAAAATCACATAACCGACTTCAAAAGTGCTTTCGAAAAACCCTATATGTTTGGGATGATGTGATATCAGTCTACTACTACCTTTAACAAAGGTAAGCTCATGTAAAAAGAAAGTGTTATTCAAATCTCTACAAATCAAACTATCTACGTCACAATAACCTAATGAACAGTTTCTTTCGTCACCTCCTTCCCCCATTATAGTGATGGTGATTTTTTCTGGAGAAAGGTTTAATTTCGCGGCAAAATTATTTGCACCATCATTTACAACGACCCCAAAGTCGTAGGTCTCTGCTAATTCTAATGCTTCTAAATTAAATGACATTTTTCATCCATATTTGCTGTTCGTAATCCAAAGAATAACAAATTATTATCCAGAAACTGGATATCATTAATAACGAGTGATAAGCTGATATCTCCCGTACGATCCAGATCTTTTCAACCTTGCCTGACTCAACCGCCGACAAATAAAGATCAGCATCCATTACGGGTGATACCAAAAAAGAACCATCAAATCAATGCGTTTTAGCTCAAGCAAGCACTTGACCACCCACAGATAGCCAAAAACCTTTGTTCGCCAGAGATTGCCGACCAGCATCTTATCCTATCACAGGGAATACTCAGAAGCACACCTCTACTCTAGTAAAGGAAGACGGTGCAGGTTGCCTTGCACGGTAGGAATAGGGCAGGTTGTGACAGAAGGTCTACGTGGTAAAGAAAAGAGTATCAGGGTGTAGCAGGGGCCGATATTACCGGTATAGAGCATAGATAGCGCCTGAAACTTGCAGGAGACGTAGGCCCCTCACAGGGCCTCTCAGCGGGTATTACGAAACATGAGAGATGGCGGTCATCGGTTACTCTAAGAAGCTGTGGGTGCCTGCTGGCTTCAAATATGAACGTTCCGCCGAACGTGTTGGCTGTTGCAGGTCGGAGTGCCACTAAAGATGAAAATATTTATACTGCTGTTTCTCATTTTGTTTACTTAGTGCTGAAAAAAATGTTGGTGGATTAATGGAGATGCGTGCGATATGCAAATAGCCTCAATGCAAGTCCCGGCAGATGATGTTAAAATCATACTATTTTCCGGTATAACAGCGAGCGGGGCAAGAGGAGAGAGCTTTCTTGATATAATTTATAATTAATTCGAGATAGTACAACGATAATACGGATGAGGAAAGAGGTTCAGCGCTGTAACTAGCCCCAGCACTTTCTGCACTTATTATGCACTTAAAACGAAAAAGGCACTTACAGCGTAAACCGTAAGTGCCTTATATAACTGGTGATCCCGAGGCGATTCGAACGCCTGACCCTCTGCTTAGGAGGCAGATGCTCTATCCAGCTGAGCTACGGGACCATATTTTTTCATGTTGAAACCGAGGCAATATTACTCGAAGATTCTTAAACTGCAACGTTTTTCTCGTCGATCTCAGATATGACGCATAATAAGACGCTTCAGGGCGTCCGAGCTGAACTCCTTATCGCCCATTTTCAGCTTTTTCAGGGGCACCTCGGCCCGGGCCGCGTCCTTATGGCCACCGGCGGAACCAATCTCGCCAAAGGTCTTAGTGGCAAGTTTTCCGGCACTTTTACGATAACCGTCACAGCGAAAGATATCCACCAGTTTATCTCCGTGGATACCGGAGACAAAGACCCAATCAATATCACCCACATGATTAAGATAATCGGCAAGGATAACCAAAGCATCGGGACTGCGAACCCGACCGGCGTGGCTATAGTATCTTCCCTTGGAATCTTTCAAATTATCAAGGGCGACATTAAAGTCCTTCAACTGTGAACGGCGCAGATCGGCAAGTTCAAACTTACGTACCAGGTTGCGGTTGGCAAAATCAAAGAGATAACGAAAACAGATACTATCGGCCAAGAGACTCTTATTTTCAAAATTCTGGGTATCATCCTTAATCCCATAAAAAAGAGCAGTTGCCAGGGCCGAAGAAGGCTTCATATTGCCTGCCCGCAGATATTCCACCAGCATTGTTGAACAGGCACCGTAGTCCGGACGTATATCAACAAAGGGGACATTAGGCCAACCACCTGCTGGAGTCGGATGGTGATCAATAATGGCATCTATGAAAATATTCTCAAAGACGGGCAGGTGGTTGGGTTGAGAATCAACCATCACCTTCTTATCGTAGTCTTCAAGGTTAATATTTTTAAATCTTTCCAGGGGCACCTTAAGTCGTTCCACCATGGTTACATTATTAACCCGTCTAATCTCATTAGGATGGGCAATAGTAACGCTTTTTGCGCGGTAACGAAGAAGTTTTTTTATCGCCATTGCACAGGCAATGGCATCGGGATCAGCGTTAATAACAACAAGAACCTCGTCATTTTTCTCAAAAATTTCCAAAAAAGACTCAAGCCTGGACTTTGCGGTATTTTTAGATGGTTGAGTCGCTTGTACAGTTGGAAAATTCTTTTTTCGTGCAGCCATAAATATGGTATATAAGACATCTTAGTTAGGGTTGAAACCCTGAGTGGAATACACTCCCGTGCAGGACTGGCAAGGGCCCGTCAAGCCACCACTAAAAAGTCAGCACCTCCGTTAAAATGAAATTTCGTCACCAAGAGCTGGAAACGAAACAGTGAATTTGTTACAACACACTAGATAGCTTGCTGATATATTTGACATACAAGTACAACAAATCGCAACTATACCACAGCTTTTGCGTAAATTGCAAGAGAGCGAAGCAGTCATACCCCCGGTCACCCATACTCATATGAGTAGTTAACCTGGAAAAAAATCTTAACAGAGGTAGAGATTCATGGATCCTGTAATGGGTATTATTGCAGTTGCCCTCGGAGGGGCAGTAGGTTCCCTGGCAAGATACGCCATCGCCCTTGGAACGCAAAAAATAGCCCATGCCTTCCCCTTTGGCACATTTATAGCTAATTTGGCAGGTTGTCTTTTCATTGGCCTACTCTGGAGTTTCTTTGAAAAGATTCATATCTCCCATACCTTTCGCCTCTTTTTATTTACAGGTCTTTTAGGAGGTCTTACCACCTTCTCCACCTTCTCTCGGGAAACATACGGATTTTTCGAAACAGGTGAATACTGGCAGGGATTTGGTTATCTCTTCCTCAGCATCTCCCTAGGACTTGCCATGGTGGCAGTCGGCTTTTTCATTTCCCATAAGTTTTTACTACGTTAATCCCTATGCACCTACTTAACCGATATCTCCTAGGACAATTTTTCAAATTTTTCTTGACGGTGGCCGCAGGCTTTATCGCCCTCTACCTCCTCATTGATTTTTTTGAAAAATTTGATAATTTCACCGAAGCGGGTAAGCCACTCTCCGTGGTTATCAAATATTTTCTCTTCTCCATCCCGGCCATTGTAGATCAACTGGGACCAATACTTATTCTACTCTCCGGAGTCATCTCCTTAGGGGTTCTGAACAGCAGCAACGAACTCACCGCCCTTAAGGCTGGTGGCCTGCCCCTAAGGGCCATTATTCGTCCGATTATTATCGGTGGCGGGGCAGTAACCCTGCTCTTTATGGCCTCGGCCCAATGGATTCTGCCCAGCACCGTCGCCGTCACCAATGATATCTGGATTGAGGGTGTTCAGGGTAAGACCCCCGTAGGTATTGTCCGTAACAACCGCTACTACTACCATGGTCAGGAGGGATTTTACTCCTTTGCCTGGAAAAACAATAAGGAATATCTCTTTGCCAACTTCTCTTACTCCAGCTGGGACAAGGAGTATGGTCTTAAGGAGATGATTTCCGCTACGAGTGCATCGTGGGATGCCAAGCAAAACAGCTGGCTCCTGAAAGGGGGCGTCCTTCAGCAGCAAGAGAGTAGAGGCAGCTATACGACAACGACCTTTACCAGCCGCAAATTCCATTTCCCCGAAACGCCAGAGGCCTTCAGGACGCCACAGCATGCGGAATCAGAGCGATCACTCTCCGCCCTCCTCAAAGGGGCCCTCAACAACCAAATAGCCTTTGAAGCCGAGGAGGCATGGGGACTCTTCCTGGGCAGGATCTCCTATATCTTACTGGGTCTCCCCCTCCTCCTCCTCGGCCTACCCATCCTCCTCCTCTCCTACCAGAAATGGGGCAAAGACCTCTCCATTGCCATTCCGGCAAGTTGTACCATGGCCTTCAGCGCCTGGGCCGTATGGGGAGCCCTGCAGTCCCTAGCCATTGCCGGAAAATTTTCTCCCTGGCTGGCCGCATTCCTCATCCATGCCATATTTATCACTCTGGGACTCTATTTGCTCCGTCGTTTTGACCAGTAAAAACAGAAAAGGCCCTTCTCCCAAGGGGAGAAGGGCCTTTGCAAAAACTGCTCAAACAAGAATCTATTTCTTAGCTGTAGCCGGAGTTGCCTTTTTTTCCTCGCCGATGGAGATAAGATCCACATCAAAGACAAGGACAGAACCAGGCTCGATCACCGGAGGCGCACCATTATCACCATAGGCAAGGGCTGCTGGAATCACCAAATGCACCGATGAACCAACGGGCATAAGCTGAAGAGCCTCACTCCAACCAGAAATCACCTGAGCCACTGGAAATGTAACCGGTTTACCCCTCTTTATAGAACTGTCAAACTCTGTTCCATTAATAAGGGTACCCGTATAGTTGACGCTGACAATATCCGTAAGGGCAGGTTTTACGCCCTTACCCTTTTTCACAAAATTATACTGAAGACCAGACTTGGTGGTCACAACACCTTTTTTCTTTGCATTGGCAGCAAGAAAGGCATCACCCGCGGCTTTATTTTTCTTCTGCATTTCAACCATTTTCTTAGCCTGATCTGCCTGCATCTTAGCCACAAACTGCTGCTGAACCTGCTTCATCTCTTCAGCACTAAGAAGACCTTTCTTTCCCTCATAGGTATCGGTGAGTCCCAGGATCAAGGAGTCAAAACGAATTTGCTCCTTAAGCTCTCCCAAAGACTTGCCAATGTCAGTGCCAATACTATAGCTCAGCTTATCCTCAAAGGTCTTCAGCTTGGTATTATTGCTCTCTGCTGACTGGGCCCAAAGAGGCATGACAAGACAAACTCCGAGTGTTGCTGCAACAATCTTCTTCTTCATTATCTATCCTTTAGTTATCAAGTTAGCCTGCGTTATCAAACACGATCGAAAAATAATAAATCCGCTTTAGAAAAAGACAAGGGTAATTCCCCGATTGGCCTTGTTTAAATTACGATCCTGCCCAAGTATG
The DNA here is from genome assembly GCF_000025945.1 of Desulfotalea psychrophila LSv54. Classification (GTDB taxonomy): domain Bacteria; phylum Desulfobacterota; class Desulfobulbia; order Desulfobulbales; family Desulfocapsaceae; genus Desulfotalea; species Desulfotalea psychrophila. The sequence continues at coordinate 1,301,431 of NC_006138.1, read as the reverse complement.
GGGTAACGACGAATAAGATCACGTACTTCACCGCTACTCTTGGTAAAATCTTCACCAAAAACAATTTTTTTCAACTCACCGTTCATCCACATAAAGTCGAGCATCTTTCGAGACTCCTCTCGAATGACACCACCCTTACCGCTTGAGCCATAGCCATGAATCAAGGTGAGTTGAGTCACACCCTGCTGACCTGCCTCTAGCACCGCCCTATCAAGGCGTTTAAGGGCTGCTTCAACAAAGGGCAGACCGTGTTCAAGATTAACAAGCCTCTGTATATACTCTTTCTTGCAGACGAGCTCTCTCTCCTGTTTTATCCCACAAAAGGGGCAAAACACTATTCTTGCCCCTATCTCATTTCCACAAACATCACACAACAACATCCTCTTCCTACCTCATATTCCACTTATAGACGACGAACAGAGATCACCACCGGCATCTGCCGCAAAATCTGCATAAGATGCTGGAGTTGTTCAAGATCCTTCACCTCTAAAGAGAGGGTAAACTCAGCGGTATCCTCGACGGTAACCCGGGCGGACATCTCTACCATATTGGCACTTTCTCCGGCAATAATAGCACTTACCTCGGAGAAGATCCCCTTAGAATTTTCTGTGACAACATGAAGGACTGCTCGGTAACTGCTACTCGAACTCTGGGCCCAGTCCACATCAATACGTCGATGGGGATCGGTCGAGCCGAGATTAGAGCAATCGGCCTTATGAACCGTTACCCCACGTCCATGGGTAATAAAGCCAATGACCTTATCTCCGGGTACAGGACGACAACACTGTCCTACCCGGACAAGCATCCCCTCTACCCCGGCAATGCGCAGACCATCCTTGCTCTGCTCTATCTGGGTTGTGGCCTGCTTAGGAAGTATCGGCAGGGCCTCATCGGTAACTGCATCCTGAGCCGGCACATCCCTATCCAGTTGTGGATTATGGGGCTGCAGAGCCTTGACCAGGTTTTCGATGGTTATGCCACCGTTGCCCACCTTGATCAGCATATCATCGAGGGAGTTGCAACGTAGCTCCTTAAAGAGAAGACGTATCTGACCGCTCTTCACCAACTTTTTCAGGCTGGTATTATGCAGACGAATCTCTCTCTCACAGATCTCCCGACCGAGTTTTAAGGCCCGCTCGTTCTCCTCCCGGCGAAACCAGGAGCGAATCCTGGCCTTGGCCCGACCGCTCTGCACAAAATCAAGCCAGCCCCGACGGGGATGCTGAGATGGAGAGGTGAGGATCTCAATAATATCACCATTTTGCATATGATATTTGAGTGGAACAAGCCTGCCATTGACCTTTGCCCCGGTACAGTGGTCTCCCACCTCGCTATGCACGGCATAGGCAAAATCGATGGGACAGCTACCGTAGCGGAACTCCTTTACCTCACCACCCGGAGTAAGGACATAGACATCGGGGTCATAGAGCTCACCCTGAACTGAATCAAGAAATTCCCGCGGATCTTCAACATCCTTCAGTGACTTAACTAAATTTTTCAGATCACCAAAGAGCTTAGCATCACGCCCCGCCGTCTTCTGGCCCTCTTTATAGGCCCAGTGGGCAGCAACCCCCTCCGAGGCAACACGATCCATCTCTTCAGTACGGATCTGAATCTCAATAAAATGGCCACAGGGTCCAGCCACCGTGGTATGCATCGACTGATAGTTATTGGCCTTTGGTACCGAGATAAAATCCTTAATTCTCCCGGGAACAGGGGCCCACTCACCATGAATAACCCCAAGGGTCTCATAGCACTCCTTAACGCTGTCAACTATGATACGAAAGGCGACCTTGTCATAGACCTTATCGAGCTTAATATTCTGGGCAACCAGCTTCTTATAGATGGAGTAGAGATGTTTCGGCCGGCCTAAAACACGGAGAGGATGAATATCGTTTTCTTCCAGTTTCCCCTTGAGGGTGGCAAGCATCTCTGCCACATAACTCTCACGTTCCTCAAGAGAGCTCTCCATATCCCGACTCAGCTCGGCGTACTCATCCGGATAGAGAAATCTGAAGGAGTTATCTTCTAGCTCTCTCTTCAGCCAGTCAATGCCCAGACGACTAGCCAGCGGCGCATAGAGATTCATGGTTTCCCAGGCAATCTCAAGCTGGCGCTCACGGGGCAGTTTTTCCAGATTAAAGAGATCGGTGAGACGATCAACAAGCCGGACCAGAAGGACCCGAATATCGGCGGCAATGGCAAGGAGCATCTTACGAACGCCCTCCGCCTGGCCCACCAACTTATTGTTGTACTGTACCTTGGTAATACGACTGGCACCTTCAACAATGGAAGCTACATCATCACCAAATGCGTCCCGCAATTCAGTAATTTCAACCCCATGCTTAATAGTACCGTGGAGCAGAGCTGCAAGAATGGTATCAAGATCAAGTTGCATTGAGGCAAGGGTTGCCCCTACCTCTTGCAGATGCAAGAGGTAGGGGGTCCCGGAAAAATGTTCCTGCCCTTCATGAACACGGGCAGCAAACTGCCATGCATCATCAATACGTTGCATATCAGCATCAGGCTGATAATTTGCTACAAGCACCTTGATCCCATCCGGGCCAAGCATAGACGAGAGTGGCATTTTACATCCTTTAGTCGGTGAGTTCTGCTTGAATGCAACGAGCAAGAAAATCTGCCGCCACCTCAGGGGTCATCTCTTCGGTGTGGCCATCACGACGACGTCTCACTTCAACCATGCCATTCTTGGCAAGGCCTTTGCCCACGGTAAGTCGGTAAGGAATACCCAGAAGATCGGCATCCTTGAATTTTGCACCCGGTCTCTCATCACGGTCATCGAGCAAAACCGAGAGGCCAGCCGCCTGAAGCTCTGCATAGAGCTTTTCAGCAGCAGCAGTAATCTCCGGATCTTTAAGACCAAGATTTAAGACAGTTACCGTATATGGGGCCAGGGGAACAGGAAAAATAATGCCATCCTTATCATGATTCTGTTCGATTGCCGCCGCCACAACCCGGCTAACGCCAATACCATAACAACCCATAACAAAGGGTTTTTCATCTCCGGTGCCATCCTGAAAACGGGCATTCATTGATTCAGAATAGCCTGTACCAAGTTTAAAAACATGGCCCACCTCGATTCCCTCGGTAAGCTCTAATCTACCACCACAGCGCGGACAGGGATCATCGGTGCTGATTTGACGCAGATCGGCAACGGCGGACACGGTACAATCACGCTCGATATTCACATTCTTCAGGTGAAAGTTTTTCTCATTACCGCCCACATAGAAGTTTTTCATGACCATTACCTCCTGATCAGCCACCACCCGAATTGGGATGGCAACGGGTCCAAGATAGCCGGTGGGCACGCCGGTCGCATCAAAAACGGCCTTATCATCCATCAACTCTACATCAGCCACACCCAGGAGGTTCTTCAACTTCACCTCCTCTACTTCACGGTCACCTCGGACAAGCACGGCAACAGCTTCCCCGTCGGCCTCAAAGACCATGGTCTTGACCAACTGCTGCGGGGTAATCTGGAGGAAATCACAGACGGCGTTAACCTTTCTCTTACCCGGAGTTTCAATTTTTTCCAGTTCAGCCAGAGCCTCATCGTTCTCGGTGGCAACCAGCTTAACCTCGGCCTTTTCCATATTGGCCGCATACTCACAGTCCTTACAGACCACGATGGTATCTTCACCGGTCTTAGCCAGCACCATAAACTCATGGGAATGACTTCCGCCAATGGCCCCGGAATCCGCCTGGACAGGACGAAATTGCAGACCGCAACGAGTAAAAATACGCTTATAGGCCTCAAACATCTTGTCGTATGAGAGATTTGCCTGCTCATCATCAACATCAAAGGAGTAGGCATCCTTCATGACAAACTCACGACCCCGCATCAGACCAAAACGAGGTCTGATCTCATCACGAAACTTGGTCTGAATCTGATAGAGGTTGATGGGCAGATCCCGATAGGAGCTCAGCTCATTACGAACGATATCGGTAATAACCTCTTCATGGGTGGGTCCAAGACAGGACTCACGATTATTACGATCGAAGAAGCGGAGGAGTTCCGGACCATATTTTTCATATCGGCCTGTCTCCTTCCAAAGATCGGCAGGTTGTACCATGGGCATCAACATCTCCTGGGCACCGGCACGATTCATCTCTTCACGAACAATATTTTCCACCTTACGAATGGCAGCAAGGCCATAGGGAAGATAGCTATAAACGCCGGAACTAAGCTTTCGCATAAAACCTGCCCGAAGCATCAACTGGTGGCTCGCCACCTCTGCCTCAGCAGGTGTCTCTTTTTTGGTTGGTATAAATGATTGTGAATAACGCATATTTTCACCGTGATAAATTAAATATTTTTCTCTTTTAAATAAGACGGGCCAGGACTCAACATGGATTTAAATGGGGAGCGAGGCCCAACCATCATAAGAATACAATAGATGGATGCCATACGCAAAAAATCTCTAGATACTAGACATTATTATGCTTTTTCTGATATTCCTCTTCCAGCTCACGCAACTCTGCCAAAAAGACCTCAAGGAGTTGCTCCTCGGCGACCTTTTTGTAAAGGACACCCTTTTTAAAGATAATCCCCAAACCTTCTCCACCGGCAATACCAATATCAGCCTCTTTAGCTTCGCCCGGGCCATTGACCACGCAGCCCATAACTGCCACCTTGATGGGGGCCTCCATGGCTTGCACCACCTGCTCGACCTTTTCGGCCAGAGAGAAGAGATCAATTCGGGTCCGGCCACAGGTGGGACAGGAGATAAGCTCCGGTCCTCGCTGACGGATACCGAGGCAACGAAGAAGCTCAAAGGCCACCCGTACCTCTTCCACCGGATCACGGGTCAGGGAAATACGCAGGGTATCACCAATACCCTGGTTCAGGAGAATACCGAGGGCAACGCTTGACTTAACGGTTCCGGCAATAAGCCCACCTGCCTCGGTGACACCTAAATGCAGGGGATAATCGGTGACCTTGGACAGCTGCTGATAGCCATTTACGGTGGTCAGCACATCCGATGATTTAATGGATATCTTTATCTGTTCAAAACCATGTTTCTCCAAGAGACGGACATTACGCAGAGCACTTTCAATCAGGGCCTGGGTATTATCAGCAGTCGGATAACCATACTTTTTCAGAAGATCTTTTTCGATGGAACCACTGTTAACCCCCACCCGAATAGGCAGTCCATGCATCTTGGCAGCGGCCACAACCTTGGCGGTTTTCTCTTCACCACCGAGATTTCCCGGATTTATACGAATAGCAGCGGCACCATTTTCCATGGCGGCAATGGCCAGACGATAGTCAAAGTGAATGTCGGCAATAATGGGCATGGAGCTCATATCGACAAGGGCCGATATGGCCCGGGCCGCATCCTGATCGAGAACAGCCACCCGGGCAATATCACAGCCCGCCTGCTGCAGACGTTGCAGCTGTTCCGCCGTCTTTTCTATATCACGGGTATCGGTATTGGTCATGGACTGAACGCTAACAGGGCTGTCACCACCCACCGCTACCCTACCCACCTGTATTTGCCTTGTCGAACGTCGACTTATCATCGCAGACCTCTATATTGATTTTTTCACGATTAGCAGGGGATGGGCCGGGGAGTAACCTTTATGCCAAGATTGAGCTCAGCATCGGAGGCTCGCACATAGAGGGGTACAGCCGCTGCAGTATCCAGCATCTCCCCCCTTATGGCACAATCAGCTGCACAAAAGCCCAAAGCCGTGGCTGAAATGGTATGCAGGATAGCAGGGGCAATCTCAGCCCCAGCCAGTGCCGACAGAGACAATCTGTCACTGTAGACCCGGACACCATCACCCACAAAGAGGACAGGTTCATCAATCATAGCGACAAGACTCTCCGGGGCAAGCACCTGATAGTCACCAAGTCGCTGAATCTCTCCGCCGACCCTCCGATAAAGGGCCGTATACACCTCTTTTTTTCTCGCATCCAGGGCAACACAGATCAACTTATCGGTGACACATCTGCTGGCCAGGACATCCAAACTTGAAACTCCGTAGAGGGGTAGTCCGGCGGCGGTGGCAAGTCCCTTAGCCGTTGCCATGCCGATCCGCAGACCGGTAAAGCTGCCGGGACCAAGGCTCACGGCAATGCCGGTAAGCCCCTGCCAGTCCATACCTACCTCGGCCATCAGCCACTCAATAGAGGTGAGAAGACGGCGGGAATGGGTAATGCCACTACTGAGAGAGAGAGAGGCAATTACCTCACCACAGAGACTATCGCCCCTGGTTATTGCCACAGAGCTACAGTTTGTGGCCGTATCGATTGCAAGTAAAACAGGTTGGGTCATTACTTTATAAGCCTCATAATATCATTGTAAAAAACAAAAAGCATCAGGGTAGCCAAGAGGCCAAGCCCTATCTGTTGGGCAATAATTTGTGCCTTTTCACCGAGTGGTTTTTTGCGAATCCCCTCCAGGGTCAAAAACATTAAATGACCACCATCAAGGACAGGGATGGGCAGTAAATTAAGGATACCGAGATTAACACTGAGCAGGGAGGTAAAATAGAGGAGGTTTATCCAACCGGCACGCATCTGTTCACCGGCCATCTGAGCAATCAAAATTGGCCCACCCATCTCCGATGCAGGCACCACCTGTTGAATAAGCTTAATAATACCAAGGCCGGTCAAATAGATATAAAACCATGTCTGCTGCAGACCTCGCCATATGGCAGCAAAGAGCCCTGTCTCCTCATAGGAGAGGGCCTCCGCCTTCATCACCCCTATCATATATCTCTCTTCAACGGCTTGACCAAAGACATCTTTGACCTCATCACGCTGGGGAACAATAGCGAGGCTCACCTCCTTATCCCCACGAAGAACAAGTACCTTAAGAGGTACACCGCCACTATCCTTGACCCCATTGAGAACACTCTGCCAACTGGTAGTTTCTACCCCATTGATGTCCACAATAATATCATCTGCCAACATACCTGCCTGCGCGGCAGGGGAGCCCTCATTTACCTGGCCAATTCTGGTGGTGTCCTGCGACACGGGAATACCCTGAAAGAAGAAGAGCGATGAAAAGATGAGAACGGGAAAAATAAAATTGAAAAGCGGACCGGCAAGGACAATAAGAAATCTCTGGTATGTCGGTTTATAGGAAAAAGCCCTCTCCTTTTCAACACCTGTCAGCTCCTCCTCGTCGGGGTTTTCCCCAAGCATTTTAACAAATCCACCCAGAGGAAAGGCCGAAAGCACATACTCTGTTTCCCCTATTGTTTTGCCACAGAGACGTGGCCCAAACCCTAAGGAAAATTTAAGTACCCGAACGCCAAAGAACTTTGCCAAGAGAAAATGTCCCAACTCGTGGACAAATATCAGAGCACCAAGAACCAGTATAAATGAAAAAATTGTAGTCATATAACCATTGTCTTTAGAGGTTAAGAGGCGTGAAAACAGATGATATCAGAAGAGTTCCGTTATTTTTTGCCGGGTTATTTCCCTGGACTCCCTGTCTGCTGCTAAGATATCATCTAATTTATTTTCATCCCCCGGGGAAACAACGTCTACAGTATCTGTTACAAGCCTTGCTATGTCAAGAAAGCGTATTTTGCCATCTAAAAATGCGGCAACCGCTATCTCATTTGCCGCATTAAGTGCTGCTGGCGCAACCCCTCCCCGCCGTAGGGCCTCAAAGGCCAGGGGCAGGGCTGGAAAGTTTTCCGTATCGGGCCGAATGAAGTCCAAACAGGCACAGTCGGTTAAGGAGAGGCGCTTATGACCGAGGGGTAAACGGTTTGGATAGGAGAGGGCATAGGCAATGGGAATACACATATCAGCCACCCCAAGTTGGGCAATCAACGAACCGTCATGGTACTCAACCAGAGAGTGAACAATAGACTGGGGATGCACCACCACCTCTATGTTCTCCGGCTCTACATCAAAGAGCCATTTCGCCTCAATCACCTCCAGCCCCTTGTTCATCAGGGTAGCTGAATCAATGGAGACCTTTCTACCCATACTCCAGTTTGGATGAGCCAGAGCTTGAGCAGGGGTGACCTGCGCAAGTTCAGCAGCTGTCCTGCCATGAAATGGTCCACCGGAGGCGGTGAGAATAATTTTAGCCAGATCTGCCCTCTTACCTGCATGCAGGGCCTGAAAGATGGCAGAGTGTTCGGAATCAACGGGAAGCAGTGCCACCCCCTTACGCCGTGCTCTCTCCATGACAATTTTTCCTGCCATGACCAGGGTCTCTTTATTGGCAAGGCCAATATCCTTTCCCGCCTCAATTGCCGCCAGGGTAGGAAGTAGACCAGCCGCACCAACAATTGCTGAGATGGTAATTGAGGCAGAGGGATAGGCGGCAACCTCTTCATTGCCCGCGTTTCCCCAGAGGATCTTACCCCTGAATCCTCCCAGCCTCTCCTGCAGGCAATGGGCATATTCCTCATCAAGCACTGAAACAAGATCTGGAGAAAACTCCTCAATCTGTCTGGCAAAGAGATCAATATTGCGACCAGCAGCCATAGCGACAATCCTGTATTGATCGGAAAATTTCCGAACAACTTCAAGCACACTTGTGCCAATGGAACCCGTCGCCCCAAGAAGAGATATTTTTTTCATATTAAATGATAAACTAGTATGGATACGCCCTTAACAGAACAACGGGTAACCAAAAAAAATTAGAAGGTAAGCACCGTATAGAGCACCGGAAGGGCAAAGAGCAGAGAGTCAATTCGATCCAGAATACCACCATGCCCGCCAAGACAGGTGCCGGAATCCTTGGTGCCCGTGCCTCGCTTTATAATAGATTCTGTCAGGTCACCGGCCACTCCAGCTGCGGTGAGAACCACGGTGCCAAGAGCCAAAAACCAGGGGCTAACCTCGGGGAGAAGAAAGTGAGCGCCGACAAAGGCGGCAATGAGGGCAAAGACAAGGCCGCCCAGAGCGCCCTCAATGGTCTTCTTGGGACTGACATTAGGGCAGAGCTTATGCTTACCAATGGAACAGCCGACAAAATATCCCCCTGAATCAGCACCTGCCGTAATAGCCGAGGCAACGATCAGCCAGTAATTTCCATCGGGCAGGGCCCGGACCAGCAGGAGGTATGAACTGAGAAAGCCTATATAGAAGACCCCAAAGAGAAGACGGGCAAAGAAGGCGTAGGGCTGTTCAAACTTGGCGTAGCGATAGAGAAAATAACCTGTCAGGACGAAAAAAGAGGCCAGAAGAGCGGGAGCAAGATATTGCTGAGTTGAATTGATGGTAACAGCAAGAGCTGGAAACATCAGCACCAGATTAAGAAAATACCTCTCCTTTTTCCCAATTAAGCCCGCAGCTGCCATGCGCAGATACTCATTTGCCGCCATGAAAATAACAGCCAGGATAACAACAGAGAACAGCAGAGCAGACCCCTTAAAAAGCAACAAGAGCCAAAACCCCGCCAGAAGTAAGCCCGGAACCACTCTATCCATATCTTTTCCTATTTATTCTTATTTAACTGTGCACCAATTTTGCCAAAACGGCGTTCACGTTCCTGAAAGCTGGCAATAGCAGTTGCCAGCTGTTCTGTACGAAATTCTGGCCACATAATATCTGTGAAGTACAACTCTGCATAGGAGAGTTGCCAGAGAAGAAAATTGGAAAGCCGAGACTCACCGCCCGTCCGTATCAACAGATCTGGTTCCGGCAAGATAGCGGTGTCAAGATAGTCGGAGAGAAGATCTGGAGTGATATCCGTCTCCTCAAGATCACCTGCGACACATTCAGCAGAGATTTTTTTTATGGCACGACAGATCTCATCCCGCCCCCCATAACTGAGGGCCAGTGAGAGTATCATCCCCGTATTTTTTGCAGTCTCGCCCATTACCTGGAGCAGGGTATCGCGTACAGCAGATGGCAGACGCTCAATATCGCCGATACAGTGGAGACGAATATTATTCTTTTGCATCTTGGGCAACTCTGCCCGAAGATATTTCTGCAGGATAGACATAAGGCCACTCACCTCTGCTTTCGGTCTCTTCCAATTTTCAGAAGAGAAGGCATAGAGGGTAAGTGCCGGGATACCGAGTTGGCAACAGATTGAGACAATCTCCTCAACCGAATCAGCCCCTGCCTTATGTCCAAAGAGACGTGGACGTTTACGAGCCTGAGCCCAACGTCCATTTCCATCCATAATAATTGCAATATGAGCAGGAAGGTGGAGAGGATCAATCCCATACTTCTCAGCTAATTCTGCCAGTCTCATATATTCTCCATTTGTGTCCATGAAAAAAGCTTCACGTCCCCTAGGGGGATGTCATGACTTAAAACATAAAATGTATAAACCGGGCAAGCTGTTCGGTGCCTGTACTCATATTTTTTAATCATTACAGCAAAAACATCAAAGCCTATACTTCCATCACTTCTTTTTCTTTAGAGGCACTAACCTCATCCAACTGCTTGATGTAAATATCGGTCTCTTTCTGAGCATCATCCTGCAATTTGAACAGATCGTCCTCAGATATCTCCTTATCCTTCTTTTGCAACTTAAGGGTATCAATGGCGTCACGTCGAACGTTGCGGATTGCTACCCGAAACTCCTCAGCGATTTTCTTTACCTGCTTGACCAGATCTTTACGACGATCTTCGGTAAGTTGAGGAATATTCAAACGAACAACCTTGCCATCATTTACCGGATTAAGTCCAAGGCCTGACTTAAGGATAGCTTTTTCAATGGGCGGTATCATTTGCGGGTCCCATGGTTGCAAAGCAATCATACGAGATTCCGGGATGGTCAAGGTCGCAACCTGGTTCAGAGGCATGGTGCTACCGTAAGCAACAACGGTAATATCATCAAGAATAGAAATCGAGGCACGGCCGGTACGGACCCTGGATAAATCATTTTTAAAAGCTTCAACACTCTTCGCCATCCTGCCACTCATCTCTACAATAACTTCACTCATGGGGTTAACCTCATCTATAAAATGAAAATTTTCTTATAAGTAGTAAACAGCTACACATTACCCTTGGAGCTCTTACGCAGTAATAAGTGTCCCAACACGTTCACCAAGTGCAGCTTTTTTCATATTACCAGCAACACTCATATTCAGCACCATAATAGGCTTGTCATCGTCTTTTGCCAAGGCAATTCCAGCAGCATCCATGACCTTCAGTCCCTTACGCAGGACATCGTCATAGGTAAGATGCTCAAACTTGACAGCATCATCATGAATCATAGGATCCTTATCATAGACACCATCAACCTTGGTCGCCTTAACCACGATATCAGCATCAATCTCCAGGGCACGCAGGACACCCGCCGAGTCAGTGGTAAAATAGGGATTACCGGTACCAGCAGCAAAGATAACCACTCGACCTTTTTCAAGATGTCTGGTTGCTCGCCTTCTAATATAAGATTCACAAATCGATTGCATAGGAATAGCCGACATAGCCCGAGTGATGACCCCGCTACGCTCAAGCGCATCCTGCATGGCGAGACTATTCATTACTGTGGCGAGCATTCCCATATTATCGGCTGTCGCACGATCCATTCCCTTACTTGCCCCAGCCATACCCCTAAAAATATTGCCGGCACCAACAACAACACCCAGCTCAACGCCCATTGCCACAAGCTCTTTTATTTCGCCGGCAACAAACTCCAAAACTCCGGTATTGATTCCATAAGAGTCTTTACCCATGAGGGCTTCGCCACTCAATTTAAGCAACATTCTTTTATATTTAATGGGCATAATAAACCTCATGTGGATAGTAAGGAAGAAAAGAAAAATGTTGCCTCAAAAAATTTTGAGGCAACAAAAAGTACAAATTAGGCACCTACTTGAAAACGAGCAAAACGCTTAATGGAGATATTCTCACCCATCTTGGCTACAAGTTCATTAAGAAGGTCTTGTACGGTAAGATCAGGGTTCATTACGAATTTTTGTTCAACAAGACAAATTTCGCCAATAAACTTCTCTACTTTACCAACAACCATCTTCTCAACAATCGCTTCTGGCTTACCAGAATCGAGAGCTTGCTGAACGTAAATTGCCTTCTCACGCTCAATAACCTCGGCAGGAATACCCTCACGGCTTACAGCAATGGGGTTTACAGCTGCAATGTGCATTGCAATGTCTTTTGCAAATTTGCAAAATTCTTCGTTCTTTGCAACAAAGTCAGTCTCACAACCAACCTCAATCATAACACCAATCTTAGCACCATGAATATAGGTCTGAATGGTACCTTCACTTGTAGCACGACCTGCGCGCTTAGCAGCAACGGCAAGACCCTTCTGACGAAGAAGGTCCACTGCTTTTTCCATATCACCATCGGTCTCGGTAAGAGCTTTTTTACAGTCCATCATACCTGCAGCTGTTTTATCTCTAAGCTCTTTTACCATCTTGCTTGTAATAGCCATTCTAACTCTCCAAAAATTTTGCTCTCATCGTCTATGCCGCAACCAAAACAAACCACAGCGACATCTTCTGTCCACACAACAAAAGGGGCAAGTCAATAGACAGCCCCTTTCGTTACCTTCTATCGCAGAATTCTATAGAAAAAACGATAGAATTAATATGGTGCCACTATGCTTCTTCGGTCTTCTCTGCCATCTCGCTTACGGTATCACCCATAGCAGCAGCAATTGCCTCTTCAGATGCTTCGTCACCATCACGTTCTGCCTGACTTGCAAGCACAACCTCTGCAATTTCATTACAGATAAGACGGATAGAACGAATTGCATCATCGTTGCCTGGGATTACGGTAGTCAATACCGTCTGGATCACAGTTAGTATCGGTAAGGGCAACAACAGGAATACCCAATTTGCCAGCTTCGCTAACAGCAATAGACTCTTTACGAGGATCTACGATAACGATTACAGCAGGTAAGGCACGCATGTCTTTGATACCACCAACGTTACGCTCAAGCTTAACACGCTCTTTTCCCATCAAAAGAATTTCTTTCTTTGGAAAACGGTTGATAGAACCATCTTCTTGCATTGCTTCGATGGACTTCAAACGATCAATGCTGTTCTTGATGGTTTGGAAGTTGGTAAGCATACCACCCAACCAGCGGTGATCAACATAGTACTGACCACATCGGCGAGCTTCTTCCTTAATGATGGATTGTGCCTGACGCTTAGTACCTACGAAAAGAACAGAACCCTCGTTTTTCACGTTACTTGAAATAAATTCACAAGCTTTGTCAAAGAGACGCTTGGTAAGATCAAGGTTTACAATATAGATACCATTACGTGGGCCATAGATATATGGCTTCATTTTTGGATTCCATCTGCGGGTTTGGTGACCGAAATGCAGGCCTGCCTGAAGCATGTCCTTTACTGTTACTTGACTCATAATAGTTCTCCGTTCTGGTTTTTCCGCCATCTTCGTAGTCATCTCTTGAGATAACACCAGAGTAGATGAAGATGTGTGTGTTAGTAATACGAGAAGATAAGTCCCCATTATTGGGTAGATACCCTCTTGGTTACTCTCCTCCACAGGGGAGGAGAAATTATTCATTAAGAAAAGAAATACTTCCCTTAATTTAAAGCTAAGACTATGTACCATGCAATGAGATATATTGCAATGGGTCGTTGAAAATCTGTGCTTTCCTGAGAATTGTCGCCATAATCAAGGCCTGACACAGAGGAGCAAAAACGCTCACTTTCGCCCGCGCCCCTTGAGCAAACAAAAAAAAAGGGACTGAGAGGAATAAATTCCTTTCAGTCCCTCTCTATCAAAAGCTCTATGCGATTAAAACCACATAGTCTTCAATCGATATAATTACGCTTCGGTCGTTGCAGCAGCAACAGTCTCGTCGTAACCAACCAACTCGATGATAGCCATAGAAGCGTTATCGCCACGACGAACACCAGTTTGGATAATACGGGTATAACCGCCTTTACGATCAGCAAATTGCTCAGCAATTTCACCGAAAAGCTTATGAACCACGCCTGCACATCTAACATAGCTCAAAGCCTGACGACGAGCATGAAGATCTCCACGCTTGCCAAGAGTAATCATCTTCTCTGCGATAGGACGAAGCTCTTTTGCTTTCTCTTTGGTGGTAACAATGCGCTCATGCTCAAACAATGAAGTAACCATGTTCCTGAACATAGCATCTCTATGCGAACTGGTACGACCTAATTTTCTTCCTGAATAACGATGTCTCATCTTATAATCCTCAGCACCACTATGTAATTAAAGTAAATGCACTTACTATCTAAAATTTCTTAGCACTACACCAAAGACAAAGCGTCCCTAGAGAAAGCGCTCTTATTCTTCAGTCTCTGCATCAGAAGGAGCATTCCAACCCTCAAGCTTCACACCAAGGGTCAAATCCATATCTTGTAACAATGTTTTAATCTCGTTAAGAGATTTACGACCAAAGTTCTTGGTCTTCAACATTTCCTGATCAGTTCTCTGTACCAAATCACCGATAAAATTGATATCCGCATTCTTGAGACAGTTTGCAGAACGTACAGATAATTCAAGATCTTCAACAGGCTTGTCGAGATAAGGATTTTCCTGCTTCTCTTCGGTCTCAACAGCTTTCTTTTCAGGCTCGACCGCAGTTTCATCAAAGTTAATAAAAATATCAAGCTGCTCCTTAAGAATCTTTGCCGAGTAAGCCAAAGCATCTTCAGGTCGTACGCTACCATCTGTTTCTATCTCGTAGGTCAACTTATCATAATCAGTCTGTTGACCAACACGGGCAGAAGAGACAACATACTGAATTTTCTTTACAGGAGTAAAGATCGCATCAATGGGAATCTGACCTACGGTGAGGTCATCTTTCTCTTGATTTTCAGCAGGTTGATATCCTTTACCCCATTCGACAGTCAACTCAGCACAAAAGGTCATATCACTTGTAAGATTACAGAGAATATGATCTTCGTTCATGATTTCAACGAATGCAGATGGAATAATATCACCAGCAACAACAGGTCCTGGTCCTTGTTTTTCAATACGTACTGTTTGAGACTCTTCGCAATTAAGCTTTAAACGAACCTGCTTAAGATTGAGAATAATCTCACTTACATCCTCTTTAACGTCCTTCATGGATGTAAGTTCATGCAAAGCGCCCTCTATCTTTACAGTGGTAATAGCTGCACCCTGAATAGAAGACAGAAGGATCCTTCGCAAAGAGTTACCGATTGTCGTCGCAAAGCCACGCTCAAGCGGTTGACAGATAAATTTACCGTAGGTTTCAGAATGATTACTCTGATCAATTTCTACTTTTTCGGGTCTGATCAGCTCATGCCAATTACGATAAACAGGTATTTTTTCGTCGATTTCCTGGGTCATGGGTATCCTTCTCTGTTAGCTTGTTTTAATCAGGTTAATATCGACCAAATGGACAAGACAGAAAACAAAACATCGGTGGACGCAAAACAGCACATCCACCGAGTAAAAAAGCAGATTAATTCTTAGAGTAAAGCTCTACAATCAATCTTTCCTGAATAGGCATGGTAATTTCTTCTCTGTTAGGAAGAGCTTTTACAGATGCCTTAAAGTTGTCCTTGTCTAACTCAAGCCAGGTTGGAACACCACGACGAACAACTGCTTCGAGGTTATCAACAACACCTGCGTTAGCACGACTCTTTTCTCTCAGGGAGATAACATCGCCCTCAGATACTTGATAAGAAGGAATATCAACTCTTTTTCCATTTATCAAGATATGCTTGTGACGAACAATTTGACGCGCTTGAGTTCTAGAAGAAGCAAAACCTGCACGAAAAACAGCATTATCAAGACGTCGTTCAAGAAGAATCAAAAGATTCTCGCCAGCCACACCTTTCTGAGCTTCAGCTTTCTCGAAGGTCAAACGAAATTGAGCCTCAAGAACACCGTACATGCTCTTAACTTTTTGCTTCTCACGCAACTGAACAGCGTAATCAGACACTTTCTTAAATCTTGCCTGACCATGTTGTCCCGGTGCGAAAGCACGTCTCTCAAAAGAACATTTGTCAGAATAACAACGATCGCCCTTTAGAAACAACTTCAAATTTTCTCGTCGACAACGGCGACATACAGCCCCTATATTTCTAGCCAACTTTAGGCCTCCATTTCAAATATTTTCACCAGCATAACGTTGCGAAATTATACGCGGCGACGTTTAGGTGGTTTACATCCATTGTGAGGAACTGGGGTAACATCATAAATGCGACTTACCTCAAAACCGGTACTTACCAAAGCACGTAGAGCAGCTTCACGACCAGGTCCTGGTCCTTTCACTTTAACTTCTACTTTTCTCATACCACAATCAGCAGCTTTCTTCGCTGCATCAGCAAGCGCATTCTGGGCTGCAAAAGGAGTACTCTTACGAGAACCTTTAAAGCCAAGAACACCAGCGCTACACCAAGAAACCACGTTTCCCTGCTTGTCTGAGATGGTAACAATGGTATTATTGAAGGTAGAATAAATATAAACAATCCCTTCTGGGATATTCTTTTTTACCTTTCTCTTTTTTGCAACTGCCATATCTACACCTTTTCATATGACCTTAGGAGATATAAGCATAAACTTTATATCTCCTAAGTCTCACAATTCATTATCTCTCTTGCAAAAGAGAGACAAGAGTTATCAATTATTTCCGACGAGCGGCACCACGACGTGGTCCCTTACGTGTCCGGGCATTAGTCTTAGTCTTTTGACCACGACAAGGCAAGCCCATACGATGACGACGTCCACGGTAACAACCAAGGTCGGTGAGTCTCTTAATGTCCATAGAAACTTCACGGCGACGATCACCCTCTACGGTATAATCTGCCTCGATAACCTTACGGATACGGTTGACGGTTTCGCCATCCAAATCGTCTGAATTCATGGTGTATGGTAATTCAACTGCATCAAGAATCTTACGAGCTGATGTCAATCCAATGCCATGAATATAGGTAAGTGCCCTATCAATGTGTTTATTTTTAGGAAGGTCTATTCCTGCTATACGTGCCAAGGTCTATCTCCTCAAAAGAAGTAGGTAATTAAAAAAGTTAGTTACAAACTTTGTTTATCCCTGCCTCTGCTTATGTTTTTTAACTTTACAGGATACGCGAACTACACCATTGCGCTTATAAACCTTACAGTCACTGCAAATTTTTTTAACAGATGCGCGTACTTTCATGATAAACAAACTCTCTATTTTTTCTTTTTAGTATTTTTTGTCCGAAAAGTAACCCTTCCCCTTGTTAAATCGTAAGGAGATAACTCAACAGTTACTCTATCACCAGGTAAAATTTTAATAAAGTGCATTCGCATCTTACCTGAAATATGTGCCAGTACCTTATGGCCATTGTCCAATTCAACACGAAACATCGCATTAGGCAAGGGCTCAATAATGGTACCTTCAACTTCAATAGCTTCTTCTTTTGCCATGGAGGCCTCTGACATTAGTTCTTAAAATGTTAAAAAGAGACAATATCGCATGTTTCCAAACAAAAACAACCTTTCTTTACCCCACCCACAAACCCCGCTAAACACTATCTCCTATTGGAGCTCTTTTTTAACCCTTATTAACATAATGTAACTATCTTACATTATGCAATTTCTCGTGAACTCAGTACCCTAGGTGCCTCTTCCGTCACCGCAACCGTATGTTCAAAATGAGCGGAAAAACGATGATCAGCAGTTACCACTGTCCAACCATCTCGCAACACCTTAACATTCGCTGTTCCAACATTGAGCATAGGCTCTATTGCCAGTACCATTCCCGGCAAAAGCCGCGGAGAACGTTCTCCTGAGTAGAAATTAGGTATTTCGGGAGCTTCATGTAGGTCGCTCCCGATACCGTGTCCTACGAACTGACGCACAACACCAAAGCCATGAGCTTCAGCATGCTGTTGCACTGCCTTGGAGATATCAGATATTCTATTGCCCGCTACTGCCTGGGCAATGCCTCTGTGCAACGACTCATCTGTTACCTGCAAAAGCTTCTTAGCCTCAGCAGATATTTGACCAACAGGAATGGTCACAGCAGAATCACCGTAGTAACCTCGATATTCAACACCGAAATCAACAGAGACAATATCACCTTTTTTCAGCTTTTTTTTCCGCGAAGGGATACCATGGACAACTTCTTCGTTAACGGATACGCAAAGGCATCCTGGAAAACCATTATATCCCTTAAAAGCCGGTCTCATTTTATTTTTTTTGCAGTAATCCTCTGCAATTTTATCAAGCTCCCAGGTAGTCTGGCCAACATCAACAACACTCATCAATGTCTTTAAAACAGCAGCCACATGCTGATTCGCCTCATACATCAAGGCTATTTCATCTGCATTCTTCACGACTATGGATCTAACTGGAACACTTGGAGACATCTTTTTATTTCCTTCCTCGAATACGACCTTGTTTCATGAAACCTTCATAATTTCTCATATGAAGATGAGACTCTACCTGTGATATGGTATCAATACTAACGCCTACAACAATAAGAAGAGCAGTTCCACCAAAGAAAAATGGAATATTAAACTGCGATATCAAAATTGTCGGCAAGACACAAACCACACTAAGATAGACAGCACCAACTACAGTCAAACGAGTTAGTACCTTATCAATAAACAGGGCTGTACGTTTTCCAGGTCGGATCCCTGGGATAAAACCACCGTTCTTTTTTAAATTTTCTGCCACATCATCAGGCTTGAAGGTCACGGCAGCATAAAAGAAACAAAAGAACACAATCATCGCCACATAACAAATGTAGTAAAAAACGGTACCAGGCGACATTGCCGCAGATACCCTTTGCACCCAATCAATTTGAATAAAGCTTCCAATAGTAGCAGGAAACATCATGATTGATGAGGCAAAAATTGGTGGAATAACACCAGCAACATTAATTTTAAGTGGCAAATGAGAACTTTGTCCCCCATATACCTTACGCCCAACAACTCGTTTGGCATACTGAATAGGAATTTTTCTCTGAGATGTCTCAAAAAATACAATTACTGCCACAATGGCAAACATAAAAATCAGTAGAACAGGAACAAAGAACAATGCAATTTCTCCAGCTTGAATAAGCTGAATCGAGTTTGCAATTGCAGCAGGTCCCCGAGCCACAATACCTGCAAAAATTATTAATGAAATACCGTTGCCTATACCGCGCTCGGTCATCTGCTCACCGAGCCACATAATAAAGGCCGTTCCTGCCGTCAAAGTAAGCATGGTCATCAAAGTAAAATGAAGACCAGGATTGAGGACAATAGCCTCTCCACCTGGACCGACCATACTGCCAAGCCCTTTAGCAATAAAGCTTCCCTGAATGACACTTAAAAGAACAGTACCATATCGGGTATACTGGGTAATCTTTCTCTGCCCAGCTTCGCCCTCTTTCTTCAATGCCTCAAGTTTTGGAATAACAACTGTCAAAAGTTGAATGATGATAGAAGCACTAATGTAAGGCATAATACCTAAAGCAAAGATCGAGAAATTCTCAAGTGCTCCACCAGAGAACATGTTAAACATGCCAAAAAGCGTACTGGCGTTCTGTGCAAAAAAGCCCGCTAAAGCCTCTCCATTGATACCTGGGGTAGGTATCTGAACGCCCATCCTGTATACTGCAAGCATCATAAGCGTGAAAATAATACGCTTACGCAACTCGGGTATATTCGTAGCCTGCTGAAGTCCACTCATTATCTCTCTTCCTATCTCAGACAGCACAAAAGATCAAAGCAATAATGCCTTTGATCTCTTGTATATTTCGGCAACAATCAGTTATTACTCAGCAGCGGTAACCTCAGTTAAAACTACGGTACCACCTGCAGCCTCAATTTGAGCCTTAGCTTGAGAACTGATCTTATCAACTTTAACAGTTACTGCCTTGGTGATCTCACCGTTAGCAAGTATCTTGATCAAAGTTCCTTTTTTTACCATTCCTGCTTCAACAAGCTCAGCGGGGCTTACTACTACACCAGCCTCAAACTTGTCCAACTGGGACAGGGCAACAAGAGAAAATTCTTTCTTGAAAATGTTGGTAAAACCGCGCTTAGGAAGTCTGCGCTGCAAAGGCATTTGACCGCCTTCGAAGCCCGGCTTAATACCAGAGCCAGAACGGGACTTAAAACCCTTATGACCACGGCCAGCAGTTTTGCCATGACCGGATCCAGGTCCTCTACCCAAACGCTTACGCTGCTTGGTAGATCCCTCTTGTGGTGAAAGATTGCCTAACGTTAACATATTACGCCTCATCTATACGAACAAGATGTTTCACTTTATTCAGCATTCCGCGAATTTCTGGAGTGTCTTTTCTTGTTACAGTCTTGTTTAGTTTGGTTAGCCCCAGACCGGTCAATGTGGCACGGATCTTATCAGTACTTCCGATCCCACTTTTGACCAGAGTAAATGTTATTGTCTCGGTCATTTGACTACCTGTATTTTTAAATTTAATGGTTTGTAATTACACTCTAAAATGTTATTACGCAGTAATTTCTTCAACATTCTTTCCACGAAGTTCAGCAATTTTCTGTGCGGAACGAAGTTGCTTAAGGCCATCAATGGTAGCCTTAACCATATTGTGCGGATTATGAGATCCGAGACATTTGGTTAGAATATTACTAACACCAGCTGCTTCAAGGACAGCACGAACAGGACCACCTGCAATCAAACCAGTACCTGCAGATGCGGGTCTTAAGAATACTCGACCTGCTCCATAGTGTCCTATAACTTGATGAGGGATGGAAACATCGGTCAAAGATACGAGAGCCATATCCTTCCTAGCTCTCTCTACACCTTTACGAATTGCTTCTGGAACCTGATTAGCTTTACCAAGTCCATACCCGACTTTGCCATTGCCATCGCCAACAACAACGATTGCACTAAAGCTAAAACGTCGACCACCCTTTACAACCTTAGCAACCCTGTTGATAAAAACTATTTTTTCAATAAGCTCTTCGGTATTATTATTTGCCTTAGAACGCTTAAAATCAGACAAGGGACACCCCCACTATTAAAATCATTAGAAATCGAGTCCACCTTCCCGAGCACCTTCGGAGAGGGATTTTACTCGGCCGTGGTAAATATAACCACCACGATCAAAGATCACCTTTTTGATGCCAGCTGCGGTTGCTCGTTCTGCGAGAACAACACCCACTTTCTTAGCTGCAGCTGTTTTGCCTGACTCGTCACCTAGATCAAATTGCTTGTCTACAGTAGACATCGCAACAAGGCTCTTGCCTGAGGCATCATCAATAATTTGCGCATAAATATGCTTGTTACTTTTAAAAACACGAAGACGCGGGCGCTCAGATGTTCCTGAGATTTTCTTACGAATTCGGCTTATTCTTTTGGCCCGCGCAAGCGTTTTAAGATTTGTCTTAGCCATGTCTTATCCATTTTAAATTTTTGTACCGCCAATAGCGTTACAAAATTAATTATTTAGATCCTGCCTTACCAACTTTACGTACGATCTGCTCATTTTCGTAACGAATTCCTTTACCCTTATACGGCTCAGGCTTACGAATCTGACGAATCTGCGCAGCAACAAGACCAAGAAGCTCTTTGTCGATAGACTCAACAGTGATCTTGGTGTTACCTTCAACAACAGCTTGTACGTTTTCAGGCAATTTATACTCAACAGGGTTAGAATAGCCAACATTGATAACGAGTTTTTTAGAACCCTCAAGGTTTGCCTTATAACCAACACCTTCTATAAGAAGAACTTTCTTGAAGCCCTCATCAACACCAATAACCATGTTGTTGATAAGACTACGAGTCAGTCCTCTAAAAGCGTTAACACGTCTGTGGTCCTAAAGGGGATTGGGCACACTGATACCATTGTCCTCTACGTGAGCCTCGATCTCAGTAATGATATCGCGCTCAAGAGTTCCTTTTTTCCCGGTAATAGTAATATGCTGTCCGTTGAGATCAACTTTTACTCCGGCAGGAACGGCAATTGGTTGTTTTCCAATACGAGACATACTTACCTCCTCACCTACGGGTTACCAAACCTCGCAGATTATCTCCCCACCTGCATTAAGATCTCTAGCTGTCTTATTAGAAACAACACCTTTAGATGTTGAAATAACAGCAACTCCAAGTCCGTTAAGAACTGTTGGCACATCGGAAGCTTTAGCATATTTGCGGAGGCCAGGCTTGCTGACACTGCTTAATACTCGGTAATAACCGCTTCACCATCTGGGCCGTACTTCAAATTAATAGAAAGAGTATTTTGAACTCCGTCTTCTTTAATTTGATAGTCAGTAATATACCCTTCGTCCTTCAATACTTTCGCAACACTTACTTTCATGGTAGATGATGGCATTTCTACGGTATCAAATTTTACCATAACAGCATTACGTATCCTGGTCAGCATATCTGCCAGGGGATCGCTCATCGACATAGCGAACACTCCTTATGTCCAATAATTGACAGAATCAAACAGAGATAACAGAAATCCCTACCAGCTGGATTTAGTTACACCTGTGACCTCACCGCTGGATGCCAACTTACGAAAACAAATTCGGCAGATACCAAACTTTCTGATAAATGCACGCGGACGACCACAGAGTGGACATCTATTGTATTCTCGCACGGCAAACTTTTGTTTACGCTTTGCCTTTGCGATAATGGATTTCTTAGCCAAAACGACCTCCGATTTCTCTATTTTAAAATAACTAAACTAATAATCTATTTCTTAAAAGGCATTCCCATCAAACGCAAAAGCGAACGACCTTCGTCGTTGGTTTTTGCAGAAGTTACGATGGTAATGTTAAACCCTTTAATTTTATCAATCTTGTCGTAATCAATTTCAGGAAAAATAATTTGTTCCTGAATACCCATTGAGTAATTTCCTCGTCCATCAAAGCCCTTTGGAGAAACGCCACGAAAATCGCGTACTCGGGGAAGAGCGATGTTAACAAGTTTGCTCAAGAAGTCATACATCTTCTCGCCGCGTAAAGTTACACGACAACCGATTGGCATACCTTCTCTAAGCTTAAATGTCGCAATAGATTTTTTAGCCTTTGTTACAACCGCACGTTGGCCTGCAATCTTGGTTAATTCTTCAGCAGCACCTTCAACGATCTTTGGGTTTTGAACAGCCTCTCCAAGTCCCATATTGAGAACAATCTTCTCAATTTTAGGGATTTGCATTGGATTGGTGTATCCCAACTGGTCCTTCAGTGCAGGCACACACTCATTGGTATAATATTCTTTCAGCGCACTCATAGTAAACCTCGGGCTTTAAGCCGCCTCCTTATGATTTGCTCTCAACGGACTCACCGCAGCTCTTGCAGTAACGTACCTTTGTGCCATCTTCAAGTACCTTCTTACCTACACGGCCAGTCTTGGTACATTCTGGGCAGATAAGTTGAAGATTGGATACATGAATAGGTGCTTCCTTTTCAACAATCTGACCCTGTTGATTCATCTCAGTTGCTTTTGTGTGGCGTTTGATCATATTTGCACGCTCAACAACAGCCTTATCTTTATCCACAAGCACTCTGAGAACTTTACCGACGCGACCTTTGTCTTTGCCAGCAATCACTTCTACCTGATCATTTGTTTTCAGGTATGTTCTACCCTGTCTCATTTTTAAACCTTTTCTTAATCGATGTATCTTGTTCGCGAGAAGAACCAATGATTAGAGTACTTCTGGCGCAAGAGATATAATCTTCATAAATCCCTGGTTACGCAATTCGCGGGCAACAGGTCCAAAAATACGTGTGCCAACAGGCTCACCAGAGGCACCTAACATAACAGCTGCGTTCTCGTCAAACTTCACCCAAGTATCATCTGGACGACGATTCTCTTTGGCAGTTCGAACGACAACAGCTTTCATTACGTCGCCTTTTTTTACCTTTGCGTGCGGGATAGCTTCTTTTACTGTTACAACAATTACGTCACCAATGCTGGCGTAGCGCTTTCTGCTACCACCGAGAACTCTAATACACAAAACCTTCTTGGCACCAGAGTTGTCAGCCACATTGAGGACTGTCTCTGTTTGAATCATTTTGTCACCTGATATCTATTAAAATATCTATCAAAGCTCATTGCTCAATATCTTTTAAATTAAACAGCTTGCTCAAGTATTGTTTTCACGCGCCATCTTTTCCTTTTACTCAAAGGACGACATTCTTCTATAAGAACAACGTCACCGATGTTGCATTGGTTTTCAGGGTCATCTGCCAGATACTTTACGCTGGTCTTCATAAATTTACCGTAAAGCTTATGACGGACCTTTCTCTCAACCCGGACAACAACACTTTTTTCCATCCGGTCACTTACGACAGAACCAGTTCTTGTCTTTCTTGATGTGTTATTTTCACTCATAATGTAATCAATCGTGATGTTGTTGTGCTGAATCGTACCATAAAGTTAAACATGAATGACGACAGGCTATGCAGCTGTAGTCTCTGATGCTATGGTTTCAATTCTCGCGATATCTTTTCTAATTTTCTTCAATTTCGAGGTGTCTTCAAGTGGGCGAATCTTGTGTTGAAATACAAGATTTCCCAACTCTTCCCTAAGATCTTTCATCTTAGCTTCCATCTCTTCTTTGGACATTTTACGAATTTCCATCATTTTCATAAAGTAGTCCTCCTTGTAACAACTTTGCATGGGAAAGGAAGTTTATTGCTCGCAAGCGATAAGGCCTTAATAGCCACATCTTCACTTACACCAGCGACTTCATACAAAAGTCTACCTGGCTTAACAATAGCAACCCAAGACTCTGGACTACCTTTACCTTTACCCATTCTTGTTTCAGCAGGCTTTTTAGTGAGAGGCTTGTCCGGGAATACCCGAATCCAAACCTGTCCGCCACGCTTCATGGTTCTGTTAATTGTAATACGTGCCGCCTCAATCTGCCGAGCAGTCATCGTTCCACAACTCAGCGCTTTCAAGGCATAGTCACCAAAGGCAAGAGAAGAACCACGATGAGCAGCTCCTCTCATACGGCCTTTAAACACCTTCCTATGCTTTACTTTTTTAGGACTTAACATCTTTTACTCCAGTCGTTTATAAGAAAGGCAACTCAGTAAAAAATCACTGAGCAACAGCACCCTTGTCCTTATCGCTTAAAACTTCACCCTTGAAAATCCAAACCTTCACACCGATGATACCGTAGGTGGTGTGCGACTCAGAAAGAGCGTAGTCAACATCTGCACGTAATGTGTGCAGAGGAACGCGACCTTCACGAACCCACTCACATCTTGACATCTCAGCACCACCAAGACGTCCAGAGCAAGCAATCTTAATACCCTGAACACCAAAACGCAATGCAGAGCTTACAGCTTTTTTCATCGCACGACGAAAAGCAACACGTCGAGCAAGTTGTTGAGCGATATTATCGGCAACCAGTTGGGCATCTGCCTCTGGTCTACGTACCTCTTGAATATCAAGAGTTACTTTGCGAGAAACAAGTTTCTCAAGCTCACGCTTGAGGATCTCAATTTCTGCGCCTTTCTTACCAATAACGATTCCAGGTCGCGCTGTAAACAGCTTAATGCGAACCTGCTCTCCAGTTCGTTCTATCTTTACACTAGAAAGACCAGCATGACTCAATCGTTTCTTGAGAAACTTACGAATCTTCTGATCCTCAATGAGGAAAGTAGAATAATCTTTGTCTGCGTACCAAACCGAATCCCAAGTACGGGTGATATTCAGTCTAATCCCTAACGGGTTAACCTTCTGGCCCAAAACAAACCTCCAACAAATATTATATTTGAGTAATATTACTTGGTAGTTCTATCACTGATAAAAAAATTAATTTTCGTCTAAAACAACAGTGATATGACTAGTCCTTTTAATAATCCCGGTTGCCCGGCCCATTGCTCGAGGTCTGATACGTTTCAGTGACGGACCACCATCAATCGTTATTACTTTCACGTATAGATTATCAACGTCTGCCTGATCGTCTTGAGTTGCATTTGCAAGCGCGGACTCAATAACTTTCTGCAATATTACTGCGCCCTTTTTAGGCATAAATCTCAATGTAGTGATAGCTTGGTCAACGCCCATACCTCTCACTACATCTGCGACAAGTCGTGCCTTCTGAGGGGAAATTCTAATATATTTCCCTACGGCTCGTGCTTCCATAGTTTTGTACTCCTAACTGAGTCCAGTTATAACGAAAATTCCGTTCTTTAATTATCTCTTACCTTTCTTATCTGCAGAGTGTCCATAATAGGTACGGGTTGGAGAAAACTCTCCAAGCTTATGTCCTACCATATTCTCTGAAACAAAAACAGGAATGAATTTCTTTCCATTATGTACAGCGAAGGTCAATCCAACCATCTCTGGGCTAATATCAGATCTTCTAGACCAAGTTTTGATGACCTTACGGGAACCACTCTCAAGAGATTGGTCAACCTTCTTTTGAAGATGATCATCAATAAAAGGACCCTTCTTAATTGAACGCGACATACTTTACTCCTTGTATGTTATGATCTCTTCTTAACGATATACTTGTCAGAAGACTTATTCGTACGAGTCTTGTAACCTTTGGTTGGCATACCCCATGGAGTACATGGATGACGACCACCAGAACTCTTACCTTCACCACCACCCATAGGGTGATCAACTGGGTTCATCGCAACACCACGTACGTGAGGTCGCTTACCAAGCCAACGAGAACGACCCGCTTTTCCAAGCTTTTGACTCTCGTACTCACGATTACCTACCTGTCCAACACATGCACGACAAAGTCTATGGAACTTGCGTACCTCGCCGGAAGGAAGTCTTACGAGAACGTAGTCACCTTCTTTAGCCATAAGTTGAGCTGAGGTACCGGCACTACGAACGATCTGTGCGCCTTTACCAATTTTCATCTCAATGTTATGGATAATCGTACCCAGTGGGATATTTGCCAATGGCAAACAGTTACCTGGTTGAATATCAACATTATCACCGGCAACAATTTTGTCACCAACTGATACGCCCTCTGGAGAAAGAATATATCTTTTCTCACCGTCAATATAGCTCAAAAGGGCAATATTGGCAGAACGATTTGGATCATACTCGATTGCAACAACTTTTGCATCGATATCCATCTTATTTCTTTTAAAATCGATAATTCTGTACTTTCGCTTATGTCCGCCACCGATGTGACGTGAAGTAATGCGTCCGTAATTATTTCGTCCACCGGTCTTGCTCAGGCTGGTTACCAGGCTTTTCTCTGGACCTTTTTTCGCCAGGTTCGCATTCTTAATCGAAACCTGATGACGCTTTCCGGGTGATGTTGGTTTATATGTTTTTATAGCCATGATTTCCCAATCGCTCCATCAATTGAAAATGAGATATAATCTAAATACGAGAAGTTTAACGTCCTCAGATAATTAAATCTCATCGGTAAAGTTAATTTCGCCTTCAGCAAGTGACACGTAGGCTTTCTTCCACTCTTTAGTCTGCCCAACGGTTTTACCGACACGCTTTTCCTTACCGCGCATACTCGCAGTTCTAACATCCTTGACTTTAACGTCAAACATCAACTCGATAGCTCTTTTAATCTCTATCTTGTTTGATTTAGGATGAACTTTAAAGACAACCTGACCATCAATCTCTTGAAGTATGGCTGCTTTTTCAGTGAGGACAGGCCCCTTTAATACGCCGTATATATTTTTCATACCATCAACCTCTTCTCAAGGCTTTCGATTACGGGCTTAACCAATACAACTTTCTTGTGTAACAAGATGTCATATACGTTGAGTCCTTCAGCAGGCAAGATTCTGTAACCATGAACGTTACGACAAGACTTGCTGAGATTCTCTGATGCATCGTCCATTACAATAAGGGCGTTTGCAAGCTCAAGGGTTTTCATTGTACTAGCGAATTCCTTGGTCTTGATTGCGTCCATGATAAAATTATCAAGAACGATAAGATTACCCTCTTGAAAACGAGCACTCAAAGCCATAGAAACAGCTTGTTGCCTTACCTTACGGTTAAGCTTGAAGCTATAATCTCTTGGTTTAGGACCAAATGTAACTCCACCACCTCTCCACAAAGGAGAAGTACGGGATCCCGCACGAGCACGACCAGTTCCTTTCTGACGCCATGGCTTTGCACCACCTCCACGTACCTCGACACGAGTCTTGGTAGATGCAGTTCCTGCACGCTTTGCAGCTCTCTGCATGCGAACAACATCGTGGAGAATATATTCTTTAACTTCACGGTTAAAGATTGCGTCGTTCAATTCTATCTCGTCGACTTTTTCGTTATTTGTATTAACTACACTTACAGTAGACATTATTCTCTCCATTCGAGCCTGTTACTTAAACAATCACTTGGAATAAATCTTTAACAGACCATTTTTAGCTCCAGGCATAGGACCCTTAAGCAGAACAACGTTTTCATCAATGCGTACATCAACCACAGTAACGTTCTTCTTAAGAACCGTATCATTACCCATACGACCAGGCATTTTCTTGCCCTTAACAACACGTCCCGGATAAGCACTACAGCCGATGGAACCAGGCGCTCTATGATGCTTAGAACCATGTCCGCCAGGACCACCTTTGAAGCCCCAACGCTTTATAACACCCTGAAAACCACGTCCCTTACTTGTACCCTGTACATCAACAATATCGCCAGCTTTGAAAAGTGCATCAACACTGATCATATCGCCAACATTGTATGTTGCAGGATCAACTACGCGAAATTCACGTACGAAGTAGAAACCTTCAGAATCTGATTTTGCAAAATGGCCAGCTTCCGCTTTATTCACACGAGAGCTTTTTTTATTTTCGAAACCAACTTGAACAGCATTGTAACCGTCAGTTGCGTTTGTTTTTACTTGAAGAACTTTACAAGGCCCGGCTTGTACAACAGTGACTGGGATTGCCTGACCCACTTCACCGTATACACGGGTCATCCCTATATTTTTACCTAATATCCCCATTGTCTTTGGCATAACAGTACCCGATACTTCTTATTTGCTTAGCGTCAGCTGCTAAGGCAGTTTAATCTCAACATCAACACCCGCTGATAACTCAAGCTTCATAAGCAGATCAATGGTCTGCTGAGTTGGTTCTAATATATCAAGAAGGCGACGATGGGTTCTCATCTCGAACTGCTCTCTCGACTTTTTATTAACATGAGGAGAGCGCAATACACAAAATTTATTAATGGATGTTGGAAGAGGGATTGGGCCTACAACAGCAGAACCAGTCCTTCTTGCAGTCTCAACAATCTCAGAAGTAGATTGATCAAGAAGCTTATGATCGTAAGCTTTTAAGCGAATACGAATTTTCTCTGTAGGTATCATCACGCACCTTTTATTCTATAATTTCACTAATAACACCAGCACCTACAGTTCTACCACCCTCACGGATAGCAAAACGAAGACCTGCGTCCATCGCGATTGGGGTAATAAGCGTAGCGTCAACCGATACGTTATCACCAGGCATAACCATTTCAATTCCCTCTGGGAGACTTACAACACCAGTCACGTCAGTGGTTCTGAAGTAGAACTGTGGACGATAACCATTGAAAAATGGAGTATGTCGTCCACCCTCGTCTTTCCCGAGGATGTAGCACTCTGCTTTAAACTTGGTATGAGGTGTAATGGTACCTGGCTTAGCAAGAACCTGACCACGCTCAATATCTTCGCGCTTAACACCACGAAGGAGAGCACCAATATTATCACCAGCACGGCCTTCGTCAAGTAGTTTGCGAAACATTTCCACACCAGTACAGGTGGTCTTGACGGTATCTTTAACGCCAACTATCGCAACTTCCTCTCCAACCTTGATAATACCACGCTCAACACGACCGGTTGCAACAGTACCACGACCGGAGATAGAGAAGACATCTTCAACAGGCATAAGGAAAGGCTGATCTACATCACGCTCTGGTTCTGGAATGTAAGAATCGATTGCTTCCATAAGCGCCCAGATACATGCAGCCTTATCTTCATCTTCTGGATTCTCAAGAGCGAGAAGCGCAGAACCATGAATGAAAGGTACATCGTCGCCAGGGAACTCATAATCATCAAGAAGCTCACGAAGCTCCATCTCAACGAGCTCAATAAGCTCATCATCATCAACCATGTCGCATTTGTTAAGAAATACGACCATAGCCGGTACACCAACCTGACGAGCAAGCAAAATGTGCTCACGGGTCTGAGGCATAGCACCATCGGTTGCAGCAACAACCAAAATTGCACCGTCCATCTGAGCAGCACCGGTGATCATATTCTTGATATAATCGGCGTGACCAGGACAGTCAACATGAGCATAGTGACGATTTACAGTCTCATACTCAACGTGAGCGGTTGCAATAGTAATTCCGCGCTCTTTCTCTTCAGGGGCCTTATCAATATCACTAAAATCAGTGAAGCTGGCCTGTCCCTTAGTAGACAATACGCGAGTAATAGCAGCAGTCAAAGTGGTTTTACCATGATCAATATGACCAATGGTGCCCACATTAACATGCGGTTTTGTCCTTTCAAATTTTTCTTTTGACATAAGGTTCTCTCAATATTTTAGGACTCAAATCCCTCTGATCTTTTTTATAATTGTCTCGGCCTTATTCGCCGGCACTACGTCATATGCAAGAAACTGCATAGTAAAATTGGCTCGTCCCTGGGTCGCTGACCGAAGAGATGTAGAATAACCAAACATCTCGGATAGTGGCACATGGGCTAACAATTTTTGTAAATCACCTTCTACCTCTACTCCAACCACCTTGGCTCTCTTCTTGTTAAGATCACCAATAGCATCCCCTAAATACTCGTCAGGAGTAATAACTTCAAGAGACATTATAGGTTCAAGCAGAACCGAATCAGCTTCTGACGCAGCCTTTCTTACTGCAATAGAGGCCGAAACCCCAAAGGCCATCTCGGTAGAATCTTCTTCGTGATACGCTCCACCGACAAGCCTTACCCGTACATCTGTCACGGGATAGCCAACCAGAGGACCAGAATCTAAGCTATCGACAACACCTCGTTCAACAGCCCCCAAAAATTCTGCAGGTATTTGTTTTTCGTCAACCTCACAAACAAACTCAATACCAGCACCACGCTCAAGAGGCTCTATCTCTAGGACTACCTTGGCAAACTGGTTACTGCTTCCCGTAGGTTGTTCAAAAAGACCTTCTGCCGAATGTGACCGTTGAATGCTCTCTTTATAAGAAACTTGAGGAGTACCTACTCGAGCCGCAACCTTAAATTCATTCAAAAGCCTATACACAATAATCTCTAGGTGAAGCTCACCCATTCCTGAAATTATTGTCTGCCCGGTATCCTCATTTTGTGAAACCACAAAGGAAGGATCCTCAAGGGCAATTTTAGCCAAGGACTCTGTCAACTTCTTTTCATCAGCCTTACTACTCGGCTCAATAGCAACACCAATAACAGGATCGGGGAACTCCATACTTTCCAGTATGATCTGTGCCTCTTTCTCGCATAGGGTGTCACCGGTGGTGGTAAACTTCAAACCAACCACAGCGCCGATATCGCCTGCGACAATTTCCTTAACTTCCTCTCGTTTATTGGCATGCAGCCGAAGCAGCTTACCAATTTTTTCTTGCTTTCCTTTTATAGGGTTAAAAACTTTATCCCCCTGTTTCAAGGTACCAGAGTAAACTCTGATAAAGGCAAGATTTTCAACGAACGAGTCACTCATAAGTTTAAACACCAACCCAGCAAACTTCTCACTAGGGTCAGCCTTCCGACTTACCTCGACTCCATCCTTGTCAACACCCTCAACGGGTTTGACATCAAGAGGAGATGGTAAATAATTTACCACACCGTCAAGCAAAGGTTGAACGCCCTTATTCTTAAAAGCACTCCCGCAAAAAACAGGAACAAGTTCTAAGGCCAAGGTCGCCTTTCGCAAAGCCTTGTATATTGTAGCCGATGAAATAAGTTCATCATCTAAGAATTTTTCCATAAGCTCCTCATCGAAGTCGGCCAACTTCTCGAGAAGACTTATACGTGCGGCCGTGAATCTTTCTTTATATTCTGTAGGAACCTCTCGCCTTTCGACTTCCTGGCCAAGAGTCGCATCATCGAAGGCATACATCTCTCCTTCAATGAGGTCAATTACACCTGCAAATTCCGCTTCACTACCAACCGGAATTTGCACTGCTACAGGATTCGCTCTCAGGCGTTTCTCTATCATTGCAAGACAATGATCAAAGTCAGCACCCACACGATCCATTTTATTTATAAAAGCTACACGAGGAATAAAATACTTATTAGCCTGACGCCAAACGGTCTCAGACTGAGGCTCAACACCTCCCACGGCACAGAAAACAGCAACAACTCCGTCAAGCACTCGAAGAGAGCGCTCAACCTCAACAGTGAAATCCACATGCCCAGGCGTGTCGATTATGTTGATTTTCTTTCCCTTCCAGATACAAGTAGTAGCAGCCGAGGTGATCGTAATGCCCCTCTCCTGTTCCTGCTCCATCCAATCCATAACGGCGTTGCCATCATGAACCTCACCAATCTTATGAGAACGACCGGTATAGTAAAGAATTCTTTCGGTTGTCGTTGTCTTACCTGCGTCAATATGGGCCATAATGCCAATATTGCGCACGTCTTTCAAATTTATTTGGGCCACCATCAACTCCCTCTTAACAAATCTCAACTAG
Organism: Desulfotalea psychrophila LSv54; assembly: GCF_000025945.1. Classification (GTDB taxonomy): domain Bacteria; phylum Desulfobacterota; class Desulfobulbia; order Desulfobulbales; family Desulfocapsaceae; genus Desulfotalea; species Desulfotalea psychrophila. The sequence goes on along the minus strand of NC_006138.1, from coordinate 1,268,970 downwards.
GTTGACGCCAGCCCTTATCTAGCTTAGCTCAAACTTACCAACGATAATGAGCGAATGCCTTATTAGCCTCAGCCATACGGTGAGTATCATCACGCTTCTTCACAGCAGCGCCACGATTATTAAAAGCATCCATCACTTCTGAAGCAAGCTTTTCAGACATGCACTTCCCTGAACGAGACTTTGCATAGCTAATAATCCAGCGAATAGCAAGAGCATTACGACGAGCTTGACGAATTTCCATAGGCACCTGGTAAGTTGCACCACCAACACGACGAGACTTAACCTCAACGCGTGGACGAACTTTTTCCATGGCCTCTTCGAATACTGTCAAAGGCTCTTCGTCTTTCATACGATCAGCTACAAGATCCATCGCATCATAAAAGATACGCTGAGCAAGACTCTTCTTGCCACGTTCCATAAGGCCATTGGTAAACTTTGCAACCAAGACACTATTGAAACGAGGATCTGGGGTAACCGGACGTTTTTCTATAGTTTTTCTACGTGACATATTTTATCCCTCAAACCGGCATCACTTAGACGGTTTCTTTGCTCCATACTTAGAACGTCCTTGACGACGATCGGAAACTCCCAATGTATCCAAAGTACCACGAATAACGTGATAACGAACACCTGGTAAATCCTTAACCCTGCCGCCACGAATCATAACAACAGAGTGTTCCTGAAGATTATGTCCAATACCGGGGATATATGAAGTAACTTCTATACCATTGGTCAACCTTACTCTTGCTACCTTACGGAGAGCGGAGTTTGGCTTCTTTGGTGTAGTTGTATAAACTCTTACGCAAACGCCTCGCTTTTGAGGACATCCCTTAAGAGCCGGGGTATTAGTCTTCTTAACAGACTTTTTACGCCCTTGTCTTACAAGTTGGTTAATTGTTGGCATGCTCCACCACTCCTGTTTTACTCAACTATAAACTTTTATCCTCGGAAACCGAGAACAACCAAGTACGAAACTTTTAAAAATAAACCAGCGTTCATATAAAAAAGTTCCATACTTTCATATAAACAAAGTGCCTTGACACCTTGGCAAAGTTCGATACGTATAATGCACGAAAGTAGAGTTTTTTACCCTAACGTCGCCGCAGTGTCAAGCTTAAAACAACAAAAACAGCAAATACAGGCGATCTTAATCGACCCTATTAATACCTGTACCCGCAGAAATCAAACGTCCCATAATAACATTTTCTTTCAATCCTAGCAACTCATCAACCCGCCCAGACATAGCTGCGTTGGTCAATACCTTGGTAGTCTCTTGGAAAGATGCCGCAGAAATAAAACTTTCTGTGGAAAGTGAAGCCTTTGTGACACCAAGCAATAACGGCTCGGCAGCACCAGGTTTCTTTCCTTCGGCAAGAAGACGATCTCTCTCTTCCTCAAACTTCCACCACTCTACATTCTCACCAATCATAAACTTAGAATCATTGGCTCGAGTGATATGTACCCGTTTGAGCATCTGACGCACAATAACTTCAATATGTTTGTCATTAATTTTTACACCCTGGAGACGATACACCTCTTGGATCTCATCCACCAGGAATTTTGCCAGTGCCTTAACACCAAGCACACTCAAGATATCATTTGGTACAATGGTACCTTCCATGAGAGGCTCACCAGCCTGCACGTAATCGCCTTCATGAACGATAATATGCTTTGCCTTAGGTACAAGGTACTCTTGCTGCTCACCGTACTCAGGGGTCACCACAACGCGTCTCTTGCCCTTGAGTTCCTTGCCAAAGCTAACCTTGCCATCAATTCTAGCAATGATAGCAGGATCCTTAGGCTTGCGCACCTCAAAAAGCTCAGCAACACGTGGAAGACCACCTGTAATATCCTTAGTCTTCGAGGTCTCACGAGGAATCTTACCCACGATAGTACCCGCCTTAATCTCAGCTCCCTCTTCAACAGAGATAAGAGACCCGACAGGAAGACTGTAGCGAGCAAAGCCCTCAGAGTCCGGCAATTTCAAGGTTTTGCCACGATCATTCTTCACGCTAATGCGTGGATTGAGAGTCACACCACCTGCAGAGTGAACAATAACCATGGAGGACTTTCCGGTTACTGGATCCACCTTCTCTTGCATGGTAATACCGTTAAAGATATCGCCGTAACGAATAATACCACCAACCTCTGCCACAATTGGAATAGTATAGGCATCCCAATCGGCCAGAACGGTATCGCGCTCTATATCTTCGCCTTCCTTAACCAGAACCTGAGCACCGTAGTTAACCTTAAACTTCTCACGGTCACGACCGAACTCATCTTTGACAAAGATCTCGGCATTACGGTTCATAACAATCTTCACACCACTTGAATTCTCAACATAGTGGAGATTATTAAAGGCAACCTTACCACCTCGATGGGTACGAATCTCTGCCTGTTCAACAGAACGACTCGCAGTACCACCAATATGGAAGGTACGCATGGTAAGCTGTGTGCCGGGCTCACCAATTGATTGTGCGGCAATAACACCTACAGCCTCACCCTGGTTAATAAGGTGACCACGGCCAAGATCACGGCCGTAACAGGCCGCACATACACCGCGCTTAGAACGACAAGTCAAAACAGAACGAATCATGACCCTGTCAATGCCTGCCTCTTCGAGAATGGCAACCTTATCCTCTTCCATCTGCTCGCCTGCAACCACAAGAACTTCACCGGTAAACGGATCAACAACGTCCTCAAGGGCAACACGACCGAGAATACGATCTCCCAGTGGTACAAGAACTTCACCACCATCGAGAAGGGGCTCTGCAACAATACCATCAAGGGTCTGACAATCAGCCTCGACAATGGTAGCTTCCTGAGCAACATCAACCAGACGACGGGTGAGATAACCAGAGTTTGCAGTTTTAAGTGCGGTATCGGCAAGACCTTTACGAGCACCGTGAGTGGAGATAAAGTACTCAAGTACATCAAGTCCTTCACGGAAGTTCGCCTTAATAGGAGTCTCGATAATCGCGCCCGATGGTTTTGCCATCAGACCACGCATACCGGCCAACTGACGAATCTGATCACGCGAACCCCTTGCTCCAGAATCTGCCATAACAAAGATAGAGTTAAAACTTGGCCCCTCAACAAGATTACCATCCTTGTCTTCAAAGGTCTCCGTCTTAATCTCATCCATCATCTCATTAGCAACATCCTCTGAGACTTTAGACCAGATATCAATGACCTTATTGTACTTCTCACCAGCGGTGATAAGACCATCGGAGTACTGTTGCTCTACATCCAGTACCTCGTCTTCTCCTTTCTTGACCAATCCCACTTTAGTAGCAGGGATCTTCATATCATCAATACAGATGGAGATACCGGCACGTGTTGCATACTCATAACCGGTATCTTTAAGTCTATCGGCTAAGATAACAGTATCTTTGGTACCTGCGTGACGGTAGGTATAATCAATAAGAGCCGCCAGGGCCTTCTTGCTCATTACCTTATTCACCTCGACAAAAGGTACAGACTTTGGCACCAACTCTCCAAGGATAATACGTCCCATGGTGGTGTCAACAATACCCTCTGGACGACGAACCTTAACCTTAGCCTGCAGGTCGGTCTCCTTATAATCGTAGGAGATAATTGCCTCATCCACGGAGGAGAATACCCGTCCTTCACCCTTCACATTAATTCTCTCTCGGGTCATATAGTAGAGACCGAGAACGATATCCTGAGATGGGATAATAACCGGCTCGCCGTTTGCAGGAGAGAGGATATTATTGGTAGACATCATCAGTACACGAGCTTCAACCTGTGCTTCCACAGAGAGAGGTACGTGAACTGCCATCTGATCACCATCAAAATCAGCATTAAAGGCCATACAGACAAGTGGGTGAAGACGAATAGCCTTACCCTCAATCAGTACCGCTTCAAATGCCTGCATACCGAGTCTATGCAGGGTCGGCGCGCGGTTGAGGATAACAGGATACTCTGTTACCACCTCTTCGAGCACATCCCATACTTCCTTGGCACCCTTTTCAACCATCTTACGGGCACTCTTGATCGTGGTAACAAGACCTTTGCGCTCGAGACGGTTATAGATAAATGGCTTGAAAAGCTCAAGTGCCATTTTCTTTGGAATACCACACTGATGCAGACGCAAATGCGGTCCTACAACAATTACGGAACGACCGGAATAATCAACACGCTTACCGAGGAGATTTTGACGAAAACGTCCCTGCTTACCCTTAAGCATATCTGAAAGAGATTTCAGAGGACGCTTATTGGCACCGGTAATCACTCGACCACGACGACCATTATCAAAGAGTACGTCCACAGATTCCTGCAACATTCTCTTCTCGTTGCGGATAATAATATCAGGCGCATCGAGCTCTAAGAGTCTCTTCAGTCGGTTATTACGGTTAATTACCCGACGATAAAGATCATTAAGATCAGAGGTGGCAAAACGTCCACCTTCCAGAGGCACAAGAGGACGAAGATCCGGTGGCAACACGGGGATCACCTGAAGAATCATCCACTCAGGCTTATTACCTGAATCACGGAAAGCCTCGATAACAAAGAGTCGCTTACCAAGTTTTTGCCGCTTGGTCTGTGAACTGGTGCTAGCCATCTCTTCTCGTAAAACTCGAGAGAGTCCAATGAGATCTTGGGCCGCAAGAAGTTCACGAATAGCCTCTGCACCGATACCCACTTTAAATTGAGCGGGGTATTCGCTTAAGGCCTGACGATATTTTTCTTCGGTAAGAAGGGTGCCGAGAGGCAACTCTTCAACCTCGGATTGAGTAACTGCATAGTTCTCGAAGTAGAGAACCTTTTCCAGTTGCTTCAGGGTCATATCAAGAACGGCACCAATCTTACTGGGCAAACTCTTGAGAAACCATATATGGGCTACAGGTGCGGCAAGACTGATGTGACCGAGTCGCTCACGTCGTACCTTGGACTGAATAACCTCAACACCGCATTTTTCACAGACAACGCCTCTGTGCTTCATGCGCTTATATTTTCCACAATTACATTCAAAGTCTTTTACAGGACCAAAAACTTTTGCACAGAAGAGACCATCTCTTTCCGGCTTGAATGTTCTATAATTAATCGTCTCAGGCTTTTTAACCTCGCCATGTGACCAGTCGATAATCTGCTCTGGCGAAGCAAGAGAGATCTTAACCTTATTGAATTTTACTGGTCCTTTCGGCTTTTGAAAAAAATTAAATAACTCTTCCACTAAATCACCTCTTCTACATGTTGTAGGATTTGTCGGGCACACATAAGTACCACAGACTTTGAAGAGATCAGAGCCCGGGCAGGTCTTTTGCAAAACCTGCCCGAGTCAGTAACTGATTTTTCTATTCTTCGATTAGTTCCATATTCAAGCAAAGTCCTTGCAGCTCTTTCACAAGAACGTGGAACGATTCTGGTAAACCAGTTGTCAGGAAATTGTTTCCTTTGACGATGCGCTCATACATGGTTGTACGGCCTTCCACATCATCAGATTTAACAGTCAAAAATTCTTTCAAGGTATAGGCGGCACCATATGCCTCCATTGCCCAGACCTCCATCTCACCCAGACGCTGACCACCAAACTGAGCCTTACCACCGAGCGGTTGCTGGGTAACAAGGGAGTATGGACCAGTCGAACGAGCGTGAATCTTGTTATCTACCAAGTGATGGAGTTTCAACATATACATCACACCAACGGTAACAAGGTTGGCAAAGGGTTCTCCGGTAAGACCATCATACAACTGGCTCTGTCCGCCCTTATCAACACCTGATTCGATAAGCAATTTACGAATCTCAGCTTCCTCGGCACCATCAAATACAGGTGTCGCCATATGCAATCCTTTACGATGACGATATGCCCAGTCAATTACCTCGGCATCGGTCTTGCCATCAATAATAGCGTGATACTCACTGTCTGAATAAACACGGCTAAGTTTTGCCTTGATCTCTTCCACAGCATACTGCTCTGCAAGTTTCTCAAGCTGAGCACCCAGATTTTTAGCAGCAAAACCCAAATGGACCTCAAGAATCTGACCAACGTTCATACGAGAAGGTACACCCAGTGGGTTGAGAACGATATCTACAGTATCACCATTTGCAAAGTACGGCATATCCTCTTCTGGCAAGATTCTAGAAACAACACCTTTATTACCGTGTCGTCCCGCCATCTTATCACCAACTGAGAGTTTACGTTTGGTTGCAACATAAACCTTCACCATCTTCACTACGCCTGGAGGAAGATCATCACCCTTCTTCTGACGTTCAATGATACCATCATAACGCTGGGCAATAACCTCTGCCTGCTTCTGGTAACGCTCGTAGGCGGCATCCATCCGATCAGTGCAGTCTGCCATTCCAGAAAAGTCGATATCCTTTAGACGATGAAAACCAATGGCAATGGCATGAACTACCTCGATCTTATCCCCGGAGGAGATCAGAAGCTCACCTTTGCTATCAAGGATGTCCCCTAGAGCAGTATTGCCGGCAATAAGCTCACCGAGCTCACGACAAACACCGTTTTTCAGACTGCGAAGCTCATCGCGCTTATCACCTTCAAGTCTCTCAATTTCAAGATCCTCGATCATCAAAGAACGTTCGTCCTTATCAACACCTTTACGCGAGAAGACCTTAGCATCAATGACAACACCGGTCACTCCCGGTGGAACACGAAGGCTTGAATCCTTAACATCCTGTGCCTTCTCACCAAAGATTGCTCGCAGGAGCTTCTCTTCCGGTGAAAGTACGGTCTCTCCTTTTGGAGTTACCTTACCGACAAGGGTGTCACCCGGTTTGATCTCGGCACCAACACGGACAATGCCTGAGTCATCCAGATTACGCAGGGTATCCTCGGAAACATTTGGAATATCGCGGGTAATCTCTTCCTTACCAAGCTTGGTATCCCGGGCCATGGTCTCAAACACATCAATGTGAATAGAGGTATAGGCATCTTCCTTAAGGAGTCTCTCATTAATAAGGATGGAATCCTCATAGTTAAATCCACGCCAAGGCATGAAGGCAACGGTAAGATTTTTACCAAGGGCAAGCTCACCAGCCTCGCAACCAGGACCATCGGCAAGAAGAGTTCCCTTCTCCACCTTAAGGCCAGGAAGAATGGTTGGCGTTTGAGTAAAACAGGTGTTCTGGTTAGATTTTTTATACTTGGTAAGACGATATACCGCCACACCAGTATCATAACCATCAACGCCGGGCTTATCGTAACGCACAACGACCCGATTCGAATCAACCTCTTCAACCACGCCATCGCCAGCACTGAGCAGACAGGCACCAGAATCACGGGCTACATAACGTTCCATGCCTGTACCAACAAGCGGTGCTGCGGTAACAAGAAGTGGTACGGCCTGACGTTGCATGTTCGACCCCATCAGGGCCCGGTTAGCATCATCATTTTCAAGAAATGGGACAAGAGAGGCTGCCACCGAGATCATCTGATTCGGAGCAACATCCATATAGGTTACATTATCCGAACCTATAGTTATAACATCACCCTCTTCACGGGCAATAAGATTGCCTTCAGAGATGGACTGGTGATCGGCTTCAAGGGCGACAAGGGCAGGAGCTATAATCTGCTTCTGCTCTTCAAGTGCACTTAAATATCTAATATCATCTAAAATAACACGATTTTCAACCTTACGATATGGAGTTTCAATAAAACCATATGGATTTACCCGGGCGTAGGTGGCGAGAGAAACAATAAGACCAATATTTGGTCCCTCTGGAGTTTCAATCGGACAAATTCGACCATAATGGGTTGGATGAACATCACGTACTTCAAAACCTGCTCGCTCGCGAGAAAGACCGCCGGGTCCAAGAGCTGAAAGACGTCTCTTGTGGGTGACCTCGGAAAGAGCATTGGTCTGATCCATAAACTGAGACAGCTGGGAAGTACCAAAAAACTCTTTGATTGCAGCTGAAATTGGCTTTGGATTGATAAGATCATGGGGCATAAGGGTCTCTACATCTTGCAGAGTCATACGCTCTTTGATCGCACGTTCCATACGAACCAGTCCCATGCGGTACTGATTTTCAACCAACTCACCTACGGTACGCACACGACGATTACCAAGATGATCAATATCATCGATGCCGCCTTGATTGTCTTTCAGACGCACAAGATAACGAACACCATAAATGATATCATCTCTGGTAAGGGCACGGTGCTCAATATCTGTTTTGAGACCTAATTTTGCGTTAATCTTATAACGTCCAACCTCGGAAAGGTCGTAGAGATCTGGATTAAAGAACAGATTCTCAAAAAATGTCGTGGCAATTTCCAGGGTAGGAGGCGATGACGGACGCAGACGACGGTAAATTTCCAACAGAGCTTCCGCTGTAGTGATTACCTTATCAAGCCTGAGGGTATGGCTGAAGGATGCAGAGTAGTTAACACCATCCATAAAAAGGGTTTCAAACTCATTAATACCATTCTCGGCCAAATTTTCTAATACGGTCTCAGTAATTTCTGTATTACAAGGGTAGAGAGGTTCTTCGGCGCCAGCCAGGGTAATAGCGGATGCGAGAACTTTACCCAAAATTGTCTCACTGGAAGCCTCGATAAATTCGATGCCAGCTTCGACAGCCTTGCGACAGAGGGCCTTGCTAATTTTACGCCCCTTCTTAGCGAGGATCTCACCATCTTGAGGGTTTACTAAATCAAACTCTAAACGCTGGCCCGCTGTGTGCTCTGCTACAAAACGCACCCAGTATTTTCCATCGCTAAGTTTAACATTTTCAAGAGGATAAAACTCTCTGAGGAGCTCTTCACTACTGTACCCAAGGGCCTTGAGCAGAGTAGTTACAGGAAACTTTCTTCTGCGATCAATACGAACATGCAGAACATCTTTAATATCAAATTCAAGATCAATCCAAGAACCACGTACAGGGATGATACGTGCAGAGTACAATAGCTTTCCACTAGAGTGACTCTTACCGTTATCATGACTGTAGAAAAGTCCCGGAGATCGTTGAAGCTGAGAAACAATAACACGCTCTGTACCATTGACAACGAAAACACCATCAGCGGTCATAAGAGGAAGAGAGCCAAGGAAAACTTCCTGCTCCTTCATATCTCTAATGGTCTGAACACCGGTTTCTTCATCTACATCAAAAGTTATCAGGCGCACAACAATCTTAAGTGGTATCTCGTAACTCATACCACGCTGTTGACACTCCTGTACAGTGTACTTAGGCTCACCAAACTTATACTTCAAAAATTCTAAGGAACACAGACCGTTAAAATCATTAATCGGGAAAATATTCTTGAGAATTGCCTGAAGGCCAACATCTTCTCTTTCTTCGGGAGCGCGGTCTATTTGTAAAAACTCCTCATAGGAGATGCGCTGCATAGAAATAAGATGCGGTGGCTCAAGTACATTATCAGCAGTGGCAAAATTCTTTCTAACTCGTTCCATAGTCGTCCTCGATATAGCCTGATAAATTCGTTACGATAAACCTTGTTAGTGCAAAACGGATGAACAATTGTTATAAATAATTTCTTACTTACAACAGTATCGTAAAGGAGTGGAAAAAAGTGTGTTGCCTATAAATAAGGCTGAGGTGGAAAACAACATTGCATTAGGGTAAAAAAAAGATGAGACAGCATTTTTGTGGTAATTTTTTATCATGGACGTGACCTTTTTGGCTTTTAAGATTCATAAAACAAAACCGACACAACCAGCATATCCAGCCCTAACTACAAGTTTTCACAGACATTTTTTTGTATTTTTCATCATCACTTGAAAAAGCGAAACACGCTACAGGTCTGTGCCTGTAGCGTGTTTTTCAAGCTTGGTCGTGCACACATTAAGTATATATGCACATACTGCAAAGTTAATTACTTAACTTCTGCAGTTGCACCAACAGCTTCGAGCTTAGCTTTGAGCTCTGCTGCTTCGTCCTTAGAAACACCCTCTTTAAGAGCTGCAGGAGCAGACTCTACAAGAGACTTAGCTTCTTTAAGTCCAAGACCGGTGATAGCGCGAACTTCTTTAATTACTTTGATTTTCTCGCTACCAGCAGAAGCAAGAATTACGTCGAATTCAGTCTTCTCTTCTACAGCTTCAGCAGCTACACCAGCAGCAGCAACTGCAACAGGAGCAGCAGCAGAAACACCGAATTTCTCTTCGAACTCACCGATCAACTCAGAAAGCTCAAGAACAGACATGCCAGCGATGAAATCAATTACGTCTTCTTTAGTTACAGCCATGATAAATACCTCGTTATAGTATATTTTATTCCGTTAAAAAAATCAGGAAATTACTTTCCTTCTTGTTCCTTCTGATCTTTAAGAGCCTGGAGTCCGTATACAAAAGTACGTGGTACACCAGAAAGCACGCGAACAAGACCGGTAGGTACATTGTTCCAGGTAGAAAGCAACTGACCCAGAAGAACTTCTCTGGATGGAAGCTTAGCAAGTGCCTCTAAACGATCTACACCAATTTTCTCGCCCTCAAGAGCAGCAGAACGAATAACAAACTTTTCATGACCACCAGCGAACTGGGTAAGTACCTTTGCAGGACCAACAGGGTCTGAGTATGAAGTTATTACAGCAGTGGTACCAGTAAAGTCATCCGCAAGGACAGCAGTACCAGTTCCATCAGCAGCTCTTTTGAGGAGAGTATTCTTGGCAACTCGAATCTCCGAATCACAGCCTTTCAGTTCAATCCTGATTTGCTGTAATTCTGATACTTTCAAGCCGCAATAGTCAGCGACAACAGACAACTTCGCCCGACCGAAAGAATCATTCAGTTGGGAGACGAGTGCCGCTTTATCATCACGATTCAAAGTACTCCTCCTTTAGAATTTTAAGGTTTCCGATATTCGAATCAGCAGCTACAAGAGTAGCAGGGAATAAACCCCACTAAACCGGAATAAAAATTCTGGTATTCATCTCGGCAGGACGCTTTTGCAAGCGATTAAACTTCCGTACCCGCTGTCTTCGACTCAACAACTACAAAAAAAATTACTTCTTAACAAGTGCACGAAGGTAAACAGGATCAACCTTCACACCAGGTCCCATGGTGGAACTAATGGTAACACTCTTAAGATAAACACCTTTACTAGAAGATGGTTTTAACTGAATTATTTTCTCGATAAATGCAAGGGCATTTGCAGTAAGTTTCTCATTACCGAAAGAAATTTTACCAATACCTGCATGCAAAATACCAGCTTTTTCAACTTTAAAATCAACCTTACCGGACTTGATCTCTTCGATGACTTTAGCAACATCAAAGGTAACAGTTCCAAGCTTTGCATTTGGCATCAAGTTACGGGGTCCAAGAACTCGACCAATTTTACCAACTGTACCCATCATATCAGGGGTAGCAACGGTCTTGTCGAATTCAAGCCATCCGCCTTGAATCTTTTCTACCAGGTCATCTCCACCAACAAAATCAGCACCAGCCTCTCTTGCTTCGGCTTCTTTAGCACCTTTTGCAAAAACAAGTACGCGGGTTACTTTTCCGGTACCGTGTGGCAAAACGACAGAAGAACGAATCATCTGATCTGCGTGACGTGGATCAACACCAAGCTTTATTGCAATGTCAAAGGTCTCATCAAATTTTGCATAAGATGTTGCCAAAACATGACCTACAGCTTCTTCAAGAGTGTACACCTGCTGTTTGTCAAAGCTTTGACTCTTGTTACTATAATTCTTGCCTCTTTTCGGCATATTGGCCTCCTACTCTGAACAGGAACTCGTCCTGCCGGCAGTATTTGTTAAGCTCAAAAAATGAAATTTATTACCGAGCTTCGTACTTCACCATCCCCTTACGGGAATGCGATTCCATCAAAATGTCTACTACTCAACTACAGTGATACCTGCGCTGCGTGCAGTGCCTTCAATAATAAGCATTGCAGCATCAATATCATATGCATTGAGATCTGGCATTTTAATCTCTGCGATCTCACGAATCTTCTCTTTGCTAATTTCAGCAACACGCTCACTCTTAGGATTACTGGAACCCTTGGTGATATTAGCAGCCTTCATAAGAAGAACAGCTGCAGGTGGTGTCTTTGTAATGAAACTGAAAGAGCGATCTTGATAAACAGTGATAACTACAGGAACAATGGTATCACCCATGGATTGTGTCCTGGCGTTAAAGCCTTTACAGAATTCCATGATGTTGACACCGTGCTGTCCAAGTGCAGGTCCGACAGGAGGTGAAGGATTCGCCTTACCTGCTGGTATCTGCAACTTGATGTATGCCATCGCTTTTTTGGCCATTGTATTACCCCAACTAAAAACAATTATCAAAAAACAACAGAATCCAGCATTACGCTAGATTCCAACCTCCCCATATAACCCGGGGAAACAATTAGGTGTTAGTAACCTGAACGAACTCAAGTTCTACAGGCGTTTCCCGACCAAAGATCGAGACCATTACGCGTACACGCCCTTTATCAGGAAATACTTCGTCAACCACACCTTGAAAATTAGAAAAAGGCCCATCTATGACGCGAACATTTTCGCCAACATCAAAGATAACCTTTGGACGTGGTCGCTCAGAACCTTCCTGAATTCGCCCTATGATCTTTGCAGCTTCTTCATCAGACAGAGGCATTGGATTTCTATCATCGCCCACAAACCCAACAACGCGCGGCATGTTCTCATGAACGGTGTGCCACGTTTCGTCAGTAAGTTCCATGTTGATAAGCATATAGCCCGGGAAAAATTTCTTTGACGAAGTTTTTCGCGAGCCTTTTACCATCTCAACAACCTGTTCAGTCGGAACAAGAATATCACCGAAGAAATCTTCGAGACCATCCTTTTTTATCCGGTCTTCCAGGGTAAGCTTAACCTTTTCCTCAAATCCTGAATGAGCCTGTAATATGTACCACTGTTTTGCCATGAATATCTCTACTTTCTCAGATTTAAGGTTACTCTAATAGCAAGCACCAAGTCGCAGCACCTGCGAAACTAACCAAGAACGTAAGAAACGATTTCACCTAGAATAAAATCAACAGAACCAAGGTACAGCGATATAGCCCCAGTTAATACCACAACTATACCAGCCAAACCAAGAGTCATTTTCTTGTCTGGCCAAGCTATTCTAAAAAACTCGGTTTTCACGTCAAGAAAAAACTGTTTCACAATCGCAGGAGAAAGCTTTACATCTTCCTTCTCTTTAGAATTAACAGATTTCTTGATTTTGTTCTTCGCTTTAGCTGCCATATTTACAAACCCGCCTTTTACTGCAGATCAAAAAAGAACCACACCCTTTACGAAAAAAAGACCACAATAAAACATGGCAGGCCAGGAGGGACTCGAACCCCCAGCATCCGGATTTGGAATCCGGCGCTCTACCAATTAGAGCTACTGGCCTGCACAAGAATTACTTGGTCTCTTTATGTGGGGTATGAACCCGACAAAAGGGGCAATATTTATTAAACTCAAGCTTATTAGGAGTTTGCTTCTTGTTCTTTGTGGTGGTGTAATTACGACGCTTACAGGTACCACAAGCCAAGGTTACTATATCTCTCATTTAATTTTTCCTATTAAAAATTTGCCCTATTTAACGCTTAAATCAAATAGGGCAACAAAAACCTATTAGCGACTACTAAGCAATGATCTCGCTAATTACGCCAGCACCTACGGTTCGTCCACCCTCACGGATAGCGAAACGGAGACCAGCATCCATTGCGATAGGAGTAATAAGCTCTGCTTCAACTGCTACGTTATCACCAGGCATAACCATCTCGATACCCTCAGGAAGGGTTACGATACCGGTAACGTCAGTTGTTCTAAAATAGAACTGTGGACGATATCCGTTAAAGAATGGAGTGTGACGTCCACCTTCGTCTTTACCAAGGATATAACACTCTGCCTTGAACTTGGTGTGAGGGGTAATGGTACCTGGCTTAGCAAGAACCTGACCACGCTCAATATCTTCACGCTTAACACCACGAAGAAGTGCACCGATGTTGTCGCCAGCCCGACCTTCGTCAAGAAGCTTACGGAACATCTCTACACCTGTACAGGTGGTTTTAACGGTATCTCTAACGCCAACGATTGCAACTTCCTCGCCAACCTTGATGATACCACGCTCAACACGACCGGTTGCTACAGTTCCACGACCGGAGATAGAGAATACATCCTCAACAGGCATAAGGAAAGGCTGATCTACATCACGCTCTGGCTCTGGGATGTAAGAATCAATCTGGTCCATAAGTTCCCAGATACATGCTGCCTTATCTTCATCTTCTGGATTCTCAAGAGCGAGAAGCGCAGAACCATGAATAAAAGGAACATCATCGCCAGGAAACTCATAATCGTCGAGAAGCTCACGAAGCTCCATCTCAACAAGCTCAATAAGCTCATCATCATCAACCATGTCGCATTTGTTAAGAAATACAACCATGGCTGGAACGCCAACCTGACGAGCAAGAAGGATATGCTCACGAGTCTGAGGCATAGCACCATCTGTCGCTGCAACAACCAAAATCGCACCGTCCATCTGAGCAGCACCGGTAATCATATTCTTGATATAATCGGCATGACCAGGACAATCAACGTGAGCGTAGTGACGATTAACAGTCTCATACTCTACGTGAGCGGTTGCGATAGTAATTCCGCGCTCTTTTTCCTCAGGAGCCTTATCGATATCACTGAAATCAGTGAAACTGGCTTGTCCCTTAGTAGACAATACGCGGGTGATAGCAGCAGTCAAAGTGGTTTTACCGTGATCGATGTGACCAATTGTTCCTACATTGACATGCGGCTTTGTCCTTTCAAATTTTTCCTTTGACATCTTCCTGTCTCCTCAGGCCGTTGAAAAAAGTTCCGACTTTTTTTCTTGTTCTTTGTGGAGCCCACAACCGGAGTTGAACCGGTGACCTCATCCTTACCAAGGATGCGCTCTACCAACTGAGCTATGTGGGCAACTAACTATTTAAAAAAATGGAGCGGGAAACGAGACTCGGACTCGCAACCCTCAGCTTGGAAGGCTGATGCTCTACCAATTGAGCTATTCCCGCTTGCTATACAAAATCGAATGGTGGAGGGGGAAGGATTCGAACCTTCGAAGGCTGAGCCGTCAGATTTACAGTCTGATCCCTTTAACCACTCGGGAACCCCTCCACACGATGACACCTTGAAAGGTGACACATATACACACTCTCTGCGTACTTGTAAAGCATTTTTTTTATACAAACTTGGAGCTGGCGATGGGACTTGAACCCGCAACCTGCTGATTACAAATCAGCTGCTCTTCCAGTTGAGCTACGCCAGCCTGTGGGAACGAGAATATACATGCCTTCCGTCTTATATGCAATGCTTTTTTCACATCTTTCTTCTTTTATTTTCACCACCAAGCCCCATCTCTTTGAATCTACGTAAAACATCAATATTATAAAACTAAAGAGAGGCAATAGGCAAACAAAAAAAAAGGCTACCTTCCACCAGAGAAGATAGCCCCAAAACAGATCAGTAAAGAGATAAATTATTGATCTAAAGGATTTTTGGCAAAAACACTTTCACGATAATTATCAAAGGTCATTGCCGCTGTCCGGAAAACAATATGGGCAAACTTGGTGTATGGCAAGTACAAGAATAGCATAAAAATAGAGACCAAGTGCAGAAAATATACAATATAACCGGCAATAGGTATCCCCATCCAGCGAAGCACCTCGGCACCGATACCCGTTACCCCAACCGCGGCAATCTCCCAGAGAAGAAACCAGTCATAAAAGGTAGGCATGGTTTTATCCTCGCGCTCGGACCTCTTTCTATTAGCCCACAGTACGGCCAGGCCAAAGATCATGGCGATGGCAGAGACGTTTGCCAACAACTTAAATGGATCGGTAAGCGGCAATGGCCCATGCAGGGCGGGCCAGAAAAGGCCGAGGACATCATTTTTCAACAATGACCAACAGGTAACAATAAAGAGTCCGGCAAAGGCATACATAAGAGGAAGATGACCTCGGGTCCTTGTCTCGTTAATATTACACTCTTTAAAACGCTTATGGGTAACAATTTCTTTAGCTGCAGGCCACCACAGTTGAGTAACAAACTGATAAATGGATGGCTTAAAGGCTCCATTAATACCGGCATTAATACTCATCTTCTTCCAAAACCGATAAACACCCATTCCAGCGGAAAAGAGGCCTATGCCCAGGGCCGGCACCATAATTGCGACAATAAAGGCAATATTTTTTGCATACCAATGAAAATTCCAAGTACCAAAAAATTGCTGATAGCCGTGCAGGGCAAACTCCTCCTTACTGGGAAGATGCACCCCGGAAACGCCAATAAGACTTGAGGCGAGCCACATAAGAAGAATAACCACCACGGGCAGGGCAACCAGAACGGGTAGTCCCTTGGCGGTGGAGGCAAGCTTGGCCAAGGGTCCGGGCCAACCATACTCTGTATAGGCCCAGGAACGAATAGCACTAAGAACATCACCCGGTTTTGCCCCCCGTGGACAGCCTGCAGTACAGTCCCCGCACTGATGACAAAGAAAAACATCGGGATCGGCAATAAGCTTCTCCTTCAGACCCCACTGGGCCCAGATCATCTCTTTTCTGGGAAAGGGTTTACCGTCCTTTGACAGCGGACACATAACAGAGCAGGTTGAACACTGGTAGCACTTTTTCAGGGTATCGCCACCGGCCTGTTTGAGATGCCTGATAAAATCTAAATCTGGTTGAACATTCATAGTCTCCTCCTATTCTATTATCAAAACGTATAAAAGTTTTATAAGCAATTATGTAGAAAGCCGTGGCGACCTAATCACTACGGCTTTTTGATAACAGAGGCTAGAAACCCTTAAATGGATTTGGCCCCATCTCAACAATCTCTTCAACGAAATCATTAATAAGTTTGGGCACCTTATCAAAATCGGTAATAGCGATCTGCTCAGAGACACAACGTTCAGACTCAAGGCCCAGACTTGAAAGAGTATCGCCGATATTTTCCATCCGCTTCTGGGCAATTTCAGAGCCCTTAACAAAGTGACACTGATAATCGTCACCATAGGCACAGCCCAAAAGCATTATCCCATCCATTCCCGCTGAAAGAGCATCCCGAACCCAGGCCATATTAACCGAGCCCAGGCAACGAACAGGGATAAACCGAACCATATGACTTATACCATGACGTCTCATGCCGGACATATCAAGGGCAGGATAAGCATCATTTTCACAGACAAAGACCATAATACGGAGACGATCATCATCATCTTCCGGCACCTCTATGGATTTAATCATAGAGCCGATCATATCTATATTATAGTCCTTAAAGCCGATAATACGTTCGGGACAGGCACCCATACAGATACCACAACGACGACAGCGAGTTGGATTTGGCAGCGGAGTTCCCTTTTCATCATCATCTAAGGCGCCAAAAGGACACTCCTCGGTACAACGTTTACACTGGGTACAACGTTGCATAAAAAACTCAGGATAGGTCGCATCACCGGAACGAGGATGAACAGAAACACCACGGTCAGAGGATTCTATACACTGAATGGCCTTAAGGGCAGCGCCCGTTGCATCATCAATGGTCTCCTCCATGGTCTCCGCCTTACGCACACCACCACAGGTGTAAACGCCGGTACGACGAGTCTCATAAGGAAAGCAGATAAAATGGGAATCAGCATAACCATCAAAGAGGTCGAGATCAGAAAAGGCAGGACCCTGACGATAGGCCAGATTAATACTGCTGTCATGAAGGGTTACAGGCTCCATACCGGCGGCCAGAACAACCATATCAACGTCAATACTGACATCTTCTCCCAAAAGGGTCTCTTCAATATTCACCCTCAGGCCTGCACCTTCCTCATCCACTCCGACAACAGAGGCCTTGGTCATAAAAATACCGTCATTCAACTGGGCATTCTTATAAAAGAGCTCCATCTGTCCAGGAGTACGCATATGCTGATAGAGGATATAGGCCTTGCCATCAACGTTGTCCTGACAGACATACTGCGCCTGCTTCAGGGCAACCATGGAGGTTACGGAGTTACAGTAAGGAAAATCATCATCGCTATCTTTTCCGCCCGGGCTCTGAACAAAGGCCACATTGGCAGGAACCTTGCCCTCCTTGGCAATTTTTTCAAACTCGGCATTGGTAACCACATTTGTAAGTTTTCCATAGCCCAAATGCTCGTACTGAGAAACATCGGCAGGAGTCCAGCCCGTGGCTAGAACAACAGAACCTACCAGAGTAGCATTCTCGTCAACGGCGGTATAGACCTGTAGCCCCTCATTGGGGTTTTCCATCTCGCCCTTGTCAATAGCATCCTGCTCATCAACGGCAACCTTGGCAGGCGCATCCCACTCAGTCTGAGTTCCGACATCCTTAAAAGAGACACGGAATGCTCCGGGAGCACCACCAATACGAGCTACCTCCGTTGCAAGCTTCACCGTAATTTTATCATCTGCGGTAACGGCTGCAACCAGGGCATCGGCGGGGTTTTCTTCCAAATCAGTCCAGGGAGCCTTGGATGGAAAAGATTTTCTCCAACCAAGGGCCTTGCCACCAAGCTGGGCCTCTTTTTCCACCAGAAGAACCTCATAACCCGCAGCAGCCGCCTCTTTTGCCGCAGTAAGGCCGGCAATACCACCACCCATCACCATCACCGTTTTAGTGATGATCTCCAGATGAAATGGATCTGCCAACTCCGTCTTTTGAGCCCGGGTACAGGCCATTCTCATATAATCTTCGGCAGTTTCCTGCAAAAAGGCCACGGCCTCTGCATGGGGTTCCTCACCCTCTGCAGGCTTAGCCTCGGACCAAACAACCTGCTCACGAAGATTTGCCCGAACGGTAATCTTATCTTTACCAAAATTAAATTCACCAGTCATAACCCGAGGTGAACAGGCACCGACCACAACGGTATTAGTTCCTGCTGCAATATCTGCCTCGATAAGGGCACGCCCTGCCGCCCCGCAAAGACACTCATGGGTTTTACACTCCATGGACATCTCACCGGAAACAACTCCCGCGAGAGCCTCCATATCAAGGGCATCACCAATACCACAACCAGAGCATAAATATGCACAATATGACTTATCCATTAATTCGACCTCCTGGAAATCTGAATTGCCTTTAGGGCAGCTGCCGTGGATGATTGAGTGGTGGTCACAACATCTACGGGTTTTTTCGCGCATCCCGCAGCAATCATGCCCTTATTAAAATCGCTTATAATAAAGCCATTACTGTCCACTTCCAGACCAACAGGCGCTCCCGTAGCAAAAGATGGCTGCATACCCGTTGCCAAAACAACCATATCAACCTTCTGATTTTTCTTATTACCGGTCAGGGCATCCTCCGCCACCACGGTCACTCCACCGTCTGCCTCGATAATAATATCAGCTACCTTACCCTTGATAAAGGTTGCCTTCTCATCGGCCATTCGTTGTTCACGAAATTTTTCGTATTTACCAGGAGTCCGCAAATCAATATAAAAGACATATATTTGAGCATCTGGATACTGCTCACGCACATAGGTCATATGCTTGAAAGTCGCCATACAGCACACAGAGGAACAGTACTCAAGATGATTTTCATCACGAGAGCCGGCACATTGAACAAAGGCAATGGACTCTGGTTCCTTATTATCACCGGGACGAAGAATTTTGCCGGAGGTGGGACCATTAGGAGAGGCCATTCTCTCAATCATCATATTGGTGACAATTGCATCTGATTGACCATACTTCAGATTATCCATTTTAGCTGGGTCATAGGGATTCCAACCGGTGGCCCAAATAATAGAACCTACCTGAATAACCACTGTTTCAGGCTGCATATCAAGATCAACAGCGCCATACTTACAGGCAGCAACGACAGCTTCGGCACCGGCTGGACTGAGGGCATCCTTATCAATCACATAGCGACGAGGAAAAGCCATCTCATGGGGAAGATAGGCGGCCTTTCTCATATCCATGCCAAAGTTAAACTCATTGGCAACCTCATCCGGACAGGCTGCGGAACAGGCGCCACAGGCTGTACAGTTACTATTCACATAACGAGGGGCAATTTCGAGGGTCACCTCATAATTACCGGCCTCGCCCGTGACAGACTTCACCGTTGTCATGCTATAGGTACGAATACCTCGGTTTTCTTTCACCCGGCGAAAGTTAATCTCAAGACCACAACTTGGGGGACAAAGCTTTGGAAAATACTGATTAAGTTGGGATACACGTCCACCAAAACAAGGACTTTTCTCAATAAGAAAAACATCATTGCCGACTTCGGCGGTTTCAAGGGCTGCTGTCAGCCCACTGATACCCCCGCCTACGACCAAAACTGCACCAGAGGTGCCTTGCTCGTCAGTCATACCATACCTCCCTATTACTCTTAAAATATTGACTATTGGCACCAGATTCAGCCACAGAACTCCGACTGACACCAACCGCTAAACTTTTCTGTATCTTAAGAAACGCCATACTACTTTTTCTGCTTTAAACGGCTACTTACAATCAATTAGCACGCCTAAAGCAAAAAAAGAAATGATAAAAAAAATCTCCAAGGACACGAGGATCCTTGGAGATTTATACCTCACATCATGCTAGGCACTATCTCGCCACATTAAAGCCAGGGTTCGGTTTCAATAATATTGAGACACTCAACCTTCTCACACAACCACTCTTTGGTTTCTGGATTGAAGGTAGAGTTAACAAAACACTTCCAGTTCTCATCATCCACATTCGGAAAATCAGAACGATAATAGAATCCTGGATAACGAGACTCTTTACGGAACTCAATGTGACGAATATGAGTTTCAACACACCAGATACGGTGGTAGTTCTCCCAACAGCGGAGAAGCTCATGCAAATCGCCGGCAGCCATCTTATCAGCATCTTCACGAAGAAGAAGAAGAAGATCAAGACAGATGTTCAGAAGTTTACCGGAAGTCATATAGTATGTAGCAACGCCACCACCATACTCATCGGTAGCCTTCATAAGACGCATCATCAAACCTGCAGGTTTGCAGTAGTTAGGATTAACGTCTGCTGCAGTAGAAGCACCTACGTGCTCATTATAAAGTCTCACTGGAGCATAGATCTCATCGGCAATTTCCTGCGGAGTCTGCATAAGCTCAGGAGTAAAGTCGTTATCACGACAGAACTTAACCATCTGCTTAGCAGCAATACGTCCCTCAGCATGAGAACCAGAGGAGAACTTATGACCAGAGGCACCAACACCATCACCTGCGGTGAAGAGACCGTCTACGGTGGTCATACGATTATAGCCCCACTTATACTTGTGAGAACGAGATTCATTGGCAACTTCAGGAACCCAAGCTTCATCTGGTCCAGAGGTCCAGATACCACAACAACCGGAGTGAGAACCAAGCATATAGGGTTCGGTTGGCATAATCTCAGAACCTACTTTCTCAGGCTCGATATTCATACCAGCCCAGAGACCTGCCTGACCAACGGACATATCAAGGAAATCTTCCCATGCTTCAGACTCAAGATGTTTCCAGAACTTCTTAAGAGACTTATCATCCAATCCTGCTTCTTTACGCTCATCAAGAAAGGCATTAAGGGCAACATCTGTGGCCATATAGATAGGACCACGACCCTCTTTGAGCTCTTTAATCATAAGGTGATTACGGAGACAGGTTGGAGTTACAGGAGAGGCACCATATGGCATAAACTGAGCAAGCTCTTCTTTTGCTGAATCGCCCATTGCATAATATTCGCCAAGACCATTTGCAACTTTTGCCTTAAAGAGAAGGAACCAGGCGCCAACAGGGCCATAACCATCTTTAAAACGCGCTGGGGTGAAACGATTTTCAATCATGGTAAGAGTAGCACCTACCTGAGCACACATGGTGTAGGTAGAACCAGCATTCCAAACAGGATACCATGCTCGGCCTTTACCTTCACCGGTTGAGCGTGGACGGAAAATATTAACGGCACCACCACAGGCAACCATGGCAGCCTTACAGCGAAAAATATGTACTGTATTATCACGGGTAGAGAAACCGGCCGCACCAGCGATCTGGTTTGGCTTGTTCTTATCAAGGAGAAGCTTAACGATAAAGACACGCTCAAGGATATTGTCAGCACCAAGGGCGGTAGCTGCAGGCTCTGCAACAATCGGCTTGTAAGACTCACCATTGATCATGATCTGCCACTTACCAGTACGTACTGGAGTACCACCTTCGCGCAGACTTGCAGCAGGCTTAGAACCATCAAGGTTATCACCAGCAGCATCCTTCTTCCAAACAGGAAGACCCCACTCTTCGAACAGTTTAACAGACTCATCTACGTGACGACCACAATCATAGATAAGATCCTCACGAACAACGCCCATGAGGTCATTACGTACCATTTTTACGTAATCTTCAATTTTATTTTCACCAATATAGGTGTTAATGGCAGAGAGTCCCTGGGCAACAGCACCGGAACGCTCAAGAGCGGCCTTATCGACCAACATGATCTTAAGATCAGCTGGAGCCCACTTCTTAATTTCAAAAGCGGTTCCACAGGCGGCCATACCACCACCTACGATAAGCACATCTATATCGTGCTCTACAATCTCTGGATCTACTACGGCGAGAATTTCACCTTTGGGTTTATTTGGTAATGCCATATTCAAATCTCCTGACTAAAGATTTTCTGCAAATTATATTTTTAAAAATACTGATCTGTTTTTTTAGAAAATACGGTTACTTAGGTGTTGGCAGCTCGCCTTCAAGAAGCAGGCGTTCGTCATCAAGACTGGCTCCAGCCGCTCCAACATAAGCATTTGCGGCACCCTCAGCCGTTGTACGAATAGGGAATTTGAAGCGCTTCAGGGCACCGTTACGAAATTTAACGGTCCACATAATAGAATCAGCACTTCTCATGGGATGAACTTGTCCGCCCATTGGTACGAAATCATCGTATCCGCGGACAAAAATGGCTCCTTGGGGACAGATCTTAACGCATGAGTAACACTCCCAACATCCATCAGGCTCTTGATTATAAGCTTTCATTGAAACTTTATCTAAAACCATCAGGTCATTCGGACAGATGTACATGCACGCGGTCTTATCGCCACCTTTGCAACCATCACATTTGGCAGGATCTACATAACTTGGCATTAAACTACCTCCTCAGCTTGTTTTAACTGTTGCGGCTCCAATAATTTGGCTCCTACTTAAACTATACTAAAACTAGTACTGGTGGTGGGCTCTCTCTAACACAGATGCCTGTCAAGGCTGGTTCATGTGCTTCGAGTAATTTAACATGCTAACAAAACAACTTGGTGCTTGGTAATTCTTGGGTATCTGTTTTTTATAGTGTGTTATTAAATTCTTGTCAACATATTTTCCAAACACAAACATTGATCAATTTTAGTTCTTTTTATAATCAATTATACTCCTGCCGGACCAGAACTTGGCGAGCCTTTGCTCCATCAGCTGGGCCGACAAGCCCCTCTCTCTCCATAAGCTCTATCATGCGTGCAGCACGGTTGTAGCCTATTCGCATCCGCCTTTGAACCAGGGAAATCGAGGCTTGACCAGCCTCTGTCACCAGGACAACTGCCTCGTCGTAACGGGGGTCCCGAGCCTGATCATCACCTCCAGCCCCATCACCTTGTTTCTCCTTCTTTATCTGCTCAATAATATTTTTATCATAATTAGTCGCCCCCTGCTCTTTAAAAAAGTCTACGATATCAGCAGTTTCCTTTTCAGATATATAGGCACCGTGAATGCGCATAAGAGCGGAGGTACCTGGTGGTAAAAACAGCATATCACCGGCCCCCAAAAGCTGCTCTGCACCGATACAGTCAAGAATAGTTCGAGAATCAACCCTGGAGGAAACCTTAAAGGATATTCTGGGAGGAAAATTTGGCTTTATAACTCCGGGGAGCACATCAACCGATGGCCGGTGTGTTGCTAGGATCATATGCATACCGGCAGCCCGTGCCATCTGGGCAAGACTGGCAATGGAGTCTTCAACATCCTTTGAGGCAACCATCATAAGATCAGCAAGCTCATCCACGACAATCACAATATATGGTAGTTTTTCTGTCTCTTTTTGCTTATTATAAGAGGCAAAGCTCTTCACTCCTGCCTCCGCCAAAAGGCAATATCGACGTTTCATCTCGGCCACAGCCCAAGCAAGGGCCCTGGAGGCCATCCCGGGATCAACCACCACAGGATGGAGCAGATGAGGGATCCCCTCATAACCGGAAAGTTCAATTCTCTTCGGGTCAACTAACAAAAAACGCACCTCATCCGGAGTCGCCTTATAGAGGATAGAGGCAATGATAGTATTGATCCCCACACTCTTACCTGCACCAGTAGCACCGGCTATAAGTAGATGAGGCATCTTGGCCAAATTTGCCATGACAGGATTACCAACCACATCAAGGCCAAGGGCAACGGTCAATTTATCGCTATTTTTTTGATATTCACCTCTACTCAAGAGATCACGAATAAAAACCATCTGCCGATGTTCATTTGGTATTTCAATACCAAGGGCAGCCTTACCGGGAATCGAGCCAACCACACGCACAGACCTGACCTTCAAGCCAAGGGCAAGGTCATTGGCCAAGCCCACTATCTTGCTAATCTTAACGCCCGGGGCAGGAGCATACTCATAGGTGGTGACAACGGGACCTGGAACAACCCCCACCACCTTGCCCTGAACAGAAAAGTTATTAAGCTGTTTCTCCAGCTCTGCAGAAATTCCATAATAGACAGATTTATCTAAGCTTACACTGTCCTGTTTATTGTGAGATAATAGCGAGAGGGGGGGAATACGCCAAGCACCACGGGCCACAGGCTGAGCGGTAAACCCTTGATCCACAGGGCCCTCTACCATGGCAATTTCCCGGACCAGAGGAACTCCACTCTGAGTAGAATGAGATCTCATCTTTCTCCCCAGATTTACCTCAGACCTCGTCCTCTTTTTCCACAGAACATGACACAACCAGACGACAAGGCTCAGCCAACAACTCATAGCGTAGGAGAGCAGATGAGCCAAAGAAAAAGCCATGGCATAGAGAGAGCATTGGGAGACAAGCATCCCAGAAAGGAGAAGGGCACAGAACAGGACAAGAAAGGTCCCGGCAAGGCCGACAGTGGACTGGAGAGATACATAAACAATCTCTCCCAAAAAACCACCAAAACCATGCAGGGCCGGATCCGCTAGGAATAGAGAATGCAACAGCCCACAAAAAGAGAGTAAAACTCCGGCAAGAGCTAAACTGAGTTGGATAAAACGTTGAGGGGATATTTTAGAAAAGAGAGCAGAAAGAGAGACACAAAACAAAATAAGAACAAGGAGATAGGCTCCATAACCGATAAAAGCAAAGAGTGAATTTGCCAGCGATCCGCCTAACCAGCCG
Organism: Desulfotalea psychrophila LSv54; assembly: GCF_000025945.1. Taxonomy (GTDB): domain Bacteria; phylum Desulfobacterota; class Desulfobulbia; order Desulfobulbales; family Desulfocapsaceae; genus Desulfotalea; species Desulfotalea psychrophila. The sequence continues at coordinate 1,243,688 of NC_006138.1, read as the reverse complement.
CACCAGTTCACCGAATCCGCCAGAGAGCGCGAAACAAGACTAAACAACAAAAATATTGCCGAGAATCCCCCTAAAACAGCCACCACTTCCTGACGAAAATCGGGCCGTATCGCCTCCTGCTTCCTGGCCATAGGACACCTCCACAAATAGGACTTCAAAATAGAGACAGATTGCGGCAAAGATCTTTTCCAGACCGCGCAAACATATATCTCTATCATATAGAGTTCTAAATAAAAAAAGCAAGCAGGTGAACAGAGGTCCAGTTTTCAGAAGAGCAGAGACGAAGAAGAGAATAGCAGGAGGAAGAATGGCCACAGAATGCCTTGAAAATGATATTTCAAGGCATTCCGCAAACCAAGAGTCATAGAAATAATGACTATTTTTGACAGAGTGTTTTTACTGCGTCAAGCACACCGTTGACAAACTTAGGTGACTCATCGCCACAAAAACGCTTGGCAATCTCCACTGCTTCGTTAATGGCAACCTCTGCCGGCACATCGTCGCAAAAATTTATCTCAAACGTTGCAACACGGAGAAGGTTACGATCGGTGGCAGAAATACGGCTCATACGCCAATTTACAGCGGCCTCCTCAATCAAACGATCAATGGCCTCCTGATCGGCCAGTACTCCGGCAATAAGATTAAGGGCATAGGTACGTCCCTTTTTATTCACCTGATATATTTCACAAAACTGCTCGAATCTTTCTTTTAATTCGCCAGGAGTGTCAGCGGACTCAGGAATAAAATCATCCTGATATAAAAATTGCAAAGCAGCCTCTCGAGCAAAACGTCGAATACTCATGTACCTAACACCTTAAATAATTTCTAGTTCGTAATGTTTCATTATGGATAGGAGACAAGGGTAACAGGATGCTCTCTAAACAGAAACAAAAAAAGAGCTGACCCATCCGTATTTTTACAGATGGGTTCAACTCCAACTCTCCAACAGGTGGCCACCTCCACAGAAGATGGCCCCATAACAGCTTACAGCTCAATCTTTACTGCAAAGCATCCACGAGATTTGCCATCTCAATAGCGGCAATAGCAACATCAGAGCCCTTATTACCGGCCTTGGTGCCACTGCGCTCTATGGCCTGCTCGATGGTCTCGGTGGTCAACACACCGAAGAGGACAGGCACACCGGTCTCAAGGCTTACCTGAGCAGATCCCTTTGAAACCTCGTTTACCACAACATCAAAGTGCGGGGTAGCCCCACGGATAACTGCACCCAGACAGATCACCGCATCGTATTTGAGGGAAGCTGCAAGTTTCTTGGCAATAAGAGGGATCTCATAGGCACCAGGAACACGAACAACATCAATATCACTGTCTGTAGCACCGGAACGAACAAGACTATCAAGGGCACCGTCTAACAATTTATCAGAGATGAATGAGTTAAAACGAGCAACAATAATTGCAAATTTTTTACCATCAGCCTTCAAATTACCTTCTATAAAATTGGGCATATTACCACCTTTTTTATTTGTACTTTATAAGTCACCTGCAAAGACTGAAAAAAACTACTCTTTCATATTCAACAAATGTCCCATCCTATCCCGCTTACATCTCAGATAGCCTTCATTTTCCTCACTTGCCTCAATTTCAATGGGCACCCGAGAAATCACTTCAATACCATAACCCTCAAGGCCGATAATTTTCTTTGGATTGTTGGTAAGAAGAGACATCTTGGTAATACCAAGATCACGCAATATCTGAGCACCGATACCATAGTCACGAAGATCTGCCTTAAAGCCAAGCTCGATGTTCGCCTCTACAGTATCAAGGCCTTGATTGTCCTGAAGATTATAGGCCTTCAGTTTGTTAATCAGGCCAATACCACGACCCTCTTGACGCATATAAAGGACAACACCACAACCGGCTCGGTCAATCATACGCATGGCCTCATGAAGTTGGGGGCCACAATCACAGCGAGCAGAGCCAAAGAGATCACCGGTAAGACATTCTGAATGAACCCGCACAAGTACTTCTTCGGCAGCCTCAAGATCACCCTTAACCAGAGCCAAATGCTCAAAATTATCAACATCATTGGTATAAACAATAGCGGTAAATTCACCCGCATCAGCGGTGGGAATACGCGCCGCAACCTGACGGTGAACAAGTAAATCCTGACGCAATCTGTACTCAACCAGATCTGCTACGGTTACAATTTTCAATTCATGTTCAGCGGCAAAAATCTCAAGATCCGGCATGCGGGCCATGGTGCCATCATCCTTCATGATTTCACAAATAACACCGGCAGGAGTCGCCCCAGAAAGACGAGCAAGATCAACAGATCCCTCGGTTTGTCCTGTACGACAGAGCACACCACCTTCGCGAGCACGAAGAGGAAAAACATGTCCAGGGCTGACCAAGTCCTGTGGTCCGGCACCATCTGCTACGGCGACCTGAATAGTACGGGCTCGATCAGCTGCAGAAATACCCGTTTCCACGCCTGTCTTCGCCTCAATACTAATAGTAAAGCCAGTACCGTACGGAGACTTATTCTCTTGAACCATCATTGGCAGGGCAAGCTGATCAACAAGCTTTGGAGTCAAGGTCAGACAGATAAGACCACGACCATGGGTTGCCATAAAGTTGATGTCAGCGGCAGCAACAAACTCTGCGGCCATGCAAAGATCACCTTCATTTTCTCGATCTTCATCATCAACCAAGATAACCATCTTTCCTGCTTTGATATCTTCAATTGCTTCTTCAATAGAACTTACGGCCATAACGTTCACACTTTCCTTATAAAATATAAAAATCGGCTCAGACAATGCACGCCCGTTAAATGCTACAGAAAACCGTTCTCAGCAAGAAAACGAGTATCAATGGAACTCGTTTGGGAGACCTTCCCTCCCTCTCCTCCTCGCTTCAATAATTTTTCTACGTATTTGCCAATAATATCCACTTCAATATTCACCCTGCTCCCCACAACAAGATCCCCTAGTGTTGTCTCTCTCAAAGTCTGTGGAATAATTGATACCGAAAAACAATCATCTCCGCAATCATTTATGGTGAGACTCACCCCATCAATGGTGACAGAGCCCTTTTCTATCATATAATGGCTATATTCTGTTGGAAAAGAAAAGTTTAACAGTGTAAAATTACCAACCTTTTTCAAAGCACTCAAACTTGCCAAACAGTCAACATGCCCCGAGACAATATGGCCACCAAGACGATCAGTGACCTGCAGAGCCCGCTCCATGTTAACAGCATCACCGGTGTTCAAACGACCAAGACGTGTCCTGGAAAGGGTCTCCGGGGAGACATCGGCCAGGAACCTACGACCGACAATATTATAGGCGGTCAGACAAACACCACAGATGGCAATGGACTCGCCCTCCTGAGGATCAGAGAGGTCAAAACCTGCTTCCAGATCGAAGGAGAGTCCACCACCTGCCTTTCGCTTGCCAAGTAATTTCCCCTTTCCCTGCACAATACCTGTAAACATGTGGCTCACATCCCCTTAAATCTTAAATTCACCCTGAACAGGAAAGGCCTGCGAGTGAAACACAAGCCTCAAAAAGTATAGCTCACTATTGAGCAGATTTGTCCAGCTCTTCTGCCTTTTCAACAAAGCCTGCAGCAATCTTATTATGCTTGTAGTTTTTATGAATCGAGGCAATGGTTCTATAGGTATCTGCAGCCTTGCTCACCTTACCTGCATCCTGGTAAATGTCAGCCAACTCTTCAAGCACGTCAACACTTCCATGAGGATCACGATTCTCACTATAGATGTCAAATATATCCAAGGTCATGTTAATTGCCTCATCATACTCCTTAAGAGCACGATGAATTGCCAGAAATTGACGATTCAGGGACATAAGGCTCATCTGATCAAAGAGCTTATCACAAATTTTCCAGGCGCGTTGAAAATGCTCCCGTGCCTGCAGATATTCTTCCCGGGCCATGCAGACATTACCAAGCTGATTACAGGCATTGGCCACACCAGTCTCATTACCCTCTTCTTCACGGGCAAGAAGGACATTATGAAAGGCAACAGCCGCCTGAGCGGTATTTCCATTTGCCAAAAATTTCTTTCCCTCTTCATACTCCTGCTCAACAGGCTCCAGAGGTTTCTTCTTCTTCTCTTCTTGAACAGGGGCATCTGCCATGGGCATGATCGACTCAAGACTCTGTAAATTACTCATTCTTCTCTCCTTGACGAATGGCGGCAAGCGCCTTTTTCGCTTCATCTGCAACCGTTGTATCTACCATTTGACCCTCTTCGCAGATGCGAATAGACTCATTATCATCGAAGAGTGACATCAACTGAGTAGTCACCTCCGTTGCCTGTAGATTCCCCATAAGCCGGGCCACGAGGCCACGCATAAGAGGGAGTGGATGTTGCAGAAAATGAAATAAATTATAAAAAGGGGTCGCCCTGATAAGATCCGGTCTGGTCTTGGCAATTTCACCAAGTCCCCAGATAATTTGCATTTCAGTAGAGGGCTCACCCAATAAGTTCAACAAATGACGGGCAAAGGCGCCAAAAATGTCGGGTCGTTTAGCTATTACATAGCCCATGGTCTCTATCATTCCCCATGGGGCAGCGGCAGAATCCAGGGTTGACTCAAAAAGACGATGCAAAAGCTCAGATACCTGTCCCGGCTCACGCGTTGACACCCGCGCTGCAACAGAGCCTATGACCCAGGCCACATGCCAGCGAATATCGTCGGAGGGCGTATAGAGGAGACGTTGCATAAAACGCATCGTTCTCCTATCATCAAAGGCAAGATCAACCAGGGCATCTATATCAGATTGGTCAACCAGATCCTTAACAATTTTTTTGCTGGCACGCTTACGAGTGCGTCTATCGTCAAGGACGGGCTCCATTGGCAAACGATCAACATTTTTAATGAAATCAGGTATTTGATGAAGAGCACCCCATCTTTTCTGGCCTTGATTCTTTCGGCAAGATCAGATATTTCGGTATGGAGACGAACAAAAAAGAGAACACCGCGAACGGCACGCCCGTCTACATTTTTCTCGGCAATTACCTGATGAGTCACACCATCATAGTTCTCAATCCGACCGGTGAGATAGTCATCCTCCGGCATCAGCTCCCAGGCAAAATCCCAGGTATCACTACAGGCATAGACCAGGGTTTCCACCATGGCGGCACCCACGTTATGTCCCGTTACATCGGAACAATAAACGGCACCACACTGACACTTACCAACCGGAAACTCTGTCAACTTACGCTCTATGGCATCCGTTGGCCTACCCACCTTCTGCCCACAAAATGGACACCAAGGTGCTGTTTTAACATTGTGCTTAACCATGCAAGACTCCTGAAAGTTTTTATTCTAAAAGGCCCCATGGCCCTTTAGCATCAGGCCAATTGCTCGTTAAGACGGGCTTCGAAATTGGGATCAACAGAGTAACCAAGTTCCTTAGCGCGATTCATATGATGTACGGCCTTCTTTATATTTTTCTTAAAATAAAGGGCCACAGCCATATTGTTATGGGCAAGTGGAGAATCGGGATCAATGTCGATGGCTTTTTGCGAAGATTCAACGGCACGATCATCCTCACCCTTCATGGTAAGAACAGAGGCAAGATTCAGCCATACGGTGATAAGCTTTGGATCATACTGCACAGCCTTCTCATAGGAGGCAAGAGCCTTATCAAGCTCGTTTTGCTGTTGCCAAATAAGACCGAGATTAGCATGGGCCTGAGCGCTTTCCGGCTGAGAGGCAATAGCACGCTCATTGAGCTCCTGAGCCTTGGCCACATTACCCTGACCAAAATAGATGGCGCCAAGGTTAATCATGCTCTCGTGACTGAGGTCATCAATTTCCAGCGCTTTTTCCAAACAGGTAATCGCCTCATCAACACGACCGGCCTTCATATAAACCAAACCCAGATGATGAACGGCCATTACAGAATTTGGATTCTGCCCACATTTCTTCTCTAGTTCCGCAATAATTTGCGACAAATCTTCTCTCAATTCTTCAGACATAAGACCTCGGAAATAAATATTTTTAAAAACCAGCAAAACCCCGCCAGCAAATTATAATTACAGTGTTATTAATTTCGGTATTACCCGCCTATATTCAAACGCACTATAGTATAGGCACCTTCTAAGCACATGCAAGGAGAAAGTCGCGTCAACAGATCGCCACCGCAAGCATCTAACAATTAAATTTCCCTCCATAACTCAGGGCAAGCCCGTGTTGTTGTTCTGCCAAAATGGCCTTTGTCAAAGCAATATCAGCCTCTATTTGCTTGGCAAGGGAGGCAATATCCGGGAACGACACTTCACCCCGAAGAAATTGCAGTAGATTTATCTTTATATGTTTGCCATAAATTTCTTTATTAAAATCAAATATATGGACCTCTGCAACCAGCTTATTTTCCGGAAAGGTAGGATTACGACCAACATTCAAGACACCATTATAAGTATGTCCATCATAGATAATCTGGGCGACATAAACACCAAAATGAGGGATAAGATACTCCTTATTAAGACTGAGGTTTGCCGTGGGAAAGCCAAGCTGACTACCACCCCGCTTTACACCATGCTGAACCTTGCCACGAATCTGATAATTCCGGCCCATAAGAGTAGCAGCTTTGGCCACATCTCCTGCCGTGATAAGCTTGCGAATGCGAGTAGAGCTCACCGGCTCCCCACTCTCATAAAAGGCATCAACCACGGTTACAGGAAAGCCATAACGTTCTCCCTCTATCCGCAAAAAATCAATATTACCTGCACGCCCCTTGCCAAAGGCGTAATCATACCCCACCACCAGCTCAACAATACCCAGACAACCAAGAAGAATTTCATCCACAAAATATTCCGCAGTAGTCTTGGCAAATTCCTTGGAAAATGGAATCAGCAGAAGTATATCCACTCCCGCCTGCTCAACAAGTTCCAATTTTTGTTCCATGGTGGAGATCAGCTGAATACCTTCCGGACGAAGAACACTGAGAGGATGAGGGTCAAAGGTAATAGCTACACTGGTTCCACCCCGCCGAGCCCGGGCGCGATGCAAAACCTCATTGAAAAGTTTTTGATGGCCAAGATGAACGCCATCAAAATTACCAATGGTAACGCAGGCATTAGTAAAACACTGTTTAATCTGAGTAATATCCGTAAAGATTTGCATCCTCTGTTTCATCCCTTCAATTAATTTAAATTTAATAACAAAAAAAGTATTGACATTCCACCCCACAAAGAGCATATTCATCCTCGTTGCCGAAGTGGCGGAATTGGTAGACGCGCTAGGTTCAGGGTCTAGTGGGGGTAACCCCGTGGAAGTTCGAGTCTTCTCTTCGGCACCAAATTACTCAAGGAGTTGTAATCTTTAAAGATTACAACTCCTTTTTTTTGCTCTACACACCCTGAAACCACCATTCCGCAACAAACTGCCTGCCATATATCATGATCCAACCTTTCTTGCAAAGAATCTTTCAAGGTCCACCACCTCTGCCACAAACAACTCGCCAAGGCAAGTAACTATAAGAAATACAGTTATAAATCAAAAACCGCACCACAAAAGGCAGAATTGCCCAACAAGACCTAAAGCCAATAAAAGAAAATATCTCTGGCAAAACAGCAACAAATCAAGCTATTAAGTAGACAGTAAAAAAACTGGGTCGACAGATAAGTATCGCTTGACGTTACTATAAAAAATACTTATGGTTGCGCGAAATTTCAACCCTTACTATAGCTTCATATACAACAAAACCTGAAGGAGTAAACCCCATGCTGGAACTCAGAAAAGGCGATGACATACTCTCCACAGTAGGCGGAATCACCTCTATTACAGAAGCACAGGCTATTCTCAAAGACAAGCTTGATGCAGAAAACTTTTCAAAGATCAGCAAAATCACAAACACAGAGGCACTGATCAAGATCGCCAACGCCATAAATATGTGCGCCCCTGATCATGTTTTTATTAACACTGGTACCCCAGAAGATCAACAGTGGATTCGTGATTACTCTCTCAGCCAGGAAGAAGAGGCACCACTCACCAAGGCTGGACACACCATCCACTTTGACCTGCCCCAGGACCAGGCACGTCTGGTAAATCAAACCTACTATATTATTAACGAAGGGGAGGAGATGAGTTCTCTTGCAAAATCCCTTCTTCGCCCCGAGGCATTGACCTATATAAAAGAGTATATGCCCAACGTCATGCAGGGCAAAACGATGATCGTGGGCTTTTACAGCAGAGGCCCGGTGGGCGCAGCTGCGGCCCTACCAGCAATCGAAATTTCCTCCTCCGGGTATGTCCTGCACTCAGCGGAGATACTCTACAGAAATTGCTTTGCAGCATTTGATGCAGAGGCTGCACGAACCGGTCTCTTTTTCACCAATGTTCATGCCGAAGGCGACAATACCAGCGCCGATGTACCAAATGCACGTATTCTCATGGATCGTAGTTGGGGTACAACCTTCTCCACCTTCTGCACCTACGCTGGCAACACCCTCTTACTCAAAAAGGGTAACCATCGCTTTTCTGTAGATTACGCAACCTATTATAAGCTTGAAGAGCAACTCTCCGAGCATATGTTTATCACTGGCATGACAGGCCCGGGCGACCGCATAACCTTCTTTGCTGGCGCTGCACCTTCCGGTTGTGGCAAGACCACCACCGCCATGGTAGGAAGCCACTTCATCGGTGATGACCTTGCTCAAATCTGGCTTGCAGAAGATGGCACCATGCGCGCCATCAACCCTGAGAAGGGCATTTTCGGCATCGTTGAAGATGTAAATCAAGAGGGTGATCCTAATCTTATGGACTGTCTTCGTGGCGACGGAACCGAGGTTATCTGGTCCAACGTACTGGTAAACGATGGAGTTCCCTATTGGGCCGGCAACGGCGAAGAGACCCCACAATCAGGCGTTAACTTTCAGGGCGAGTGGTTCCCGGGAAAAACCGATGCAGAGGGAAATCCTGCACCCATCTCCCACAAGAACTCCCGTTGTACCCTGCTGGCCTCTGCCATCAAAAACCACGCAACTGATCTTGCAGAAGATCCTGCCGGCGTACCAGTAAAGGTTGTCACCTACTCCGGCCGTGACGCAGATACCATGCCTCCTGTCTGGGTAGCTAAAAATTCCAACGAAGGTGTTGTTATCGGCGCCTCCATCGTCTCCAGAGCAACGGCTACTGAAGTTGGCGCTACCGGAGTTCGCAGACAACCATGGGCCAACGCACCCTTTATCCCCGGTGCATTAGCTGACTATATGAAGGCCCAGTTCGCCTTTTATAACTCAGCAAAATTCAGCGATAATAACGCACCCATCATGGCAGGGCTCAACTACTTCCTTACCCACGAAAACCGTGGCAGTAACGAGGCAGGAATTCTTGGCGAGAAAAAAGATGTTCGGGTATGGCTCGGCTGGCTTGAACTTTTTGCCCACGGAGATGTTGAGGCAATTGACACACCCATTGGCTATCTGCCAAAATATGGTGATCTCAAGATACTCTTCGCAGGAATTGACAAAGAGTACCCTAGAGAACTCTATGATATGCAATTTGCTCTCTATATAGACAATATCCTTGGCCGCATCCAGCTGCAAAAGGATGCATACAGCAAAGAGCCAGGCATTCCCCAGACCCTTTTCGACGTTTACAACCAACAAGAAAAAGATCTGCTCAGCCTAAAAGAACAATTTGGCGCCATTGCTCTTCCACAGATGCTTGCCGCCTAATTTTTCTCCAGGACAAGTACATCCACAACAGGGGCGGGCCCCACATAGCCCGCCCCTGTTCCCCCTGGCAGAACAAACTCCTCACAAATACTCCCCATTAAAAAATAGCAATCATCGAACTGTCGATTCAGATTGCTTTAATTCGCCCTAGTCACTACTCTATATTAATATTTGTCTACAGGAAGAACCCCTGTAAGCAAATATGCCAGTCGGAACATTTCGAAAAGCCACGGGCTGTTCCGCCTGCATGATAAGGCCTACATATTTTATAGTTGATTCGAGTACAGATTCGCCTCGTCGTATGAGATGCTCAATACGCCAGCGTGTCGTATAACTATTTTTCATTCATCAGGAGATTTTTATGTCCCTTAACGACCAACAGCCACCTTGGGGTCGAAAAAAAAAGCCGCAGACACCAGAGGATTTGGTGGCCCAACTAATCAAAAAAATACAGGACTTTTTTTCAGACGACAAAAAGACAGGCAGTAACGAACCGCCACACCCAGATCAGCCCCGAGAAACTCGCCCAGCAAACCCACTTGCCTCCATTGGCAAGATCATTGCCATTGTCGCCCTTATCTTAATAGCCCAGGGCGTCTACTCCTCTTTTTACAAAATTGCCCCGAGTGAGGTAGGTGTTGTCCTCCGTCTTGGTAAATACGCATCCACCAAACCATCTGGACTACACTTCAAGATCCCCTATATAGACCATCTGTACAAGGTAGATGTAGAGCAGATCCGAAAAGAAGAGTTTGGCTTCAGAAGTCGCTTTCCAGGTCAACAGCCAACCTTTAGCCGCAAAGGTTACGATGTTGAATCCCTCATGCTAACGGCAGATAAAAACGTTATCAACGTTGCCTGGATCGTTCAGTATCGTGTCGGCGACCCCTATTCATTTCTCTTTCTGGTAAAAGATGTACGTCAGGCTGTACGCGATATTTCAGAGAGTGTTACCCGCCGAATTGTGGGTAATATGGATTTTGACTATGTCCTCAGTAACCGTGACCTGCTTGCCGCCTCGGTAAAACAGGAACTGCAAATCGAGCTGAACAACCTCTTTGGCACCAGCCTACCCGGTATCAAAATTGGCACGGTACAGTTTCAGGACATCAATCCACCGGACAAGGTTAAGCCAGCCTTCAATGAGGTGAACGAAGCAGATCAGGATATGAAACGGCTTGTCAACGAGGCACAGGAAACCTACAACAGGGTCATCCCCAAAGCTCGTGGTAATGCGAAAAAAATTGTTGAAGAAGCAAGGGGTTATGCCTTTACCCGAGTAAACGAATCCAAGGGTGAAACTCAACGTTTTGTTGATATCCTCAAAGAGTATCGCCTCGCCCCGGATGTTACCAGAAAGCGCATCTATCTGGAGACCATGAGCAAGGTATTGCCACAGGTGAAAGATATTTACATCATAGACAGAGACCAAAGTGGCCCAGTTCCTTTTCTCAACTTGGGTGGAGCAGCAGGTTTGCCCATCCAGCCCCAGTCTAAATAAACGGAACATATAGAGGAAAATAGCATGAAACAAATAGTACAGTTTTTTCTTATAGGTCTCGTCCTTCTTGGCATCATAGTTGTCTACGACGGCTTTTTTGTCCTCGAAGAGGGGAAACAGGCGGTTATCACCCAATTTGGCCGACCAGTGGGAGACCCTGTCATCGATGCAGGTCTTCACATCAAAATGCCATTTGTCCAACATGTTGAACTTTTTGAGAAAAAAATTCAAATATGGGATGGCGAGCCCAACCAGATTCCAACCAACGACAAGACCTATGTCTACCTTGACACTACTGCTCGTTGGAGGATTACCGATGCCCTGAAGTATCTACAGGCGGTAAAGACAGAGGCACGGGCCCAATCACTCCTCGATGATATTTTGGCCGGTACCGTTCGTGATATGGTCAACAAAAACAATCTCATTGAAATAATCCGCAGCTCTGATTGGTCTGCTGACACCATGTCAAAGACCACCGCCACCAGCACCATTGGCAACAGACCCGCCAAGGGACGTGATGAAATCTCAAACGAGATCTTAAAGGTCGCCAGCAAGGTAACCCCACAGTACGGCATCGAGCTTATTGACGTGATGTTCAAAAGGGTAAACTATATCGAGTCAGTACGTCTCACCGTATACCAACGAATGATCTCTGAACGGAAACGAATTGCCGCAGAGAAACGTTCCCTCGGTGAAGGTGAAAAGGCCCAAATTCTCGGTAAAGTTGATCGGGATCTACAAGAGATCACCTCTGAAGCCAAGCGTCAAGCCCTCGGCATCAAGGGTAAGGCAGATGCTGAGGCTACCAAAATCTATGCCAAAGCATACTCCCAGGACCCTGAGTTCTATGCCTTCCAGAAGACTCTGGAAAGCTACCATAAGGTTGTGGGTGGAAACACAAAACTTGTTATCTCCTCAGACTCTGATATGTTCAAATATCTCAAGTCAGTTACAGGAAAATAAGACCGCAGCAGAGCAAAAAAAAGGAGCTGCAACCATTATTGGTTGCAGCTCCTTTGTTCAAGCAGGAACGACTCAAAAAATATCCTGACTAATCGTCCGCAGGATCAAGCCCCTTACTGGAGCCAGGATAAGCAAGTCCCTGCTCCGCACTAAAAGGAACCCGCCCCTTCTCTGCTAAAAGTTTTTCAAATTTTTCCAACTCTTCCTCCGAGTTAATCTCATCCACCCCGAGCTTCTCAAAGCGACAGTTACAGGTGTTCAGCTGCCCATCACACCATGGGCAAATCTCAACAAGACAGCCAAGCAGGTGAGCATCACCTTCAGCAACGCCACAGACAGAACAAACAGCCTTCCTCTTCTCCAGCCCCCCATAGAGAGGAAACTGCTCCGGCTTAGCAACCAGCTTATCCAAATTTGCCCAGTCACCCAGATCAATAAACCTGAGAAGATCGGCGCTCAACTCCTCTGCACGACAACCCGCGTAAACCACCTGATCAGCCGAGACAAGATAGAAAAAGCTCACACTCTCCGCCACCAGCAATAGACAGTAAATGCCCTGTTGGGAGGAAAGTTCCCGAATAGCCAGGATAGGTTCCTCAACAGCCTCCGGCAGAGAAGAGTAGTGTTCACAGAGAAGCTGCTGAACAATACTATCTTCTTGGTAGCGGCAGACCAACTCCATCGCCAAGGCCTGTTTTTCCGGTGCCACGGCAAAACAGACAAAGGTTTTTATCTCTTCTAAAATCGCACCCTGACCAGGGGCTTTTTTCTCAGTCATAGCTAAATTCTCCAAATTCCATTCCTCTATAACGAGTTAACAGGCAGGGTGGTCACACGCCTAATCTCATCTATCCATCGCCTTGTCTCTGCCTGCATATCAGCCGCCATACTTATTGCCGTCACCACGGCCATACGCCGTACCCCGGCAGCCGCCAGCTCTGGAATATGATCCCACTTTATACCACCCATCACCGTAAAGGGCAGAGGGCAGGCTGCAGATATCTGCTGGATGTCTCCGGCGCCCAAAAAGGTATGCAAACCCTCCTTGGTATCCGTTCTATAAATTGGACCAATATTATAATAATCAACAGCCGAGGAACCCGCCTGCACCTGAGCACCCAGGGCTTCCACCTCTGCCAGATCATTACAGGATTGACCAATAATCCAATCTGGGGTAAGACGGCGAATCTCCTCGGGGGGCAGATCTCCCTGACCCACATGAATACCGTCGGAATCCGCCAAAAGGCCAATATCAAATCTGTCATTTATCAAAAAAAGCGCCCCCGCCTCCCGGGTTTTCTCCCGAAAATATTTTGCCTTCTCAAGCAAAAGACGATCATCACTTTTTTTATCCCGAAGCTGAACAATCTTTGCTCCGCCCGCCAAAACATTATCCAACCACTCCTTATCCGATCTTCCAGCGGAAAGTTGTTCGCAACAGACAGGGTACACCGTCACCTCGTCCATCAAGACCTTCCTCCGCCACCCATACAGATCTGCCTGTCGGGACTTCCCATCCTTAACCATAAAGATACCTTTTTTGAAAAATAATGCTTTTTTTGTAAAATATATTCCAATAATAGCTACAAATTTGATACAATGTATGTGTGCTTTCTGCAAAAAGCACAAGCCCAGAACCTAACTGTCTACAAAGACTCCTAGTTTGTTCATCCAACAGTCGCCTTCTCTCAGAGATTTTCCACACAACCCTGCCAGGCGCTACCACAAACCGTTGGAAATATCCAAAAATGCGTGTCTAAACGCTCGACCTAAAGGTGTATCATGTCCGAAAAATTTGCAACACTCAGCCTCGACGGCAAACAATACTCACTCCCCATCATCGAATCAACCACCGGCGAGAAAGCCATTGATATCCGATCGCTGCTCAAGGATACGGGGCATATAACCCTTGATAGGGGCTTTATGAACACCGCATCCTGCTTCAGCAGCATTACCTACCTTGATGGAGACAAGGGCATTCTCAACTACCGAGGATACTCCATTGAAGACCTCGCCGCCAACTGCAGCTTTGTCGAGGTCTCCTATCTCATTCTCCACGGTGAGTTGCCAAATTACCAGGAGCTTGAACACTTTCGCCACGACATGAACCGTTTTGCCCTGCTCCACGAAGATATGATCCACTTCTTTGATCACTTTCCGCCAAACGCCTCCCCCATGTCCATCCTCTCCACCACCATCAACTCCCTGCATAATTTTTACCCTGAGATGACCGCCAAAACTGATCCCTACGGGGGCATCAGCGTCACCACCGCCCGACTCCTGGCCAAGGTTCGAACCATCGCCGCCTTCTCCTATAAGAAGAGTAATGGCTACCCCCTTGTCTACCCCAGTCACAAGTTAAATTACTGTGAAAATTTCCTCAATATGATGTTTGATCGTCCCAATATACCCTACGAGATCAAACCAGAGGTAACCGCTGCCCTCAACAAACTACTCATCCTCCATGCGGACCATGAGCAGAACTGCTCAACCAGCACCGTTCGACTGGTGGGAAGCGCTCAGGTAAATCTCTATGCATCAATTTCGGCAGGAGTAAGTGCCCTTTGGGGACCTCTTCATGGAGGAGCCAACCAGGCAGTCATTGAAATGCTCGAAGAGATTCATGAGAGTGGCGATGACTATAACTACTATATAGAAAAGGCAAAGGACAAGAACGACCCCTTCCGACTAGCAGGCTTTGGTCACCGCGTCTACAAGACCTTTGACCCTCGCGCCCGGATAATAAAGGAGGCCTGCCACGAGATGCTGGCAAGCATGAATGTCCATGACCCTCTGTTGGATATAGCCTTTGAATTGGAAGAGAGGGTGCTCAGAGACGACTACTTTATCAGCCGCAACCTCTATCCCAATGTCGATTTTTATAGCGGCATTATCTACCGGGCAATGGGAATTCCCACCGATATGTTTACCGTCATGTTCGCACTCGGACGACTACCGGGATGGATTGCCCAATGGACAGAGATGCACGCAGACCCGAATACCAAGATAGGTCGACCTCGCCAAATATACACAGGATACAAGCAACGTGCTTTTGTACCCATGTACGAAAGATAAACTACGAAATAATCTCAACGGGGAGAAGGAGGCTACCCTTCTCCCCTGAGAAACGGTCTATTTTGCCAGACTGTGCCCAACCTCAATATTGGCAACCAAAGGCACATCAAGCTGAAGAGCTGACTCCATTGCCTCCTGCACCACCACCCTCGTCTCCGCAAGCTCCGCCTCGGACACTTCAAAGACAAGTTCATCGTGAATCTGTAGAAGCATTTTAGCCCCCAGACCTGCCGCCGCCAATTTTTTTTCCACGGCAATCATGGCACACTTAATAATATCGGCCGCAGTTCCCTGAATGGGAGTATTAATTGCCATCCTCTCGGCAAACTCCCGCATACCTTTGTTTTTCGCATCAATATCAGGCACTGCCCGCCGACGACCTAAGAGGGTTGTGGCATAACCCCTCTCCCGGGTCTGCTCTACGATATCGATCATAAATTGCTTTACCCCCGCATAGAGGTGAAAATAACGATCAATAAAGCGCTGGGCCTCCTTTCTGCCAATGCCCAGCTGCTGAGCAAGACCAAAGGCACTCATGCCATAAACAATACCAAAGTTGATACTCTTGGCCACCCGACGCATCTCAGGATTGACCAACATGGTTGAGACACTAAAGAGCTCTGCTGCTGTCCTGGCATGAATATCCTGCCCGGCGGCAAAGGCCCTGGTCAGAGCATCATCCCCGGAATAATGGGCCAGCACCCGCAGATCTATCTGCGAATAATCCGCCGCCAGAAAGACCTTGCCCGCCTCAGGAACAAAGGCCCTGCGAATGCGATTACCCTCCTCCATACGAATAGGAATATTCTGCATATTGGGGTTACTGCTGGAGAGCCTGCCCGTTGCCGTTATAGTCTGATTAAAAGAGGTATATATACGGCCAGTTTCAGGATTTTTCAAAAGCAGAAGCTTATCAACATAGGTCGACTTGAGCTTAGCGATAGTCCGGTATTTAAGAATAAGGGCCGGAACAGGATGCTGGCTGGCCAGTTTCTCCATAACCTTAACATCGGTGGAAAAACCGGTCTTGGTCTTACGCCCATGGGGCAGACCAAGCTCCTCAAAGAGAATCACCCCCAACTGCTTAGGCGAGCTGATATTAAACTCATGCCCAACCTCTTGATAGATGGTCGCTGCCAACTCGCCTATCTGCTCCTCAAACTGGGCCGCGAGCTCCACCAAAACAGTACTGTCCAGACAGACCCCCCCTATCTCCATCTTGGCCAGCACTGGAATAATAGGCATCTCGACATCATAAAAGAGCCCATCCAGAGCCTTATCACTGAGTTTTTCGCCAAAGTCCTGCCACAGAGACAGAGCCCCATAAACATCCTCACAGCTATAGTGACAGGCTTCTTTAAGAGCGACATAGGCAAAGGCATCTGCACGCTTATCCTCTGCCACCACCTCTGCGAAGGAGGTAAGCTCCAGACCAATCTCAGCACAGAGATCATCAAGCTTCAGGGTTCGCCCCTTCTCCAAGAGATGGGCCGCAACCATGGTATCGGCAAGAGGAAAGATCTCCACCCCAGTCTGCATCTTCAAAACCGTCCAGTCATACTTAAGATTATGCCCCACCTTAAGGATGTCCGCGCAGGTCAAAAGAGGCTCCAGAACTGCCATAACTTCAGAGATAGGCAACTGGCCTGGCACAGGTGTACCAGTGGCCTCGATATGGGCAAGAGGGATATACCAAGCTCTGTCAAGTTCAGCGCAAAGAGAGATCCCCACCAGGCCTGCCGTTCTGGCATCAAGCGAGGTTGTCTCGGTATCGATCACAATACGACTAGCATGGCCAAGAACAGCTGCCATCTGAGCCAGGGCTTCGGAGGTCTGGACCAGGGAGAATCCTGTCCCCGCAACCTTCTTGTTTTTTGTGGGCTCGCCACCCTTTAAGAATCGATTAAATTCTAATTTGGTAAAAAGCTCGTTGAGCTGCGCCTCCTGCTCCCCACCAAGCTGATAATCCTGAAGAGCAGAAGGGATCTCAACATCCATCTTCAAAGAGATCAGATCACGGGAGAGAAAGGCCAGATCACGATTGGCAATAATCTTCTCCTTCATCTTGGACTGCTTCATGCCAGAGACATTCTCATAGAGCCCCTCAAGTGAGCCATGGGCATTGATCAACTTCTCCGCAGTCTTAGGCCCCACCCCGGGCACCCCCGGAATATTATCGGCACTGTCACCCATCAGGGCAAAGGTATCAAGGAGCTGGTGAGGATAGACATTGTACTTTTCATGCACAGCAACACTATCCATCAACTTGTCTTTCATGGGGTCAAACATTGAAACATTGGCATCGACCAGCTGGAGAAGATCCTTGTCACCGGAGACAACGGTTACCGCACACTCTTCGCTGGCAAACTTTTTCGCTATGGAGGCTATAATGTCATCGGCCTCAACCCCCGCCTCTTCCAAAAGCAACAGGCCTGAGGCCTTAACAAACTCTTTTATATAAGGAATCTGCTCCTGCAGATCCTCGGGCATCATCGGACGATTTGCCTTATACTTAGGGTACATTTCATGACGAAAGACAGGGCCTCGACTGTCAAAGGCAATGACCATAAGAGCCGGAACCTTATCCTTTATAAGCCGACGTATCATATTGACAAATCCCAGAATTGCATGGGTATGCAATCCCTCCCGAGTCGTCAGGGGGGCAACTGCATGATATGCTCTGTAAATATAAGCACTTCCGTCAATAACATAGATATTATTTTTCACCGCATCTCTCCTGCGTATAAGAACATTAAGAAGGTCTTCCCTATTTTCATCTCTGCTATACCTTATTTATGGGCAAGCTGCACAGGAAACAAAGCAATAGTAAAAAGGCAAAAAAAAGGCCCTGAACAAAATCATTCAGGGCCTCTTTCCTTTAAATCGTCGCAGGCACATGGCCGGGAACGCTACCTCTATTTAACGGGCTACACGTACCCAAGTTGCCTGAGGACCCTTGTCCCCAAACTCCTCTGCAAAATATACGCTGTCGCCCTCTGAAAGATCATCAATACTGAATCCCTTCAGGGCATTTTCATGAAAATAAATCTCACGCTCATTACTCTCTACAATAAAACCATAGGATTCACCTGGGGATACCATGCGGACAATGCCAGCCTTCTCAGCGGTTTCTTCTACTGAAACCTTGACACTCTTACGCTTTTTACGCTGAATCTCCTTTAACTGCAGGGCAAGCACATCAAAGGCCTCGGTTAAAACAGCACGAACAACCTCACCGCTACGCGTTACTACCACTGTATCCTGCGGGACTGAAGCAACCAAACGTACCTCGTAACCACCTTCCTTATGGTGGGTGTTAGCCTCAATAGCAACCCGCAAGTGAAGAATAAAATTAGCATAGTGACGGATCAGCTTTTCACTTTCTGTGTCAATTTTTTCCTGCCAACTCTTACGCAAATCAACATTCCTAGTCTCAACCTTAAGTTCCATAGAGTCTCTCCTTTATACTATGACAATATTCGCCAAACAGCTGTTGGCGCTCCACCTTTGCTGAGAGCACAGGCCCCTACAAGGATCAACAACTCCCCTGCTGGCCATCTGTTACTTACAGTATATGGTCCATCCAGAAGATGCGCAAGAAATAGCGGACAAACTCTTAGGAAGAAATAGATGATTATTGCTAATCAACTCCGCGGCAACGGCTTTTCTCGCTATTCATTTTTTTTTGTTGTATATTAAGTATAGCGAGTCCTGAGACAAGCTTTTAGGGCAGTTAAAAAGCTAAAAATATCCGCAATAAGTACCTCGATCTCCCCATGAATTTTCTCCTCTTTTGAGACCAACATATGCAAAATATCCCCACGGGTGTCATCCTCCTTAATATGGGAGGCCCCACCCAGACAAAAGATGTTCGGCCATTTCTCTACAACCTCTTTTCCGACAGAGAAATCATCCCACTGGGCCCCCGCCTTATGCAAAAGCCACTTGCCTGGCTAATCGCCAAACGTCGTGCCCCCAAAAGCGCCGCCACATACGAAAGAATAGGTGGAGGATCCCCTCTTAAGCAGATAACGGAGGCGCAGGCAGAGGCCCTGGAAAAATCGCTTCAGGCCCATGGCAACTTCACCGTTACCTACGCCATGCGCTACTGGCCACCCTACTGCGACGAGGCCCTTGATTACCTCCTGAGCAAGGGGGTAGAACGCCTGGTTGCCCTCAGCCTCTATCCACATTACTCAAAGGCCACCACGGGATCTTCCCTGACCCAGCTCCACAAAACCCTCAAGAAAAAAAATATTTCTCTGCCCCTGACAGAAATCCCATCCTGGCCAAAACAGAGGGACTATATCGCAGCCATCGCAGCCAATATCAAAAAAGGCCTGGCTACCTTCCACGGAGAAAAAACAGAAATTGTCTACAGCGCGCACAGCCTGCCCACCTCCTTTATAGAGGCAGGTGACCCTTACGTCGAGCACACCAAACAAAGTATCGGGGCAATAGAGGAAATTACAGGAAAAAGGGGAAGGCTCTGCTTTCAAAGCAAGAGCGGCCCGGTGGAATGGTTAGAACCATCCACCCCCGATGTGCTCATCCAACTAGCCCAAGAGGGGGTAAAAAACATCCTTATGGTACCCATCTCCTTTGTCTCTGACCACGTAGAGACCCTCTACGAAATAGATATACTCTATAAGAAACAGGCAAAAAAGCTGGGCATGCGCCTGACCTCCTGCCCCTCCCTTAATACTCAGGAGCAGTTCATCACAGGCCTACGCCAGCTGGTACTGGAGAGTTCTGTTAACAGTGATTAACCGGATCAAAGGAACGCATACGCACGTTCATGAGTATGGCCAGGCCGATACAGGTGGTAAGCAGAGAAGAACCACCATAGGAGACAAGGGGTAGAGGAATACCTACCACGGGCAAAAAGCCCAGAACCATAAAGAGATTAATGACCGCCTGCCAAAAGATAAGAACCACAACCCCGTAGGCAAGCAGTATACCAAATCTGTCCTTGGCCTGACTTGCCACATAGAGCCCCCAGAGTAACATGAGAAAGTAGAGGGCCAAAAAAACAAAAGTCCCTATAAAACCCCACTCCTCACCCAAAACGGCAAAGGCAAAATCAGTATGCCTCTCCGGCAGGAAATGCAACTGCCCCTGTGGCCCCTCACCATAACCCTTACCAAAGTAACCGCCACTGCCAATGGCTATTTTCGATTGGAAAATCTGATAACCACTGCCCATCAGATCCTGGTCCGGATGCAAAAATGTTTCTATTCTCTGCCGCTGATATGGCTTAAGCACATACAACCAGCCAAGGACAGCAGCACCAATGCCAAAGGTTCCGAGGGCCAGATAGGTTGACCAACGCAGGTTAACAAACATGGTCATCGAAACAAAAATAATACCGAGCATAAGGGCCGTGCCAAGATCCGGCTGGGCAAGAATCATGATAAAGGGAAGGCCCAACATAGCCATGGGGAAAAGCAGCTGTTTTAAGGTATAACCGTCAAGCACCTCTTTTCTGGCATAGTAACTGGCAAGACAGATAACCATAGATATCTTAGCGACTTCAGATGGTTGAAGGTTAAAGAGACCGAGATTAATCCATCTCTGAGACCCCCCTGCACTACTACCTATTATATCGGCCAAGATCAAGAGCCCCAGAACAGCAAAATAAAAAATATAGTTAATCTGGTGCAGCCACTTATAGTCAACACATAAAATAAAGGCAGACATAAAGAACATTACGCCGAAATAACAGAGTTGTTTCAACCATGGAGCCATGCCATACCCCACATAGGGAAAAGAGGCACTGTAGAGATTACACAGGGCTATGCCAGAGACAAGCAGAACCAGCAGGAGCAAAATCATATCAAAATGTAAAAAAAGTCTTCTATCCGCCTTGAACATCGACGCCTCCATCCCACTTCTAATAAGAAAAGCCCACACAGACCCTATTTCTTTGCCGCCTGCAGACGATCACGAAAGTACTCCTTGAGAACACCACGGGCAACAGGACCCGCCACACTACCTCCATGCAAGCCATGCTCCACCAAAACAGTAATGGCAATTTCAGGATTATCAGCCGGGGCAAAACCGGTAAACCAAGCATGATCTCGCTCCTTATAGGGAATTTCATTATCCTTCATTCCCTTTGACTTTGACAGATGGACCACCTGAGCACTACCCGTCTTACCCGCTATATCAATACCCTTAATCCTTGACCGCCGCCCCGTACCACGCTTCCCCTGTACAACCTCTTCCATTCCAACCTGAATCATGTCAAAATATTTTTCCAGCCCCTTGAGCTCCTGCAGCAGGATCGGATGAAATGTTTCAACGGGAAGACCGCTGGAATCAACCACCTTCTCCACCAACTGTGGTTTATAGAGTTTACCATGGGTTGCTAACATGGAGGTCATCAAACATATCTGCAGAGGAGTTGTCAGATTAAAACCCTGACCGATGGCAACAGAGAGGGTTTCACCATCCTGCCACCGCCTCTTCTTCACCCTTTTTTTCCAGGCCATTGTTGGAATAAGACCGCCCTTCTCATGCTCCATCTCAATACCGCTCCTTGAACCCAAACCAAATTTCTTGGCATACTCAGCCAGTTTATCTACCCCCAGCCGTTCTCCCAGCTGATAAAAATAGACATCACAGGACTGGGCAAGGGCCTGTTTGAGATTCATATCCCCATGACCAGATCTCTTCCAACAACCATAACGACGATTACCAAAGTGATAGCTCCCCGGACAGTATATTGTGCTCTCGGAATCAATGATCCCCTCGGCCAGAGCCGCCATCGCCGTTACCATTTTATAAACTGAGCCGGGGGGATAATTGGCCTGCACCACCTTATTAATAAGAGGGGTTCGTTCCGTATTATCTCTGAGCTTCGCCCAGTTTTTCTGAGAAATTCCGCCAATAAAATCTTCCAGATGAATACTGGGCGTAGAGGCCGCAACCAGTATACGCCCCGTTTTCACCTCCATCACCACCACCGCGCCCGCCTTATGCGAGGCGTCCATCAGGGCCTCAGCGGTCTGCTGTAGCCCCGCGTCGATGGTGAGATAGACGTCCTTGCCCGGCAAGGGTTCTATTTTATTAAGCAGACGCTGCTCAAATCCCTTGGCGTTGACCTCTGAAATGCGTTGACCCTTCTGCCCGCGCAGGTCTGCCTCGCGTAACTTCTCCATACCGCTCTTACCGACAATATCGCCTCCACGATAGATAGCATGGTCTGACTTCTCCAGAGATTTCTTAGAGATAGATCCAAGATAACCAATAACATTGGCTGCCAGATCCTGGTAGTGATAAACCCGCACCGGCTGCACCTCTATACGCACCCCGGAAAAATTGTAGTTGTGGTTTTCAAGATAGGCAAGGGTCTCCCAATCAACATCTTTTTTCAAGACAATCGGTTCATAACGGGCCATCTTCTTTGCCTGCCGTACCCTGCCCCAAAGATCAGTAACGGTCTCATCAAGAATAGGCGCTATCCTCTCCAGAACCTTGCCCACATCTCCCTTGCCTTCCCTGATTAAAACAACATTAAAGGATGGTCGATTACTGACAATCTCGGTGCCATTACGATCAAAAACACTGCCCCGTGGAGGGGCAATCTGCCGTTCACGCACTCGATTGCTCTCTGCTCGCTGAGCATAGTAATCACCATTAATCACCTGCAAGTTCCACAGGCGCAACATGATAAGAACAAAAAAGACAACAATAATGCCTGCCGGAACATATATACGATTACGAAGAAAATCCAATGCCGTCAGATTTACCTTGCTCAAATTTTCAATTCTTTTATTAGAAGACTTCATGGGGGCGCTCACTAGAAACGTTTTTGCGGCCGACGCCTGGGAGGAGTTAGCCACATATTTCTTCTTTCCAGCCACTCATAGAGAAAGGTATAGAGGGCAAAACAGGGCAGGGCAGCAACAAATACCAAAAAAGAGCCTTTAGCCAAAGCCACTCCTGCTCCGTGGGGCACATAGCTTGTCTGCAAAAGGGAATAGGCAAGACGGGTCAGCACCAGCCAGAAAAAATAGCCGAGAGCGACCAAAGGGAGTTGATAGACAACCATCCGCACAGGATTATTAATGGTAAGCACCTTAAAGACAGCAAAGACTAATAAACATTCCAGAGGGAAAAAACCCATATAGGCAGCACAGACGACATCCAACATCCAGCCAATGGTAAAGACCAGAAAAACACCTGACGACCAAGAAAAACGATAGGCACAGAAGGCGACAAAGATAAAAAAGAGATCGGGCACATTGCAGGGACTTAAAAAATAGGGAAGTACCGTCGTTTGCAGGACAATGACGAACACCCCAAGACACCAAAAGAAGAAGGTCAACATAGGGGTTACCTTTTTCCTGAAGAGTTCAACAGTTCATTAATTTCTCGACGATCAGAAGGATCAACAAAAACATATTCCAGACTTTGAAAGTCGACGCTGGGCTCTATCTCTACTTGCAAAAACATGCCCAGTCGTTTTTTTTCCACAGCACTAACCTTACCAAGGGTCATCCCCGTGGGGAACATCCCACCCACTCCAGCAGTAACAACATCATCGCCAACAGCAATATCCGCATTTTTCAACACGTATTCCAGAGTATATCCGGCAGAGCCATTGCCCTTAAGAATTCCGCGTACTCGACTTTTCTGGACCATGGCATCAATGGCACTACTCGGTGCGTTGGCAAGCAGTACCTTGGCATAGCTATCGCTGACCTGAATAACCTGGCCCACAACTCCCGCCGGGGCAAAGGCAATCATTCCGGCAATAATATCAGAGGACCGGCCAAGGTCAATCACTATTGTTTGATAGGTTCCCAGCCCCCCCTTACCGACAACACGGGCCGCAAATGACTTGAAGGACAGAGATTGTTTGAATTTCAGCTGTTCCTGCAGGGAAAGATAACTGTTATAGCCTTCACGGTATTTCTCAAGTTCCAGAAGATACTTATCGACATCGGCCTGCAGGCGTTTGTTTTCTGCCCGGACAGAGACAAAGCTCAGGTAATCTTCATAGATTTCCTCAACAGAGCCAAGAGTCACGGTGGCACTACGCTGCAGAGAACCCACCATTTCCAGTGTCATCTTCTGCGGCACACCAAAATTACCACCCACAAGTGTCCCCAGACCAAGCACAACAGCTATAACAGCACAGGTAGTAAGGGTTAAAACAGTAACAAAACGCCACCGCCCACTTTGCCGAAAATTTTTGGACTCTTTTGCCACAGGTCACCACCAGTCATTAAGAAATGAGGAAGAGTCTCCAACATTTTTCACTTAATCAATCGTCACTTCACGAAGAATATCAATTTCATCAAGTGCCTTACCCGAGCCAAGTACCACAGAGGAGAGAGGATCGGATGCAACAATAATAGGCATTCCCGTCGCCTCCTTAAGAGCGCGATCAAGATTTTTCAACAGGGCCCCACCACCGGTTAAGACAATACCCTGATCAACAATATCCGCTGACAGTTCAGGCGGAGTAACCTCAAGGGCTACCTTTACCGCTTCAATAATAACATCCACCTGCTCAGCAATAGCTGACTGTATCTCCTTACCATTAGTCACCAGGGTTTTAGGCACACCGGAAACAAGATCACGGCCCTTAATCTCCATGGTCTCATAGGGCTCTTCGGGCAGGACATTGCCAATGGTGGTCTTAATCATTTCAGCTGTCCGTTCCCCAATGGCAAGATTATGTTTTCTCTTAATAAACTGCAAAATTGCCTCATCCATCTTATCACCTGCAACCCGCACAGATTTGGCATAGACAATACCTGCAAGAGAGATCACAGCAACCTCTGTAGTACCACCACCGATATCGACGATCATATTTGCGGTCGGCTCGGTAATGGGCAGACCGGCACCAATGGCAGCGGCCATAGGTTCTTCAATGAGATAGACCTCTCGGGCCCCGGCAGACTCAGCAGATTCTCTTACCGCTCTTTTTTCCACCTGAGTTATTCCCGACGGCACGGATACCATTATGCGGGGATGCACCAAGGTGCGTCTATTGTGTACCTTATTAATAAAATAACGAAGCATGGCCTCGGTCACGTCAAAATCCGCAATAACACCATCTCTGATTGGTCGAATCGCCCGGATATTTCCCGGCGTTTTTCCCAGCATCATCTTTGCCTCTTGTCCTACAGCCAAGACCTTATTCATCCGACCATCCTGACGAACAGCAACCACCGAAGGTTCACGAAGGACAATCCCCTTGCCCTTAACATAAATAACAGTATTCGCTGTGCCGAGATCAATCGCCAGATCGTTGGACAACCAGCCAAACAAAAAATTAAATGGTGAAAACATTGACCTTCCCCTACAGAAGTGGAGCACCGGCAAGGTGCCCTAAATAAGCTATTAAAAAAGCTGCCAAACGGCATGAAAAAGCATCTATTGAAAACAGATAGCAGACAAGCTACCAGTTAAGTATTGAAGAATACCAAAAGCCCCGCTGATTGGCAATCGAATATAAGGAGGGGAGGGAAAAACAAAATGGGGCAGGTAAAACAAAAAACAAGGGCTAATAACCATAAAAATTTCACCTAGAAAGCAGAAAACAACGACAGTTCAAAGAGACAGCGGTAAGGCGGGCAAAAGAAGAGAAAAAAGAACTCTTTTTTTATTGACATAGCTGGAAATTATCGCTATTATGTCGGCGCACCAGATGTGGGGGTATAGCTCAGCTGGGAGAGCGCGTGACTGGCAGTCACGAGGTCAGCGGTTCGATCCCGCTTACCTCCACCACCATTGCAAAGGGTCTTAGAGAATTTTTTCTCTAAGACCCTTTTTTTGTTTCATGTCATATTTGACATTTCCTACAGAACCTCGCCTTTCCAACTACCCACCCTCTCTAAGCTTTAATTTTAGACACACACCTCACATTACACCTTCTTGACACTCTGTGAGCTTGAAAAACACAGTCATAAAAGAGATAATAAAATTTTCTTGGTATCCAATTGTCCTTACTCAGAATGACACTAGGAAACCGAACAACAACTGGTTAGGCTCTAAGGAGGATTCATGGAACCATTAATGGGAGCATTCTTCATTATCACCAATCTTGTTCTTACTGCCACCGTTGGACTAGGAATTTATTCATTTAGCGCTAGTATAATCTGGGCAATTGCAGGAGCACTGGTGATTACTGGCAGGCGCTAGCGCACATCCAATATTCGCATTACTAGCATATCCAGCGGTAGAGTATTTCTTCAATGATGGAAACTTGACTCTCTATTCGGCTATCGTTGTTGGAATAACAATCGTTCAAATAGGTTTAGTTTTCTATAAGGCGGCGAATGATCAAGGTTAACACGAGTCGGAACCTATCCAAAAGTTAGACAAACCTGTACCTTGTTGACATCACACAAGCTTAATGCAATCCACTGGTTACACAGATAGTGTATGGATTGGTGAAGAGCTGGTGTAAGATGCTGAGCTTGAAGGGGTATTATAGGAGCCATACTCTGAGGAAGACTTTCGGGTATCACCGGAGAGTATAGCTCACACCTACATACCTTAGGCTGTCTTTACGGCCAGCCTGAAGAGATTAAGGGTGCTTATCTGAAGCTGTCGCTGTAAGCATTGCGACCCCACTACTTTTTTCCTGCGCTGCTACTTGTGCTACCTGATCCCGAGGCAGAACCACCAGTGGACTGGCTACTGCCTGTACTTGATGAGGCGGTGGGGGAACTAGATTGTGGAGCTTGGGGAGTTGGAGCCATACTACTGATACCATTCAGGCTTTTGTCTCCAAAAGAAACCTGACCGTGCTGTATACTGCTGTCCTTACTCATTACGTCCTCCAGATTTATTGGTTGTAGTTTTTGGTATCCTATAACAATACTTAGGCAAAAGGTCAGAACAACTCCTACTGAAAAAGAAAAATAGGTTGTTTTGTCAAGAATCTCCAAATGTGAGTCACTGCCAACATCGCCTTTTACAACTTTTGCTAAGTAAACTGCGTTTCTTCTATAAACCGCTATGACAGTGATACAGCATATTGAAAAAGCAAACATAGCAGTTCCGTAAAGCACTAATACACCTGAGGATATCTCCTCAGCTTTTGCGAGCAACGTAGGGAGAAAACCTATAGCGACAACGGAAAGGGTAACAAGTGTTTTTGAAGCTTCTTGGTTTGTTGCAATCCATGCGTTAACCAGAGCAGAGTAGTATTCAACACCTTTCAAGTCATCAACTGCATGCTGTCTTTCTTCGTTATTAACAGGGCCGACCATAGTTTTTTCTCATATTTTTAACCTAACCAAATGTGTCTGGAAATCTCATAGCAAAATACTGTAGCAGGTGTTCCTGCTCTAAGCACAACAAAACTAGTAAACTGGCACATCTTTCAACGCTCTGTCTTTACTATCAGTTTTACTTTCCCAGTCCTGCCCGAAGCTCCGCTTCCCTATCAGCCTTCAGTTGTTCCCTGAGTCAATCACGCCAAGCAACACATAAACATTGAACACAGGCGATTCCCAGAGCTTCAGCTAAGCAGATATCGTGAACTTTAGAATGAATTTTACCGATTGCCACACCACCCATCAATTCAATTTTACTTACAAATTTATCTTTTTAACCAGGTCAGCAACCATCATAACGCATAGGCAAAGGTTCTTGATACACTTGCATAACAAGGTGACGTTGGCACTGATGTGTTTTAGGGTAAATTGTTTTTTGTGTGGCATGGGTTCTCCTTATCATTGCCAATTGTTGGCTTGAGCTTTCATAGAAGAGAGCTATTATCTGTTGATAAGAAGTTTTATGCTGTTTGGACTTCTGTTTTAAGTAGGAAAAAAACGATTTCGAAAAGTTCCGACCATTTTATCATGAAGGCAGGCGTTTTGACGAGAGCTTTTGGGCTATCCTCAAGTACTTACCTTCGATAAGTTTCTTAGCAGAATCGAAGTTGTCCGTGACTCTTTCAAGGTTGGTTTTGTAATTTGGATCTTCGTAACGAAACTCCCCATAGAGTTCTCTTGCCACTTCAGATTTCACCACGCCCTGAGGGCCACCCATGGATAATATAGCATCATAAGTTCTTAAATAGTCTATGAATCCGGAGACAAGATTCGCTCTCGTTATGCTAGAGGGCTTAGGGAGGTTTTGTTGGAGTTTGTTTGCAATTTTTTTAATTTTCTCTAGCTGTCGGTTGATCTCACCGTCGAGGTTAATGGTGAAAATTGCTTCATGGGGCTGTGTTGATATTTTAGTCGAATGCTCGCCTATGTACGCTATGTCACTCTTTATAACTTTTCTAGACAAGTAGTAATACTGGCTACTTGCAGTGTTTTCCTCAAGGAAATATAACATGTTACTAAAGGAATGGCTTGCTCCCTCACATAGCTCCCAGAGCATGGAAGGATCATTCATGTCTTGGTTCCAAAATTCATTAGTATCTTTGGCTTCTTGTCTTTGCGGAGTCAAACATCCTCCACGCAAGACATAACGCCCTTCCCTTCTTCTGTTTATATCGAGAAAAAAGAAATCCTTATCCCAAGGAATTTTTTCTTTGGGGTCGATTACATAGTGTAATTCTTTACCATAATATTTTTTTGTGAAGTTTGCCCTGCTCTCTCGCAAGCTATTTTGTTTGTCAGCAGTGAGGGACTCAAGATGCTTTTTTTGCCCAAAAACCTCAGGAGATATCTGTATTAGTTCTTTGTACTCTTTTCTATAATCGACGTTCCTTCGCAAAAATTCCCATGCCCACTGCTGGGGGGGCGTTTTTTTTGGGTTTGGGTACTCTTCTTTGTTTCTCCAATCAGGGAGCCATTCAGGGACTTCTTGTATCATTTTTGAGCCTCCTTAGAGTCAATAAAAAGCACTGGAGCATCTATTCAAGTTACTGTTTTTTAGACTACTACTGTAACCTAGCTCAATTACTGCTGAGTTAGTACAATAAGTGCAACAGCGGTTTAAACATGATGCTGCGTGTAGTGAGTAGGTCACGGAAACCTCCACCACAGCTTCTCGCAAGACGGTACGCCCTTCGCCCATGTCCTTTGTTACAAGAAGCACTATGCCCCTAACATAAAATGACTTCAAGAGAAAACCAATAATGAGCCAAAATCACACTCCAAAGCATCAGAACAAGAGACCAAAAAACTCCACCGGTCAAGCACCCCTAGCCCAAAAGTCTACCCAGGTGATAAAGGAAACTGGCAAGAGATCTCTAAAACACCATTTTCTGGCTGAAAGGAGCCTACAGGAATGGAGCATATGGCAGGAAGGAGATATTACGGGACAAACAGGTTCATCTTGGGAAAGGTGCACTTTTGCAAGCTACGGCAACGGCTTAAAGCAATTTTATCTAACAATTCCAAGGGGGGGAGTCAGCGGTTCGACCCCACTTACCTTGAAGAGAAGGCGATGCTTGATGCTACGGATGGTGTGCCCCATGGTGGAGGCTATGGCGTAGGGGAACAAAAAAAGAATCTTGCCTAGGTGCAGAGATGCTTGGGCAGGATTCTTTTTACATCATCTCTAAGTAGCCTGTTGCACTTACTGTACTACTCCAGCGATCACCCAAACAATCCCCCCCCCCTATCAACACCAACACAGTTTGTTGCACTTATTGTTTGACTGTAACAAAATCCTGGGGACGCCTTATCTCTTTTGCGGTAACGCTTTTGACCGTATATATATATTATACGTAATACATATACCACTATAGCCTAGCAACTCCTGCCCTTATTACCGACTTTCTTAACGCTTTCTGTAGTGATACAGAATGATATGTTAGACTCCAGCGCTTGGCAGACAACACGACATTCTTCGAATGATTTTGAAGAAGTCACGTCAGTCTGTGACATGGCTCGAAGACTGCAACATGATACGCAATTAAAGATGTTTTAAATTTTAATAGAATGGTTGATCAAATGAATAAACAACAACTTACTGTGATCAAGACAAGTCTCTTGGAACAGATGAAATCGCCTGTAAATGATCTGCAAGTACAGCGACTAACTACGGCTTTAGCTCGAATTAATGCCGAGAACTTTGGAGAATGCTTTATCTGCAAACAGGAAATTCCATTTAGTATTCTAAAAATCAATCCTGAGCGAGTCATCTGTGATAAGTGCTTAGAGGAAACAAATACATCGATAGTTTAAGCCAGTTGTGAGGCATACTTCACAGTTCTGGTTGTTGCAGCAGTGTGTGTCTGGGTTAGTCCGGCGACAGTTGATCCTCCACCGATATTGTGGCGTCTTCGTTAAAGGAGTTTTTGCAATAAACCAACTCTCGCTCATCGGCTTCCTGCTCAAAGAAACCTTCATGATCTAGCAAGAATATGGTGAAAGTTCTTCCGCAATGTTCGTTCCCTGGCAGGCCTTGAGCATCTACGAATTCACGATCTCCGACAGACTTGCCAATCGTTGCTAACAATGGCTCCAGTCTCTACGAGAGCCAGAAGCTTTTATGGCATTATACCAACAGGATACGTTCTCTCATCTTGGAGACAAGACGATGATCTACGGATGAAGTGCCCTTAGTGAGGCTATAGAGTAAGGGCACAAAAAGAGTCTTGCCAAGGTGCAAAGTACTTGGGTAGAATTCTTTTACCCCCTAAGCAGTTTGTTGCACTTATTGTACTAATCCAGCGCCTTTGCTTATACTTAATATTTCTCCACAAGATACGCCTGCATATTATTATAAATTTTGGTAATACGTTCAGTTTGCGGCAAGGTATTAAATATACTTTCAAGATAAGATCTTTCTGAGGCCAGCTCAAGAGCTTTCCTGGTGTTAAGATGATAAATCCAGCCCATTTAAAAATCTTTATATCTACTACAGTCTCCAATAAATCATAGGAGATGATATCCCTTTTCTCTATAGCCTGAAATACAGAGGCACAGACATCATCACCGAAAGGAAGATTGTGAACAAGCGATGGATTATCATATTCTCCACCGACCTTGTAATAATCGATTACAACATGCCAAATATCGAGTTTATCTGCATCTCTCAAAAGTTTAGTAATTGTTTCAGTTTGAAAAGAACAGTCAGGAACAATTTCAGGCTTGTTATGATTTTCTACAGCAAAGAAAATTAATTCAACGTCCACAGGATCAAGGTCTTTTAATAAATCCAGTTCCTTTAAGATTTTCACACCTAATGAAGCATGATCTTCCGACTTAAAATCAGAAAAAGTTCTGTAAATTCTAAGCTGATCAAACCGGCCTACATCATGTAAGAGAGCCACAGTCAGAGCAAGAATTTTATCTTCAGGAGAAAGCTCTTTTGAAATGAGCTCCATTTCCTGGCAAACTCTTAATGTATGCTCTTTTTTAAGAAGAATATTTTCAATATCAGCTTCAGGATAATCTAAAAAACTATCTGTATATTTAAGAAACCATGTTCTGAGATTATCATATTCTTTTTCTTGCACAGTTTTCTCCTGAGTTATTGCGGTTGATTGTGCTCTTATCTCTTCTTTACCCTTCACTGGCCAAAAAACAGAGAATTCTCTGATATAATGAATACTTGAAGGAAAGTACATATTAACAAATAAATAAAAAACAACCGAGGCAAAACCTCTCTGGTTGCCAGGACTATAGACGATTACCTGGCATCCGAAATTCTAATAATACGAATGCATTCCATGCCTTTTATCACAAAAAGCATTATGCCCCCAACACAAAAAAATTTCAAGTAATCCATAATCAGCCAAAATCATTGAGCTTGCCAGAATCCGAACGATTAGAACGAATACTTTGTTAATGGTAATTCAGTTACTTCTACATTATTTTTTAGTCGCTCGAGATTAGCCATCGCAATTTTTGCATCCTTACTCGGTGTTTTTCTAGTTTTTTTCACAAACCCATGCAATAGTACAATGTTGTCATTTGCCATTTTTACAAACAGCACTCGTGCTGATTCTTTACCACAATCTACCCGAAGCTTATAAATAGTACCTTTATAACCCCATATCTTAGGTTTCAGAATTTTCAAACTATTGCAACTATAAATGTCATTAAGTTCAGTATAGGCATGAAATTTTTTACATATAGAAGCTGCGAGTTTGCCAGAAACTTTATTCAAAAACAGTTCAAATTCTGATAAGCCATCATACTCTTGTATACTTAGTATTATCATGTGCCAAACCTCACGCTTCACTCAACAGGGAGAGAATATCTCCCGTTGGCTTTCCTGGCGTTTCCAAAGTCAAATTATCTTAAACTCGTCTTTTCGGGTACATAGGAGATATCTTTATATGTCAGAATGACAAGATTAAATGGTTTCTGACGACCAAGGCTGAGTTCAAGCAGCTTGTGGCACTAATCCAGCTAAATTTTACTACTGGAATATACAACTCATTCTCTGATTGATTTCGCTAACCTTATACCGAGTTCACGTCCTTTTTCTATAGCTTCTTGATCTTGTTTAACTTTGCCTTTGTCAAATATTCTGAAGATAGAAAGTTCGCCAACTATCTCATAGCCAAGTGCTTCGAGAGGTTTTCTCATTGCTTCAAGAGTAAAGCCCATATCATCTTTAGTTTTTTGTTCACATATTGCTACTATCACGGCTTTTCTACCTTGTCCTGCCAATTGACTAGACCAACTTCTTGGACGATCATTTTCGAAGTTGTAGAAGCAATATAGACGATCAATAAACGCCTTCATCCATGAGGTGATATTATAGTTGTGGGTAGGCGAGACAACTACAAGCCCTTTTGATGAAATTATTGAATCATAAATAAGTGACATACCATCAAGCAACCCTGTACATATTTTATCTTTTCTACACTTTTCACATCCTATACATCCCTGAAATTGAATATCTGTTAAATTACAGCAAGTTGATACTATATTTTCAGAATCTACTCCTGAAATTATGCTTTTCAGTAATATATCTGAATTCCCATTTTTTCTAGGACTCCCACTCACGCCAAATATTTCATTATTTGGTATTAATGAAGTTACATTGCATACCATATTTGATTTCTTCAGTGTCATATTATTTCCTTTCCATGGCTAACTCTCTGATCGTGATGCCAATCTATTATTGAGGAAACTTCCCTCTTGATTAGTGTGAATTGAATTTATCATATAGATCTGAGTTGTTGGAATAACCCCCATTATTACAAGAGTGAGCTTTTCCACATTTTGGCATCCCGACCCCACTGTTGGTTCTTAATGGAAGAGCATTTCATTTCCGTTTAAGAGCAGTTTTCCATTTTTAGTTTGTGTCCTGTGGACCAAATTTTCTCCGTCTATCACAAACAGGCCAGTCTGCATTCCCGGGAATACTGGTGAGACAAGCTTGCTCTTATCGCTAATAAGTTCTGCAGGAATACTAAAATCGGATTGCAGGGAAAAAATATCAAATGCCAAGTTAGGTTGGATGACGATGGGGGCCAATTGTGCAAAAGTAACGTCCTTATTTAATATCAATCCTGCATTACCAGAAATTCGCCCCTCCGGAAGTTGAACATGCAGGTCTGAAATTTTTAGCTCCAATCCCTTTTTTAAGAATTTCTCGCATGCCGCCATCATCTGAATACCAGCGGTGGCCATCTCTTGCTTCAGAGCTTCATCCATCCCTTCAGAACTTTCTTTTTTTAGAGAGATATCGTCCAGAGTAGAAGCAATCGTCTGGGTGTATATCTTCATAAATTCTTCGTAACTCTGAGCATCTATATTGTTTATAGCTAATTTAATAACTGCATCTTTTACTTTCTGGTTTGCTACAGCAATGCTAGCAATTTCAATCTCTCCACCCATGGATAACATGTTTTTATTTTTGTCATAACCCAGAGTGTATTGAACTGCAAAATTTACAAGTTCAAAATTTCCCTTCTTGCCCTCAACCTTGATATCTTTAATTTCATATGAGAGATCACCATCCCAAATATAAGTAGAAATTTTCTCCAAATCGCACCCGAGGGAAAAACCACCCATACTGACCTTACCCGGCACAGAAAATCCTGCCCACGTTGCTTCACTTATCCAATGTGTCAAACCCACATCATATTCAGAGACAATCCTTCCCGGCAGGGAAGCAACAGACTCATTTCCCAGTTGCAAGGTAAAAGAACCAATGTCAATTACCGACTCAATTTTCCTTCCTAATCTATATGTAGTCGTTATGGTCAAAGGGTTTTTTCCATCAAATTTATCATCTAACAAATCGACAAACCATCGATTCTTCTCAAGGCTGGTTTTAGACACAACACCAGTAAAGCCATGATCTGCCCGATCTACAAATATGATTTCATCAACACCATATATTGCGGCAAGACTTCCCAATTTAATCTTCCACTCGATCTCTGATGAAGAAAACTTTCTGTCATATTTGATAACCTCAACAGCCATGTCTGAACCGGTATCTACATACATTTTATTCAGATCATCTTGAGACTGTGTAACCATTTTCTCCATGACAAGTCCGTTAATAAATGGGGCGCAGACTCCTGCAACAACGAGAAGTGCCACAAAACCTACCATAATCTTTTTCATACCTACTCCTTCTTGGCTGTTAGACAGCACCTTAAAAAATACAAACAGTAGAGGCCTCCCCCTACCGAGCTTATGTTAGGATTGAAACCTGTCGCAAATCACCAGCAAAAGCAAGGGCGTTTTAACAAAAAAAAGAAAGGCAAAGATTGATCTCAAGCAATAAGTGCAACATTCAGTACAAAAAAACCTTATTTGCGCGACCACCCCATCAATAGAAACTATCAACATCCTAACGGCAAAGAAAGAGCAAGAATTCCATAATTACCTAAAATCACACTTCAAAATGCCAAAACGAGAGACAGAAAAAACTCCACCGCTCAAGCGACCCCATCCGAAAAGTCTACCCAGGCGATAAAGGAAACTAGCAAGAGATCTCTAGAACACTATTTTATAGGCAAAATAGATCTACAGGAGTAGAAAATGTGGCAAGCGAGGGAGAGTATTACGGGAAAGATTGGTCCAGGGATGAATCTATTTTGCAAGCTACAACATCGATTTAAATCAAATTCATACAAGAATTCCAGTCACCTGACAGTCAAGAGACCAACGGTTTGCCCCAACCTCCACCGCTGGTAAAGGCACTTATGGGGGTTTCCTGTGAGTGTCTTTTTTTGTTTCCGGTCAATGGCCGGTCGTGATTGATGGGTCTCCGCACCTTACCCCATACCACACGAATTGCCTCCCTCG
This sequence comes from Desulfotalea psychrophila LSv54, assembly GCF_000025945.1. Classification (GTDB taxonomy): domain Bacteria; phylum Desulfobacterota; class Desulfobulbia; order Desulfobulbales; family Desulfocapsaceae; genus Desulfotalea; species Desulfotalea psychrophila. The sequence goes on along the minus strand of NC_006138.1, from coordinate 1,208,326 downwards.
CATCAGCCCGAACCTAGATATGGTCTTGTAGTATGACATTAATGGGCAGCGACCTATCTTTAGAAAAGCCGATACATTTATTTCAGAGTAAAGGTAGCAAGGGCCAAAGAGTCGATACCCAGACGTAGCCGGCTAGCAAGAATGTCATAAAAACGGCAGCTGAGCCAATGTCTTTCGCCCGGCCAGAAAGTTCATGAAAGTCCTCACTTATGCGATCAACGACGGCCTCAATTCCTGAGTTTAACAATTCAACAATCAGTACAAGAATTAATGAGGCTCCCATCAATAAGCGTTCGATAGGCTCAACCTCAAACCAGTAGGTCAGCGGAAGAAGAATAGCGACCAGAAAAAGTTCCTGGCGAAAGGCAGCTTCATGCCTAAATGCCTGACAAAGTCCTCTATAGGAATAACATGTGGCTAAAACAAGCCGCTTGAATCCCCTATTTCCTTTCATTCTATTTATACTCCTTTGTAGAAGAAAAAAACCCGCCAAAGAAAAGCCCGAGATAAGCATTAAAACCTAAGCCTATTTGTTGGGTCCCAGATGATTTACTAGGCAAAAAGACGTCCGCCCTGGTCGCCAACATTCCAACCAACCTTTTTCAGCTTATTTATTTTGGGGCTAAAAGACCCGCAATGTTTTTTGAGCGTCCCAGGCCTCTGTTACAAAAAGATTATGCCCCTAACAGAAAAGAATTTCAAGCAATCCATAATCAGCCAAAACCACACTCCAAACTATCAGCACAGGAGGCCAAAAAACTTACCGGCCAAGCGCCCCTAGATCTCATTATAGGTGATAAAGGAAATTAGCAAGAAATCTCTAGAGCACTGTTTTACGGTTGAAAGGAGTCTACAGCAAGTTTATTAGCCAGGAAATCATATAATCCACCCTCTACAAAATCCAGAAGCTTTTATGTCATTATACCAACAGGATAACCAGCTCATCTTAACAATAAGGCGATGATCTACGGATGGTGTGCCCCCTAGTGAAGCAACGACCTATATGAAACAATTAAGCAGTTACCATGAACGAACATGACCGGTATCTATATGGACAAAGTCTGATTTGGCATAATAGCCGACCCCACCAGCTCTCAGAGATAAGGCAACATCCCGAAGCTCTTTGGTAGGCACATCCGTAAGCCGAATGTCAATGGCTCGGCCTTGCAGATGCAAACTCTTTTTTGCGACTCCAGTGCTCTTGCCCCGTAACAAATTATTGGTATTTGGAGATCTGTATCCGGATATAACCTGGTAAATACCTGTGCTACCCGTTTTTTGCCGGATTTTAAGGAGAATATCCATAAGTCGAAAATCGATCGAATGCACCTCCTTGGTGCGAAAGTCACGGAGAAAGAAAAAAAGATTTTCCCTGACAACTGGACTGTATGCTCGATCGTTAACACACAAGTCGAAGCATTCACCGGTATGTGTATGGGAAAATGAAATCTTGTTATCGGGAATGGACCGGGCAAAAAGTTCAAGTGGTGAGGCAATAACCAATCCGGCCGCGATTTTGGCTGCTGTAAGCAGTAATCGGCGTCGATTCATCAAGTGCAATTTTTTCGGTTGGGTCATGTGATGTTAAGGTCTGAGGTAATATGGTGTAAAAAATTATTTCAAAAGAGCGTTACGCAATCTCTCATCTCTCAAATAAATATCCCTACTAAAATGGATCTCTCCGCCTTTGTCAACCCAGGCGGTTCCATACGTTATATGAACGGCAACAGAAAGAGTTAAGATAATCACTTTACGCTCCTCCTGCTCATATATTTCTTTAATTTTTTCAGTATCCCAACCATCTGTCTGATTTTCAAGGAGGAAAATGGCCAGGCTTAGGGGGTCACTCACCCGAATACAACCGTGACTGAAGCTTCTTTTGCTTAGGCTAAAAAGATGACGGCCAGGCGTATCGTGCATATAGACGGAATAGCTATTAGGAAAGATAAATTTAATTCTCCCCAGTGCATTCAAGGGACCCGGATCCTGCCTGAGCTTATAGGCGGAGATTTCGCTCGGGGTAATAGCCTCCCAGTCGATAGCTGTGGAGTCGAGCTCGACTGCACTCTGCTGCCAATTAGAGAACAGACTAATACGCTGATCAATGAGATAATAGTTGTTTTTCCGCAGTGCTGGTAACATCTCATTGCGGGCGATACTGGTGGGAATATTCCAAAATGGGTTGAAATCGATATATTTGATCCAGGCACTGAAAACCGGAGTCTCGTTCTCCTCAGTGCCGACGATAATCGGCATGTCCAGCACTACATCCTGGTCGCGGAATGCCTTTAAATTAAAACTGGCGATATTGACGAGCAGATATCGTTTTCCCAGATCATGTGCCTGCCATCGCCATCGCATCATATTCAGACGAATAATTTCAATTTTTTCAGCAATCGAAATATTTAGGGCATCGACGGTATTTCTACCTATAATCCCATCTGTTTGCAGGCCATGTAGCTGCTGAAAGGACAGAACGGCCTCTTCTAAGATGAGATCATATTGGCTTAAATCCGAGTCTCGGGGGGCTTCCAGGAAAGGACCTGCAAACTGGAGTCTTTTTCTGATGCTTATAATTCGTTTCTCTCTATCGCCGGGGTGCAGGTTTACTCCCATTGCCACCTTAGGCCAGTCACCATTTTTAGCGAAGTTACGATAGTATGCAAGAGCTGTTTTAAGTGCCTTGTAATGAAGATGCTGAGGAGGTAAGCCAGCAAGAAACCTGTCAAGATCCCTCGTGGCAAGAAGGTGCTCGATGGCACGAAGCGGGTTAAATTCTTTGTCTCCTGCCTCGGCGAACAGTTGAGGGTCCGACTCTAAGGGTTTGAGTCGGCCATAACTAATGTCATGCACATATTTTACGATGTTGTAGGTCAATAAAATGTCAAGCTCGGCCAACTCATCGACACCTTTGCTTGACCAAAGTTCCCGTAAACGTTCGAGTTTGTAAGCATTAGGTTCAAGGCCGTGCTGATCGGAATCGGTCAGGTATTTGAGAATGATCTTGCCTTTTTCAGAGGGACCATCAACGGTCACCCAGAGCGGGCGAGCCCCGGTTTGATGATAGATTTTTGCTAGGCATAAATCTACCGTCGACAAAATTGGAAGTTGGCCGTCATTCTGTATCAGTTCTATCGGCAGACACCCCAGATATTCTTCCAGCGCCAGAGAGAGTTCGGTATCGAGCGGACGACTATTGCTGGCGGTGATTGATGCCAGGAAAAAAAACAGACTATAACAGAGTATTTTCCCCGCAGGAAATCGTAGAAAAAGTGTTAAGGGATGGCGATCAATGAACATAAGAATTCCAACTCGGGTTAATACCCAGAATACAAATCATAAAAGTATTGGGCTACTGCATTGGTTTTTTTTGAACAATTTTCAATACATTTCAAATAATAGACAAGGTAGCAAACCAGCCAGAGAATGAATAAAGGTTTTTCTGGTCTGGCCAAGGGTGTAAACAATGGCTTCGACCGTAACTCTGCCCAAGATGATAATCTGGCAGACCACAAAAAACAAGACGGCCACTTAACGAAAAACCTTAGTGTGCTTCTCCCCGTTATTGTGGAGGACCTGCTCCTCGTAATATTAAGGATGATAGAAAAATGATCAAGATTAATGCGACAGTCACAAGCAAAAGTGCAACAGCGTCTTAAGCATAATACAATGGGTAGATGGCAGAAACCTCCACCCGCAACATCTGGCAAGACGATACGCCCTCTCCCCACATGTCTTTTTGTAAGAGAAAGCATTATACCCCTAACACCAAACAACCCTCAAGCGATCCATAATCACTTAAAATCACACTTCAAATTACCAGAGCAGGAGGCCAAGAAACTCCACCGATCAAACACCCCTAGGTCTCATCATAGGCAATAAAGAAAAATCAGCAAGAGATCCATAAAACACTGCTTTATGGTTGGAAGCAGTCTACATAAGTAGAAAATATGACAACCACGGGAAGGCATTGCGGGAAAGATTGGTCCTAGGATGAATCTATTTCACAGGCTGTAACATCGGCTTAATGCAACTTGATCTAACAACTACATGGGCCACGCCAAACGATATGCCCACCTTGAGGACAAGGCAATGATCTACGGAGAGGGTGTCCCTAAGTGAAGCTATCACGCAGAGGGCAGACAAGAAGAATCTTGCCAGAATAAAAGAGTGCCTTGGATAGAATTCTTTTACATCAGCTCCGTAACATTAAAACTGCCATTGACGATGCATACCATGCGATACGCCCTAAACATTTACCACGGTATCTAACATGTTAACGCTTTAACCGTAGATTCCACCTAAAAGGGATGATTAAATCTCTCCTTAAAGTTTCCATTAATACAGCAACTATGCCAAGACAACTTTTAAAATTGGCTGAAGTTCGGTGGTAATCAGATTTTTCAATTATTATCTTTTGCTTTATCGCCTTCTTCGGCCTCAGCCGCCTCCAACTCTTCCTGCTTTTTTTGCCGCTCAAGATACGGCTCTCTGTCTTCAGGCCTTAGGGCGTCACTCGCCAACTCGGTTTCCTCCTGTTTCATATGGGACTGCAACACCGTAGACACTTTCCCCACCTGCTGTGGCTGAAGATTTTGAGCTGTAACCACTCGCTGACCAATGGTAAGTGGTCTTTTATCATCGCCCGCCACATATAGTGTTTGGGTTGGGAAGGCAAAATCAATCCCTTCAGCATTAAATCGCTCCATGAGCTGTAAGTTGACCCAGGTAGAATGTTCTAAATACTCCCAATACTGAGGAGGATGGTACCAATAAAAAACAATTATATTGAGAGAATCTGCGTTCAGATCATTAAAATAGACCTGAGGTAAATAGTCCGGTTGATTAATCGCTTCGTTGGGATGTACCTTCCTTTCCCTAGAATAGACACCATATTCGCCGGCCATTATTCCATCCTCAGGAACAGATAAAATTTCTCGAATAATATCAATTGACTGTTTGATTTTATCCGGTGGAGTATCGTAGGTCAGAGTAATGTTAAAACATCTGCGGATATACGGCCTGCGGCCAATATTTTCGATTTCCATATTAGCCATTTTTTCATTTGGAATTGCAGTCAAATTACCGTTTAGCAGTCTGATCTTAGTTGAACGAAGACCAATGGATTCAACGGTTCCGTCGTGGGAAAGAATCTTCACCCGCTGACCGACCCGACACGGTTTATCTAAAAATATCATAAAGCTACCAATAAGGTTCTCAATTGTCGGCCGTGCTGCCAAACCAAATGCTAAACCACCGACACCCAAACCAGTAAGGACTGGAATCATAGAGACACCAATACGGGAAAGGCCGTTAAAAACTATAACTGCAGCAAAAATAAAACTAAAGAGTCCTGATACAGCCCGAGTATAGGATGCCTGAATCCCTTCTGGATCAATTTTTGGAGAGGCTACTATCGTCTCCGACACCGCCTTACCAAAGCGCATGGCACCCCAGCCAAGCATGATGATAACAAAAAATTCACCACCAGTTTTCACAGTGGAAACGATAACACCAGTGATCTTAAGATCGTTATCTATAAAGTGCACAACAAAGGGAAGAAAAAGGGCCACAATAAACGGAGAAATAAGATTGATCCAATCACGGTTAGGTGAATGGAGAGGCATAACAGCTCTTTTCACAGCGCGAAAGGTAAAATAAATTGCAAAAAAAGTAAAAACAAGAATGAACACGAGGGCAAACCATTGCCAAAGCGTCTGTCCACCGTACATGATATTCAACCAAGGTGGAAAGCTGTCATACAAGCCACTCAAAAAGTTGGTATGAGTGACAAGATAACCAGGTGTTGAGCTGTAGGTGATGAAAAAGTTATCAGACGTTCCGGGAAATTGATATTCACTCTCCCTGGGCCCAGTTGTAGTTGTTCGGTACGGAACAGCTTCTACTTTACGATATGTTTCATCTATGTTTTTTACCGTATCAGCGCTAAATAGAAACTCTCCCTGCCTCTTACCTTCGCCAATCTCTACAATCTCAATTTCTGTGTCCGGATATCTCCAACGTAAAGATTTTGCCCCGCCTATAAAGGCCTCACTGTCAAATTTCCTTGCTGCTTCAACCATCTCAAGATCAGGGATTGAGTCTAAAGCCGGCAACATCATTCTATCAAAAACTTCCTTAAGCTGTAAGGTCGACTCTATAGCAATACTACTCCGTAGTGCCTCTGGAACATTGCTTAAATCAAGTGTGGAGATAGCTCGTCTCATGTAGTTATGAGCCCGCACTTCAAGCTGTTCAGCCTCTGCCATTGTCAGAGTGGGCGGTGTTTGCTGCAATCCTTTTTCTGCTTGCTGCACAAATAAATATGATTGATTGATATTACTTAAAAAACTCTCAAAGGTTGACCGAGGACTTGATGTATCAACCCCTCGTAACAAATCGCGCATCCTAATTTTTGATGAAAAATAGTCACTAGAACGCGCAGTATCTCTAAACTGTTCATATAAACCGGAAGAGACACCAGAGGAGTAAGGTATATCCTCCATCTGCCGGTGGAATCTGCCAAGATTTTCAACGGTATATTTGGAAAATAAAAAATCACCTGCCTTGGAACCATCCTCAACCTTTGCAATAGTTATTTGTGTTCCGGGAATGGTCCAGGTAGAAATATCTTTCGAAGCTACTTCTGCCTCACCGGGAACCAGATCACTTGCCGGGATCTTGACCCGATCGAGGATATCTTTTAATAAAAGGATACGTGATATTTTAGTAATTCCTGAGACGTTATCAGGAACTCCAGCAAAATCAAGCATTTGTGTTGCACGAAAAAATGCCCAAGCGCTCTCTTCGGTACGAATACCTTGTTGCCAATCAGCAACAGCTCGATCAACGTCAGAAAGAAAATTCTGTAGGGTGGCACGTGGACTCGATGTAGCGGATTTCGAGGAATCTTTCGCTGCCTCCACCACAACTTTTTCTACTATATTATCAGATTTTTGCGATACCTGCGCAGCATAGAGAGAACCTCCCCACAGACCAAGCATAATGATGCTGACGACACATATGATCCTAGAAAAACGATTCGAAAGCAGTTTACACTTCATCCACACGCCCCCTATATAAAAACATCTCATAACATGTTGTAGCGATCAAAAATCATCACCAGATAGGCAATGAACAAACTTACATGTTAGGTTCCCGACGATTGGTTGGTCGCTTCTTAAATAAATTTGGTTTGAGTTGATGAAACTCTTTCAGCTTATTCAGGGGAGTTAAATGCTTCAATGGCTGAATGAGTACAATAAGTGCAACAGCACCTTAAACATAGTGCAATGGATAGATCGCAGAAACCTCCACCCACAACATCTCGCAAGACGGTACTCCCTCCACCCATGTCTTTTATTATAAGAATCATTGTATGCCTAGCACGGAAGAATTTCAAGCGGTCAATAATTACCTAAAATCAATGCCTAAGCTACCAGACCAGGAGATTTAAAAACTCCACCGGGGCAAATGCCCCTAGAACACTGTTTTATAGGTAAAATATATCTACATGGGTAGAGAATGTCGCAACCAAGGGAAGGGAGCGGTCGAGAAATGTACCTAAAAGGCGACGATCTACGGATGGTTGCCCCTTAGTGAGGCTATGACGTAGAGAGAAGATCCTGGAGGATTCACCCGAGTGTAAGTGGGTTTGGCTGGATCTGGTAGTTTTCAAGGTCAGTTGCCCAAGCACCTGGACACCGTAGATAAAAAACCTCTTCATTCTGCTATGACTACAAAGACTTAGTTCCCTCTCCACAATATCCGGACAGGATCAAAAGCATAAAAGCCGTGTCTGGCTTAACAGGGACAGCCTCAATATGCTGTTAGATGGCTATTTTGTTTTCTGTGCGGAAGTTTAGCGCAAGAGAGAAAACCATTGGCCCAAATTAAACCGGGACAATGGTTTTGTGAAGGCAGGAAGATTACTTCTTCAGGATATCGTAATTCTTGGCAACAAACGGAGGCATGAAGTTTGCGGTCAAATCCTGCAATTTATCAGTTAAAATTTTTACATTTTTAAAGCCAGCAGCCTGTAAATAGACAAATGCCATCACAGCACGAACGCTGCTGGCACAGAAGGTAACGATGACCTTGTCCCGGGGTAATTCAGCCAAACGGTCGGGTAGCTCTGCAATGGGAATGTTATGCGCGAAGGACAGGCTCACCAGCTCAGCTTCTTCTTTGGAACGCAGATCCAACATCATGGCTTTGTCCTCTTTCTTGAGGGCAAGAAATTCTGGCATCATGATGCGATATTTTCCACTTTCAAAATATTCCAGTGTACAAGAACGATAAACATCATCTAACTGCTTCATAAAAAAAGCTCCTTTTATTTTGTTTACATAGTGCTGAGTTAATACAATAAGTGCAACAGCGTCTTAAAACATAATGTTGCGCATAGTGAATAGGTCACGAAAACCTCCACCCACAGTCTCTCGCAAGAGAGATGCGCATCCCCATGTCCCTTGACACAAGAGACATTAATACCCTAACAGCAAATATTCTTCAAGGGCCCATAATCAACTAAAATCACAGTTTAAACTGTCATAACAGGAGGCCTTGTTGCACAAATAGAAGTTGCTGGCATTGCTCGATGATGTTTTCTTGTAACGGAGAGCATTGGGGGAGTTATGAGAGAGAGTAGAGGATGACAAATTGGCCTGAATACAACAGAGCGCTAAAGCAATGGCGTTGACGTTTTGGATGGACAAGAAAGCGACTAAAAGTTGGTACAGCACGACACCATCGGCACAGCGTGGCCGTAGTCGCAAGTATACTGATGATGCACGACCTGTTTGATGTGGAACCATTTACAGCCTTTCTCTCAGAGGTACTGAAGATTTTCTTAATTCACTTTTAGAACTGATGGATATCGACCTTCCAGGCACCTGATATACCTGTCAGCAGGCGTGCCCAAACAGTTTAGGTGAATTACAGACTACCAAGCCGTGGGCCGATTAAGCATATCGATTCGACGGGGCTAAACCATGGCGAAGGAGAGTGGATCGTCAGAAAACATGGGGCTTCCAAACGTAGAACCTGGCGTAAGCTTCACCTTGCAATCGATGCCGAGACTGATCGCCTAAGTGGCGAAATCTCTCTAGAGCGCGTTCATACTCCAAAGTTTTAGGGCATCTCTTGAATCCTCTTTGACGACGCATAGAGCAGATATCAGGCGATTCGCCGGATACGAAAGAGTGCTATCATATTGCAGTCAAAGGTGTTTGCTCATCCACGTATGGTCTCTTACTGAAACAGCGATGTATCGCTACAAACAGTTGATCTGTGACAAATTAAGCCTCCGCGAATACGGGGTGCCAGCAGCTAGGGCTGCGATCAAAGCTTTAAACAAGATTACCGCTTTAGGAATGCCTGTTCGAGAGGCTGTTTGCTAAGATGGAATGGAGTAGAGGGCAGATAATTTTCTTCCCTCATGATTTATGCGACAAGGCCATGAATCATCCGTAAAAGAAGACATTAATCGGGACAAAAAATGGGCGCAGATTGATGCTGTAAAAAATAAACTCGTCTATTCGATACCAATCAGTATTTCTCGTTGGGGCATCCAGGAGGTCTAGAGACACCACTTGCTATTTTATGGACTGCCAAGACGGTATATCCTGAATATTTTAAGGATATTAACCTAGAACAAGAGATCCGTTTTTTTTATCAGAAGTTTTTCAACTTATCTGTTAGTGACAAGGATATCGAGCAGATTTTAAGTGGCAAAGGTATGCGGCAGAAAAGATAGTAGTTTAACAAATTGCTCAACATAAAGGAACGTTATGGATTATTTAGTGTGTATTGATGATACCGATATGCCGGGAACCAAAGGTACTGGTTGGCTTGTGCAGGATATGTGTGAACATATGGAAGGTATCATTTCAAACAGTTCCCCCATCAGTCGTCACCAACTTTTTGTTCACAAAGATATTCCATACACTTCACACAACTCATCAATGTGTTTTGAAATGAACTTAGTTCAAAATGATCTTCCTTCAGCAATCAATACAATAATAAGTTTTATCAAAGACCGTGCTATGGACGGATCAGATCCTGGTCTTTGTGTTGCACGCAAATCTGATGTACTCGCAAACCAAGCTTTATTGGACTTTGGCAAGGCAGCGAAGAGAAGGGTTCTCTCAAAAGATCTGGCCTACAATCTCGCAGATAAAATTGGCATACATCTGTCAGAACACGGAGGTACAGGTGATGGTATTATTGGCGCAATTGCTGGAGTTGGTTTACGACTTACCGGAAACGACGGAAGATATCGAGGCTGGTACCACCTTGGAAATCCCGGGACTACTCTTAGTGTTGAAACCTTCTGTAAACATCCATTTATAGAACAGCTTGTCACAGAATCAGGGGAGGTTTTGCCTAAAAATCTTTTCGTTGCGATAGGTTCAGAAAAAATTAAAACCGTACGCAAAGGTAGTCGGCAAGTCGTGGTGGTCAAAGAAATATCAAAAGCTGATGAAATTCAAGCTGACCTGAAATATCGAACAATTACCAGTATAGAAGCAAAACTCTATTAAGATGAATTTGACCATCTAAATAAATGACTATATTTGGATGGTCAATCTGGATTGGAACAGTACCACGGTATCAGGACAACGTGGTCGTAGCCACAAGTACGCTGATAATGCAATTTCTTGCACTACTCCAGAATTTATCTTGCAAAAACAGATTGTTGATTTGGATTGACTAGGCCTCAACAAATTTCCATCCCGTAACGCGCAGCGCCAAAAACCGCAACTTTAGGATTGAGAATTATATGTACCGGAACGTCGACCAGGAGTTCGGACATTCGCCCCTTACTGTTAAAGGTTTCCATGAAGAGGCCGTTTCCTAACAAAGACAGAATGCGGGGAACAATACCTCCTCCCACATACACACCGCCAGCCGCCATAACTTTCAGAGCGATATTCCCCGCCTCCGCACCGAGAACTGAGAGAAAAATTTCAACTGTCATCCTGCAGATGGGGCATGGCCGTTGAGCATCGAGAGCGGCATTGACTATCACAGCGGTGTGGTCTTTCTCCTGTGAGAGTTGCTCGCGTAGCCATTCCGGCTCCTCAATGTTCTGGCTGTGTTTCAAAAAGCCATAGATATTGGGAATTCCTATTCCCGAACAGATCCGTTCATAGCTCACATGCTCATAGCCCCTGAGCAGATAATCCAGCAGTTTTATCTGAAGCGCATTGGTGGGGGCGAAATCGACATGACTCCCCTCTGTGGCATGGGCACTATAACGCGTCCCTTCCCATGTCAGGAAGGACTCCCCCAGTCCTGTCCCCGGGGCAATAAGAGCAATATTTCCCCTCTCTACCGATATCCCCTGATTGAGGGTGTACAACTCGTCCCGCGAAAGAAAAGGCACAGCGTACGCGGTCGCCTCCAAATCGTTCATCAGGTGAATTGTCGCGATACCCGTCGCAACGCTTAACTGTTCTACACTTATCAGCCAAGGCAGATTGGTGATTTTTACCTGCCCATCCCGTATCGGCCCGGCCACAGCGAATACCGCCCTTTTAATTGTAGTGTCGATGCCTGCCAGATAGCCACACACCAACTCTTCGCCGCTGGCGAAATCTGCATTCAAATAGGTCTTTGCTGAGCTATCGATCAATGAGCCATTACCCGCCGGACATGAACAGGTGTAAAGCGCTAGATTTGTTTTTGTACCACCGATATCACCGGCAAGTATCATTGTAATCCTCCATAAACACGTATACTGTAAACACAGCTGAGTTTAAGCAATAAGGGCAACACTCAATACAGGAGAGAGTCCCCCAACAAACGATGGGAAGAAAGCACAACTCTATCTCTACTGGGCGTAGTGGTGTCGGTCATCTGACTACCCCCAGAAGAATATTCAGCTCCTCGTACACTGGCAGGCCTTGAGCATCTACGGATTCACGATTTCCGACATATATTTGCAAGTATTGCGGCCGACAATAGTTCCTCTCTCTGCGAGATTCAAAAGCTTTAGGGCATCATACCAACGAAATGCATTCGTTCATTTTGAGGATAAGACTATACTTGATGCTACAGATGAGGTGACCCTTGGCAAGGCTAGGGCCTAATAGGGTACAAGAAAAACATTGCCTGAATGGGTGGCCTACTTGGCTAGGATTCTTTTGCATCCTCAGCGCAGCTTATTGCACTTTTTGTAACAATCCAGCCATCTGGTGTATGTTATGGTTAAAAGAGTCAAAGCATTAGAACTGCAGGGAGATATCGACTCGGCAAAGGAAATGGTCTTAACGAATCAACTCTCCTGAGTTAAATGGAACTCCTTTGCCTGTTCCTTAGGTGCAAAGCCGGGCAGATAGTGAAACTCTTCACACACGTGACCCAGAAGGATAGGTCGGGAATCATCCTTGGCGCGACCCACGTGCCATGTATGAAGCAGGGCGACTTTTATACGATGGCTGTAAGGGTCGGGGCTGCTCCATGTCGATGCATGCCATTCAGCATTAGTCTGAGCCAAAGCGGTGTCTCCGTCCAACTTTACTTCGATATCGAGAAGAATAAACTTTTGATCAAAAAATATCAGCTTGCCCATCTGGTGATCGGCCAGTCCGGCTATTCCCAAAAAACGGATATCCGTACCCGCAAGTTCCATAAAAAAACCTTCGTGATCCAAAATGGGCAGGAAATCTCTGAGCAGAGCTCTGCCAGCATTAAGCTCATAAAATGACTCGATAAGTTCCTGAACTATCTTTAACGTAATAGCCTGCATAACCCCTCCCATAGCCGCTACCAATGCGCCCTAATCACCTATACCAGTCAGATGTGCTATATGGACACCCAACTACTTCATTCGATCCAACCTGGTTTGACTACTGCCGTGCCACTAAAATTATGCAACATTGCGTCACAACAAACAAGACCTTTGCAAGGTACTATAAAGTGAGAAAGACCTTAACCTATCAACATTGAAGCGTTCCACGGGTCAAGCTTCAATCGTAGCCGAGAATCCCTATCCTAAGTAATAAATAAAATTGGCAACAAGGGCAGGTATTACGAGAAAGATTGATTCTGAAATGAATCTATTTTGCAAGCTATGACATCGACTTAAATAAAAATATATCTAACAATTACAAAGAGGCAGTTCAACGGTTTTCCCCAACCTCCACCACTGATAAAGGCGCTTATGAGATTTCCCTGTAAGTGCCTCTTTTGATTAATGTCCAGTCGTCCTCGGCATCCCTTGCTAAATTTTGCCTTACCCTACCCAAACAGCCTCTCCCCCTACCCAATTCCTAACACAATTTTGTTATGCTTATCAACTCGCTACAAGTAGTTAATAGGTGATAAACTAAGCCTCAGGAAACATAAGGGTCAAGCAGGTAAGTCATCTGTAATCAAGGCTTTGAATAAAATTAATGCTTTAAGAATTCCTGTTCGAGAGGTTGTTTGCTAAGATGGAATGAAGTAGAGGGGAGTTGATTTTATTCCTTCATGATTTATGCTACAAGGCAGTTACTGACACGAAAATCTAAGCACCATACCAACGAACGCCTCATACACCATTGGCCAAAAAAAATTGCTGTGACAACAGTATCAGAAGAAGAAATAACAAATGATTTTTTTTTGCTTAACTTGGGCTGGAGTAATACAATAAGTGCAACAGGCTAAAATTTAAAAAGTGAGTGAGCGGGAGCTATTTTCCGCTCCTACACTTCAAACAAAGGTCTGTTTAAACCTAACTTTAAGAAAAGTGTTGGGAGATCTAACTCCGATGGAAGTCTTTGCTGGTAGCAATGTTGCACTTATTATTTGAGCTCAGCTTTCGTGTTCGTTTGATGTGAGCAGCTCAAGGCAAGAGTAGACAATAATCTCACAAAAGGAGGGTACCATGGAAATCAAGACGAAATCATTTTTCACGGGCGGGCTTATGGTGATGTGTGCGTTGACCTTGTCGGCATGCGCCACGACCCCGAAAACAGACAACACCATGACACAAAAAATGGCAGCGATTGAAGAACAGGAACAGTCACTTACAGCACAGCAGCAGATGTTGACCCAGAAGGAACAGGAACTGGCCATGGCCCAGAAAAAACAAAAAATGATGGGAACCTCAGACCTGTTTCCTCCCAACGCAAAATCCGGGGAATGCTATGCTCGGATTTTCATCCCCAGTAAATATACTTTTGAAACCGAAACGGTTCTAACTCATGACCCTAAGGAAAAAATTAAAATTATTCCGGCCCGTTACGAAACCGTTGAAGAGACGGTACTGGCAAAGGAAGCCAGCACGAAACTGATCGTAGAACCGGCTCAGTATAAATGGATCGAAGAGACCAAGATGGTTTCTCCAGCCAAAACAATGCTAGTCGCTGTTCCTGCGGTTTACAAAACAATAACTGAAAAGGTTCTGGTACGAGCAGCCCACACAGAATGGAAAAAGGGGACAGGACCGATCCAGAAGGTAAACGAAACTACAGGTGAAATCATGTGCCTGGTTACCGAACCTGCTGTTTACAAAACCATTAGCAAACAGGTATTAAAAACCGAGGCAACCACCCGTGAAGTCATCCAGCCGGCCGTAACAAAAATTATCAAAAAACGAGTCCTGGTTACACCTCCTGTAACTAAGGAAATCGTTATTCCGGCTGAATACGGCAAGGTAAACGTCACCCGAATGGTCTCTTCAGCCACGTCTGAAAAAGTCACCCAGCCTGCTGTTTATGAAACCGTTCAACGACGGGTAATGACCAATGCCGGTCATTTAGAATGGACGCAGATCCTTTGTGCGACCAATATGACTCAGGTAAAGATCAGCCAAGTTCAACGGGCCCTGCTTAAAGCCGGTTATAATCCAGGTTCCATTGATGGCGTGATCGGAAGTCAAACCATGAAAGCTGTCAATAAATTTCAGGCAGCTAAAAAACTTTCCGTAACCAAGTATTTGACCATTGAAACACTTCAGGCCTTATCTGTCGGCATGTAAACTCTAAGCTGCTCAATCAAGCATCCCCTGCTCTCTGATGCTGGGGATGCTTTCAGCATGGGAAAACATTTTTTGAACTTATTAAGTGCTAAATCAGTACAACATGACAGCGTCTTAAACATAATATTACGTATAGTGAATAAGTTGCCCCACAACATCCCGCAAGACAGTACGCCCCCCCCCATGCCCTTTGTAACAAGAAGCATTATGTCCCCAACAGAAAATCCCCTTCGAACGCTCCATAATCGCCTAAAATCACAGTTCAAATTATCAATAAAAAGACCCATAAACGCCACACCGGTCAAGCGCTCCCAGGTCTCATTATAAGTAATAGAGGTGATCGGCAAGAGATCTCCAGCAGACTGTTTTATGGTTGCAAATAGTCTACAAAAGCAGAGCATATGATAACCGAGGAAGGGTATTACAGGAAAGATTGGTCCTGGGATGAATCTACCTTACAAGCTGCAAGATAGACTTAAAGTGATTTTATGTAAGAATTCCAAGGAGCAGTTAAACGGTTTACTCCAACCTCCACCACTGGTAAAGGCACTTATGGGATTTTCCTGTAAGTGCCTTTTTTTGTTTCCGATCGTAACTATTATCTGCCGCTTCACCTTAAACCAGACGCACAACCTCCCTATCATCAGTCCCTACCCTGCCACATCTAACATCTACGAAATTCAGAAATCTTCAGGGCACCACACCAGCAGGATACGGCATGCTCATTTTGAGAACAAGTCAATAATTGATGCTACTGCCGAGGTCTCCCTTAGTGAGGCATGGGTGCAGAGGGGGGAGGATCACCCACCTCAGCAGACTATTGCACTTATTGTACTAATCCAGCCGTGCACATATATCAGAGGAGTTTAGGTCTAGAGCAATCAATGAGTGAAGATGATGGGCGATAAAAGAGGGGAATAAAAATCAATTAGGACGGTAGTTAATTGTATTTTCTTAATGTATAGTGAGATGGCTTAACCATACAGAAAAACTGCAAAAACTAACGGACAAACATGAACTACAAAAAATTCAGAAAATCAGACGTATTTACTATTTCTGCTGCACATATGTTACATGACACATATTCAGCATTTTTAGCACCATTATTGCCCCTTTTGATCGAAAAGCTCGGCATGTCTTTATCAACAAGTGCTTTATTAGAGATTGCCAGAAGGATACCGACACTTTTTAATCCATTTTTTGGTCTGCTTGCTGAAAAAACAGAGGTAAAATATTTTGTCATTTTTACCCCGGCAATCACCGCAATAGCAATGAGCTTGATTGGCCTTGCCTCATCCTACACCATCCTTTTTATTCTGTTATTCGTGTCCGGCATAAGTTCGGCACTTTTCCATGTACCCTCTCCAGTGATGGTAAAAGAAGCCTCTGGAAACAGAATCGGTACAGGCATGAGCTGGTTTATGGTAGGCGGAGAATCAGCACGAACAATCGGTCCATTACTGGTAACAGCAGCTGTTTCTCTTTGGGGTTTGGAGGGTATCTATAAACTCATGCCTTTAGGGCTTGTCGCATCTTTTATCTTATATCTGAAACTTAAAGATTTCGATTTTGATCGACCAGTTAGCAAAGCAAAAGAGAAGGGGGATACACGAAAACTGCTCAAGAGATACACCCCGTTTTTTACGGTATTAGCATCTTATCTGTTCTTTCAGGCTGGGATGAAAAGTGCTTTAACCCTTTATCTGCCCGTCTATCTCATAAGCCAGGGGGAGAGTCTCTGGCACGCAGGTTTCTCTCTATCTATCCTCCAGTTTTTTGGTGTGTTGGGCGCTTTTTTTGCTGGAAATCTATCGGATCGAATAGGTCGAAAAAATACCCTGGTAATAACAAGTATAGGTTCAGCTCTCTGTATGGGGCTTTTTATCCACTTTGGTAGTATTTATATACTTGCCTTCTTGGGCTTGTTTCTTTTATCTTCTGGCCCGGTTCTTATGGCAAGTGTGCAGGATACCAATACCCATATGCCAACATTTATGAATAGCATATATATGACAATCAGCTTTAGTATCACCTCCCTGGTTGTCTTTGCTGTCGGCCTGTCAGGAGATAATTTTGGCCTGGAAACAACCTATATTATCTGCAACGTCTTCGCCATTGGCTCGATTCCCTTTGCCTTCCTGCTCAGGAAATTTCTTTAATGCCATAGCCAAAGAAGAATACAATTCTTCTTAGCCTAATCGGTCACTCACAACCTCAAACAACGAGTTACGCCAGGTAATTCTTCTAAACTAAAACATTAAAAATGGGATAAAACCAGCTCCAGTTTTACTGGCAAACGTGTTGCGCTTATTGCTTGAGCTCAGCTTTTTTCAAATGTCAAAAGCTGTTCTTTGATGGCAAGTCCGTGAGCAAAGCCCGTAAGTTTGCCATTGGCTAGAAAAAAAAGTTACCTAATTATCCTGGGTGTGTCAGAGAGTGCCCCCCATCTGCCAGAGCAGAAGGCAGGGTAGGGCCACCCCTTTTCGGAAAGAGACAACAAAATGGTTAGGAGAACCACAGCTGAGTTATTGCCTTATAGAGAATGATCACAGCAAAAAGAATGAGCATACGAAAGAGATTCTTGCGATAGGAACGTTCCCCCACCTTTTTGGAAAGGTTGATACCTAAGCGAATCCCCAGATAAATGGTGGGGATGCTTACACAGGCAGCCAAGAGGGCGGAGGTGTTCTGCAATCCTGCCCAGATCTGAAATGACAACATGACAGCACCAGCAACAAGAAAATACCCGGAAATCCCTGCCTTAATCCTATCCTTTGACCAACCAGAAAGAGAGGTAAAAACAATGGTGGGGGGCCCTCCCATACCAATGGAACTCCCTATGGCAGAAGAACTAAAACCGGCGAGAACTCCCCAGGCTCTATGAACAGGCCTACGTTCTTTTCTCTCTTCAAAAAGAAGGGCCCAAATGGAAAAACAGGCCAGCAAAATGCCCAAGCCCAACTGCAAATAGGCCCCATCCACTGAACGGGCAAAAGAGACACCAGTAAAGGCGCCAAAAGGCGTTGCGCATACCATTGGTAGCAGACGTTTCCAGTCAATATGTCTCCAATAATTACGGATCATTTGGATATTCATGAAAAACGCAACGATGGTTCCGCAGGGAACAGCTATATGCATGGGAACCACCATGGCAATAATGGGCATGGCGATAAGGGCGGCACCAAATCCGGCAAAACCAGTAATAACACCACCCAATCCCCAGCAAATGGCTATAAATATATAATATTCTATCGGCATATTTCTTCCTCATGAGTCATAGTCGAACTGACAATCTATGCAAAATACTCTGAATGACTTTTAAATAATTACAAAAACAGAAAACCGATCCAGTTGAATTTCAACCAATGCCTCCCCCACTCTTTACACCAAGGCATGGAGAAAACAGGCGGCCCTGATAAGCCCCTGTCTCTTTTGCCACGTCCTCATACTCTGCCGCAAAGCGGAAAACAAGAGCCAAGTTCAGAGAGATAGCAAAAGACAGGTTTCCCCTATAAGAGAGGCTGTAGAGGCCTATTGAGCGGAGAACATGGGGTTTTTAGCGAAGCGTAAAATTGCTACGTCTACAAACGGAGAAAAGACGAAGGAGGGTAAGGGGCGAGAAGAGTAAACAAAAGCTGGGGATGGCCGTAGTAGCGGAAGGGCAACCGCCTACTCCCCCTTAGCCATGAAGACCGAGGTAGCAGCCTGCCCCTATCATAATTCCACCGGAGGTACGGTTCAGCTTTTTAACCGCCGTGGTCGAGGTAAAAAATCGTCTGGCCGAGGAGGCAGAGATGGCAACCGTCATCAGCCCCAGCATAAGGCCCAGAAGTGTTATCACCGAGGCCAAAGCTATATCAAAGGTTGTCAAACTGTTAAGATCCAGAATAGTGGGTAAAAATGCTATATAAAAGAAAATAACCTTGGGATTTGAGGCTGAGATCATAAAGCCCTGAAGCAGACCTCTAACCGCCTTAGGCGCACTACCACTGTCTTTTACCATGGCCGCGGGAGAGGCGTTCCACATCTTCCAACCCAGATAGAGCAGATAAAAAGCACCGGCAATACGAATAAGCATAAAGAGGCCAGCCCACTGTTCTGCAATAACGGCAAGCCCCAAACAGGCAAAAACCAGATAACAGACATCACTGAGAGCCATACCTAAGGCCAGATGAATAGAGGGCTTAATCCCAGAGGAGAGAGACCTGGCCAAGAGGGCAAAGACACCCGGCCCGGGAGTAATGGCAAAGACAAAAATAATACATAAAAATGACACTGCACTCTCGGCTGACATGATGGCTATCCCCTTATTTTTTGATATTGATCTCTTTATACAGTCAGCTGCCTAATTTGCAAGGTGAATGAGCTGACTATAATTACGCCAACACAGCCTGAACTGAGCCGATGACCTTCTCACCCAAAAAATCTTCGCTTGTCACAGTTCACTATATTTATTACCACTAGAAACAACTTCATCGGGGACCCAACTTTTTTTCCTGCCCGAATCATTATGAAACACTCTAGAAAAGGAACATCTCATGTATGAAAAGCCACTAGACGAGAAACCACTCTATAGACGCAACTATCAAAATATGCAGGAAACCCTGATGACAGAGCTCAAGCTCTGCCATCCTCCAGTTGCAGTAAAATTTTTCTACGCCCAGATTGAAGTTGATTACTTCAAAAAATGGCATGATTACCATGAGCCAACACAGGCAACACCCTTCTGCACCCTGATGGATACCGCCCACCTAGAAAAACAGATCATCTATTTAGAGGCAAAAACTCTTGGCTGTGATGATGCGAAGTATCGCTTCAACTGGCAGGATGCCACTGCTCAGGCAAGCAATCATCCGAGGCAACAACTGCAACATGGGGTTTTAGGTATTGCTATCGCCCCGCTCACGGTTGCTCAATTTGTAGCGGATACAGTTCACTGTTACTGCACCAAGGCCCAGGCCGATGAGCTTATTGACCAGTGGACATTGGCATCCGGCGCTCAGCCACTAGAGGTAAATAGCAACTCCGCCTCCTGTGCGGATTGTGTCCTGGTCCACAATAAAAACCTAGCCAAAATATCCCCGGCCTGCTGCTCCAGACACAGCGCATCTGAAGATGCTCACCTCAATGTCATCTTACCCGGCGACCACCTGAAACACGTCATCGAGCAACTCTCCGAGCGCAGGATAAGCCTAGGTAGCTCCTCTCTTAATCGACCTGGAGATGGTGTCTTTCGCTTCAGCGTGGGATGATTAGGTGGAGCCAGAGCTTTCACCCTCATTGATCCTTGAAGATAGACTATCAGACCCCGGAGCCCCGCCACTCTAAAGAAGCAGGTCTTTAGCGAGGGGGGGGGGCGAATAAAGTCATTACTCCAGTTGAGCACAGGTCAAGCTCCGATCATATTTGCAGAAGAAGGTTTTATCGACTTCCCATCCCCTTCTGTAGCGTTTTGCCTTTATGGGGCATAATGCCACATACCTGAATTATTCAACGATCAGTAAAAGGTATGAACTCCATTCATCCTTCTCTAGCCCCCATTTTACTACACCTCACCCTGCCACTCTCATAATCCTTCGTTTTTACCCAGCTCATATCGCCTCTCTTTTTCTAAAATTGGGGCACGATGCCTCAGTTTTCCCCTCGCTTTTCCCTTCATCTCTGCGATCCAAAAACAAAAGACCCTTAAAAACAAGTGGTTGGACATTCCACACTAAATTTTTTCACACAATATCAATTACTTAAACAGAACAACCTCTTTCTGGCACTGATTTTGTATCAGAAGGTCAAGGTTAAGATGTTGTTATTATTTTATTTTCATAAAGGTCAAATGTGAAAATTTTTATTGGTATTACCCAAAATCAAGAAGAGATACAGAGACTTCTTACTTATCAAGGCGGAACGAAAGACTCTTTAACCGAGCTCGGTCCCTTTCTTTCTCAAGAAGATGCACTTCTTTGGTTGAACCACCTGAAGGAGAAGATCAGAAATCTTGAAGAGCTCTCCAGCATGGAGAACACCTCTAAAGATGGCGGGTGGTATGGTTTCACCTTTGAGCAGATCTAATTGTCGGCTGGGCTCCCTGCGCAGCACTTTACCCATTCTATGTATCACTCAAGAGAGAGGAAGGCATCATGAAAATGTTCATTGGCATCACCCAAGACCTGCAAGAAGCTAGCAAAAACATTAGTAAAGATTTTCAGGGAATGCAGATCTGTACAGAGCTCGGACCCTTTATCTCCTCATCCGATGCCAGCCAATGGATGGAATTCATGATAGCCAGAAGCGAGAATATGATCCCCATACTCCCTCTCCCCGCCATCTCTCAAGGAAGTGCATGGTATGGGTATACCCTTGAAGATGCAGGCTCTGACATCCTCTAGCCCTTTAGAGACATTAATACTGGAAATATAAGCCTCTTTATTGGAGGTCTGTTACAAGGCCACCAGGTCTCCAGCTCCCAGAGAGCCCCCCGCAGGCAACCATCTCAGACTGAGAGGATGCCTGCCTTAGCCCAGATAAGGCTCACACGAAAAGATAAATTACTTAAGGATATAAGCAATATAATGACAGATTTAACACCACGAAGATGGAGGTTTTATGACCAAATGATAACTCACCAAAGTTCTCAGACAAGACAACATTCACCCTAGTGACTAACTTTTTTAAAACGAGGAATGATGAACATCTTTCTACTTTCACTCACAGTGTTATTTGTCGGTGGGATTTTTTCATTACTGAGCTATCGCCATTTTAATGTAATGAAGGTCGGCTATGTGATAATTACAGCTGTAGGCTGTGCGATTGGTATATATGCAATCACAATCCCCCTGCACGGTGCTGTAGTGCCCAGCTTTTCAAGGCCATGGCTACATCTTTTCACCCTCTCTTTTTCCCTAGATGCTCTTTCCGCATTTTTCCTGATTCCTATCTTTGTCGTATGCCCTTTAGCAGCACTCTACAGCTATCATTATATGGACAAGATTGAAGAGAAGGGACGAATCGGTGTGAGTTTCTTTTTCTTTAATCTTCTCCTCATATCTATGGCCCTGGTGACAGCAGCTGATAATATTATCAGCTTTCTTTTGGTATGGGAGTTGATGTCGCTCTCTTCCTTTTTTCTTGTCATTCACGACTATCAGGAAGAGGATACACGCAGAGCTGGATATATCTACTTTGTCTTTGCCCAGGCAGGTGCAATGTTCATCATTGCAGCACTCGCCTTAGCCTATAGCCAAACAGGAATCCATGATTTTGCAGCATTTGCCACCTTGCCAGCCCATATCAAATTGATTGTTTTCTTCCTCGCCCTGGTAGGATTTGGTTCAAAAGCAGGCATCTTTCCCCTGCATATGTGGTTACCCCATGCTCACCCGGCCGCACCATGTCATATCTCGGCGATTATGTCCGGGGTAATGATTAAGATGGGTATCTACGGGATTATCCGCCTCTATGTTGAGCTTGAAGACACCAGCCTTATAATCGGTCAAACAGTGCTCACCCTGGGTATGATCTCAGGGATTTTAGGTGTGGTTTACGCCCTTGGCAAGCAGGACATCAAGAAGGTACTCGCCTATAGTAGTGTGGAAAATATAGGTGTCATCCTCATTGGTGCCGGTATTGGCATGATGGGTATGAGCACGGGAAATATGGTGATGGCAAGTTTTGGCTTTGCAGGCTGCCTCCTCCATGTGCTCAACCACTCCCTCTTTAA
The DNA here is from genome assembly GCF_000025945.1 of Desulfotalea psychrophila LSv54. Classification (GTDB taxonomy): domain Bacteria; phylum Desulfobacterota; class Desulfobulbia; order Desulfobulbales; family Desulfocapsaceae; genus Desulfotalea; species Desulfotalea psychrophila. Next base: position 1,185,644 of record NC_006138.1, on the reverse strand, counting down.
AACCCTACTTTTTCTTGGTGCCGGCGCTATCGTACAAAAGACAGGAACCAGACGCCTCGACGAACTGGGCGGCTTGATAAAACGTCTGCCCCTTACCGGTAAGAGTTTTCTCGCAGGCAGTGTCTCCATCTCTGGTCTGCCTCCCTTTAATGGCTTTATTAGTGAGTTTTTGATTTATTATGGTGCCTTTCATGGCCTGAGCCTTAAGGGTTCAGCCTTTCTTTTCGCCATGCTGTCCATCCTCGCACTCGCCATCATCGGTGGCCTTGCCGCCTCCTGTTTTACCCGAATGATGGGGATAATTTTCCTTGGTGAGCCACGGACTGCCAAGGCGGCAAAGGCTACTGAGGCAGGATTTACCATGACCCTTCCCATGATTTTCCTCGCTGCCTCCTGTCTGTTTATTGGCCTTTTCCCAGCGCCCTTTGTCGGTATTGTCTTTAGCGCCCTTGCAAGCATTCCCGCTTTAACGCCTATAGACGGAGCAGAGGTAACACTACTCGCCGAAAACCTTGGCCTTGCAGCCCGGCTCTTCCTTGCTGTGCTCATTTTCAGCACATTGCTACGTAAACTTTTATACCGCAATAAGGTGGTTGTACAAGCGCCAACCTGGGGCTGTGCTTTTGCCCAACCCAGCGTAAAGATGCAATACACAGGGACCTCTTATGCGATGAGCATCATCGCCTTCTTTAGGCCATTTATTCAAATAAAGACAAACTATTCGGGGATCAAAAGAATATTCCCCAGGAAGACCACCTATAAAACCGAGGTGGACGATATAGCAGAGGTCTGTCTGATTGAGCGAATTGTAACGCCTCTTCTCTACTTTTTAGGCAAATTCCGTTGGATTCAACATGGCCATATTCAACTCTATATTGCCTATATAGCTGTGACAATCATCGTCCTTCTTCTCTGCGTTTAAGAGAAGAGAGGAACATTTTAGAGAGGTAAACCATGGAATCATATATATCACTAGCCGTAGCCATGCTGTCAGCACCCCTTTTTCCGGGTATAATCGGCAAGGTAAAGGCATTTTTTGCAGGTAAACAGGGGCCACCACTTTTAATTAAGTACTATACCCTGAGCAAACTCTTAAAAAAGGGCTCCGTATATAGCACCAGCACCAGTTTTATCTTTAAAATGGGGCCTACTGTCTCGTTTACATCGGCTCTTATTGTTCTCCTCTTTTTCCCCTTTGCCGGGGCAGCGCCTCTCTTCTCCTTCCATGGAGACGTGATTGTCCTCTTCTATATCATGGGAATAGGCCGATTCTTTACAGTGCTCGCAGCACTTGATACAGCGTCTCCTTTTGCAGGTATGGGCGCTGCCCGTGAGGTGTTTTTTTCAACCCTTGCTGAAATCACCCTCTTTGCCGTTCTCATCCTCTTTTATCGCCTCAATGGATCTTTGAGTTTTGCGGAATACTTTACGGGAGACAATCCTCTTTCTCTCTTTGCTGTTTCCGGGGCCCTGATGGTTTTCGTTATCGTTTCCCTGTTCATGGTACTTCTCACCGAAAACTCCAGAGTACCGGTTGATGACCCTCAAACTCATCTTGAACTGACCATGATTCATGAGGCCATGATCCTTGACCACAGTGGCCCTGATCTGGCCTTAATCGAGCTGGGAGCCTTTTATAAACTGTTCTTTTATTCCGCTTTTATCACCCATGTTATCTATCCATTCAGCGGGGGCGCCGGTATCGTCAACGCATTGGTCTTCTACACTATTATGGCTCTGCTCTATGTGAGCATTGGGGTAACCGAGTCCATTACTGCTCGCTTCAAGATGGATGGAGTACCGAAGTTCATCCTCACCTCCTTCGCCCTGGCATTCTTTGCTGCCATCTTAACCATGGGAGTCTTTCAATGATAAATTTTACAGAGGTAACCCTGGTCATCATTCTTCTCTCGGTAATGTTCTCCCTTGGAACGTCTAGATTGAAGACTTTGGTGACAATTATGGCTTGGCAGGGAGCTGCTGTTTCCATCATCCCTCTCTTTTTAAGGGATCATGGCGATTTCGGCGCTGGAGCAATTGGTTTCTTTCTACTCATGCTCATCGTTAAGGGAATAATTATACCGGGTCTACTTTATGTAGCCCTAAAGCGAGTAGTCATTAAACGGGAGATCGTGCCCATTATCGGCTATCACGCGTCTATTTTCACCGGGCTTGGCATTATCCTCGTTTCCGTTTTCATCACCAATTACCTGCGTCCATCCCTTAATGGCGGAGAGGAAATAGTGCTGATTACCGCCATCACCACCATGGCCTCAGGATTTTTTCTAATGATGGCAAGAACCAAAGCCATTACTCAGGTTATTGGCTACCTGATGCTTGAAAATGGCATCTATCTCATTGGTACTGCCCTGACCAAGCATAGCCATACCCTCTATATAGTGGAGTTTGGTATCCTGCTCGACATCCTGGTAGGGGTCATGGTTATGGGAATCATCCTGCACAACATCAACAGTGCCTTTGATGATGTTGACACCACTTTACTCGGACGCCTAAAGGATTGATAATATGCTAGAATTAATATTTATAATTCCCTTTGTTACCGGGATTTCAGTCCTGATCCTACCTGTACAGATGGGGAGGGTGCTTCTGCTTGCGGTGGCGGGCCTGCATTTGGTTCTGACTGCGATGGCCTGGCTAGGTGCCCTGAGTCCTTCTTATCCCCAACTCTTTGGGATTTCTCCTGAGGGTTTACTCATTCTCCTGCTCACCTCTTTTATTTTTATCTGTATCTCCATATATGCCTTTTCCTATATAGAGGAAACAGAGGTTGAGAATAAACCCCTCTTTAACTGTTGCATGATGCTCTTTCTCGGCACCATGTCCATGGTAACCCTTTCGGATCACCCAATTGTTTTATGGATTGCCGTTGAAGCCACCACCCTTGTCAGTGCTCCTCTGATCTTTATTCATCGCTCTCAGGAAGCTTTGGAAGCAACTTGGAAGTATGTGCTGATCTGTTCAGTGGGGATTGCCCTTGCCCTCCTTGGCTGTTTTTTCATTACCCTCTCCATGGATCTTGGCAATATCGATGCACCTCTAACCTTTAACTCTCTTTATCAGGTAGCTCCTCAACTTGACCCTCTCTGGTTAAAAACCGGCTTCATCTTTGTAGTCATTGGTTTCGGAACCAAGATGGGGCTTGCCCCCATGCATACCTGGTTACCGGATGCCCATAGCCAGGCGCCAAGTCCGGCTTCAGCACTTTTATCCGGCGCTCTTTTGAACTGTGCCTTTCTTGGCATCTATAAGGTACATGTGCTGATGACCATGGCAGGGCTTGGCGGATTTTCAGGAAATGTACTGGTCGGTTTTGGTCTCTTCTCCATGTTTGTCGGGGCAATTTTCATCATCAGCCAACCTGATTATAAGAGAATGCTTGCCTATTCCAGTATTAAGAATATGGGCGTTATTGCCTTCGGGGTAGGAATTGGTGGTTTTGCCGTCTATGGGGCTTTTCTCCATATCCTCCATCACTCACTAATTAAATCTTCCCTCTTTCTCTCGGCAGGCAATGTCCTCCTAGGTTTTGACAGCAAAAAGGTACAGAAGATCGGCGGGGTAGTACGCCACCTGCCTAAGACATTTATCTCCCTTTTTGCCGGTTTTGTGGGCATCTCAGGGCTTCCTCCCTTTGGCCTTTTTATAAGTGAGGTCATCATTACTATCGGGGCCTTGCAAAACGGCCGATACCTGCCAGCCGGACTCTTCCTCTTTGCCATAACCCTGGTTTGTGCCGGATCGGGTCGCATCTTCATGTCCATGTCCTTTGGCGACGGTGGCTCCCCTGTACGAACCAAGGAGAACATTCTCCGTCTGATACCGCCCTATGCCCTGCTCTTAATGTCAGCCACCATCTGCATATGGATGCCGGATGCCCTTTATAAGGCTATTATTAATTCCATTTCCCTGATTGGAGGTACGATCAATGGATAATCTCCTAAAAATAGACAATGGGCAGGCCATAGACCGAAGCCTTATTCCCCATGTGAGCTATGAGGTTTTTTTTACAACTCTCTCAGACTTTGTCAGAAATGAGGGTTTTATTGTCCAGTTCTTCGCCTATGAGGAAGGGCAAAAGAAACACCTTCTGGCGGTGGTGAGAAACAGAGATCTCTATGTCATTGGCACTGAAGTAGGGAAATCTTTTCAGTCTCTTACTGGAGCAGTAAGTGAAAAATTTCATATGTTTGAGCGGGAGATTGCAGAGCAATATGGGATAACTCCCGACGGTCATCCGTGGTTAAAGATGGTTCGCTACCATAAAAATTATGCAGGTGCTAAAGATGTCTTTGGTAATAACTATGGAAAAGAAAACATTCCAGGTAATTACCCTTTCTTTAGTGTCGAGGGCGAATCTATTCACGAAGTTGCTGTCGGACCTGTTCATGCAGGTATTATTGAGCCCGGCCATTTTCGCTTCCAATGTGCCGGTGAAGAGGTACTGCATCTGGAAATTCAACTGGGCTATCAGCACCGGGGTATTGAAAAGATGCTGCCAACCCTGCCCCAAAAACGTTTTCCTATTATCTGCGAATCTATTGCAGGAGACACCTCCATTGGCCACGGCCTCTCCATGTGTCAGGCCATAGAGGGGCTGGCTGGCATCTCTGTTGACAGAGGCGCCAAAATTATTCGTACCACTGCGCTGGAACTTGAGAGGATATGTAATCACATAGGTGATCTTGGCGCTCTCGCAGGTGATGCGGCCTTTAACCCTCCGGCTGCCTATTTTGGCAGGATCAGGGGTGAATTCCTCAATCTTCTTCAGGTGCTGAGTGGCAATCGCTTTGGTAAGGGCCTGGTGAGACCGGGCGGAGTTACCCATATCATGAGAGAGGAGCAACGAAAACTGATTCGCGAAAAGCTGTTAGAGGTGACCGGCGAAATTGAAAATATCTGTGATCTCATCTTTTCAGCCCATACGGTTCAGGCACGTTTTGAACATACCGGAACAGTGCAGCATGAAATGGCGAAAGATCTTGGCCTGGTGGGCTATTCGGGAAGGGCCTCCGGTATTGCCTACGACGTTCGAAACAGTTTTCCCACCGAATGTTACAGAGAACTTCCTGCCAATGAGAACCGGGTAACCAATGGTGATGTCAATAGTCGCGGTATGGTGCGGGTAGAAGAAATTATGCACTCTCTAAAACTTATTAACATCCTCATTGAAGAGTCTGAGAACACTGCCTCCGAGGTACATATGCAGGATCAGATACTGGCGCCAAACGCCTTTATTATCACCCTGAATGAGGGCTGGAGAGGGGAGATATCCCACTGCATTTTAACGGATAAAAAGGGTAAGGTGCAACGCTATAAGATAAAGGATCCTTCCTTTCACAACTGGACTGGACTGGCGATGTCCCTCAGAAACCAGGAGATATCTGATTTTCCTCTCTGTAATAAGAGCTTTAATCTCTCCTATTGCGGGTTTGATCTGTAAACGAACTTCGGCCCCTATGGGCCATAGACAAATAGAGTGAAGAGAAGGGGTTTGCTATGCTGAAAATAATAAAGAATAAAATGGAGCAGGGGAATAAAACCGCCAAGTATCCCAAGGAGCCGATTTCCCTCTACCACCGCTACCGAGGAATGCCTGTTATCAACAAGGATTGCTCAGCGGAGATTGCAAGGCAATGTCTAGATATCTGTCCTCAAGAGTGTATTGATCCAGAGGCAAAAACCATTGATCTGGGGAGATGTACCTTTTGCGGCCAATGCGAAACGGTTGCCGAGGGGAATTTTGTAAAATTCAGCCAGAACTTTGAATTGGGTGCAGCCAATCGAGATGAATTGATTGTTGGCAGCACAGGGCTTCCTGCCCTGGCAAAACAGTCAAAGGCACATTTCAAGAAGCTCTTTGGCAGATCCCTGCAACTCCGTCAGGTATCCGCTGGCGGCTGTAACTCCTGTGAAGCTGATACCAACGTACTGAACACCCCATTTTTTGATCTATCCAGGTTCGGGATTGATTTTGTTGCCTCCCCTCGCCACGCTGATGGTCTCCATGTGACTGGACCCATTTCCCATAATATGAGACAGGCGCTCATCACCACCTATGAGGCAGTTGCCTCTCCCAAGGTTGTCATTGCCAGCGGCTGCTGCTCTATCTCTGGTGGACCTTTTTACGGAAGCAGCGAAGTTGTGGGCGATTTGAATAGCTTGCTTCCCGTAGACCTCTATATTCCCGGTTGCCCTCCTCATCCCCTCACCACCCTGCATGCCCTGTTGAACTATTTCAAATAAGCTCGTCCCGGGCAGAGCCGAAGGCGGTACAAGAATTGATGGCAGAGCCCGCCATCAATCCCTGTTTTATAAATTCTCTGGTACGTTCTATACCTCTGCATTTTGTCATGCAATTTTTTCGCAATTGAGTAAGCTGTTAATATCTGGTCTGATAATTCAGGATATAAGTAACCTACAAGGGCATTATGAAACTCTTTTATCAACTTTTTGTCTCTATCTTCCTGGGCGTACTTCTCCTGATTGGTGCAGATAGCTACCTACGCTTTCGGGCAGCGATTGCTCAATATGAGACTGATATGATTACCAGTGCTATTCAGGATGGGAAAAGCATCTCCGGCATGATTTCTCATGTGTGGCGTGAAAGTGGTGAAGAAAAAGCTATCGAGCTGATACATGATGCCAGTGAAGCAGGTGGCATTGATATTCGTTGGGTATGGTTTGATTCTCTTGCAGAAGATGCGCTGGCAAATCTCAAAAAAGAAGCCCAGCTCGAAAACCTACTTGCAGATAATATCGTTTCGGTGAAGATGCGAAACAAAAATGGTGCCACTCATCGTTACACCTATGTTCCTGTAGATGTGAGTCCAGGGCGAAAGGGTGCACTGGAACTTAATCAAACCCTCTTCTTTTTGCAGCACTATTCCAGGAATCTTCTTCTCCATGCACTTATTATGGCAGGACTTTTTGCCCTGATTTCCGGTATTATTCTCTATATCATTATTAATCGAAACATACGGATGCCACTGGGCAAACTCATGGCGCAGGCACGCAGGATAGGTAACGGTGAGATTACTGCCTATGAACAGATAGTAGGAGAGGGTGAATTTGCCAAGATGAGCACAGTTATGAATGATATGTGTTCACGGCTTCTTATCGCCAAAGAAAAAATTGGCTTTGAACATGACGCCCGACTGAGAACCCTTGATCAACTGCGACATACTGAACGCCTCTCCACCTTTGGCCTGCTGGCAGCAGAGATTGCCCATGAACTGGGAACACCTCTCAATGTTGTGGATGGACGGGCAAAAATGATTATACGCGAAGAGCTGAATCCGCAAGAAATTAAGGAGTGCGCAACCATCATCAAGAGTCAATCCGAGCGGATGGCGGTAATTATACGTCAACTGCTTGAATTCACCAGATGCCCCAAACAAAAAGCCTCAAACACCAATGTGGGTCTTCTGGTCAAACAGATCATTCAGCTTCTCCATCCCATGGGAAACAAGCAGGCTGTCAGTTTTGAGCTCGATAGCCTGGAAAAAAGTGAGTGTACTCTCTACTGTGATGCTACCCAAATCCAACAGGTCCTCATTAACCTCCTTATGAACAGTGTGCAGGCAATGCCATCCGGCGGCAAGATATATATTAGTCTGACCAATCCCATCCTACCTCTCTTTGAAAACGAGGATGGAAGAGAGCAAAAATATCTTAAGATACGAATACGTGATGAGGGAGAAGGGATAAGCAAGGACGATCTTGCCCATATTTTTACTCCATTTTTTACCACCAAGGGTTTAGGCACCGGTACAGGACTGGGACTCTCCATTGCCCATGGCATGGTTGAAGAACACGGTGGTTGGATTGATGTAAAAAGCGAGGCAGACAATGGTTCCTGCTTTTCCGTCTACCTCCCCATGCAGGAGACCATAGATGAAATCTAATATCCTCATCATAGAAGATGATCAGGATATGTGTGATATGCTGGCGATGGGTTTGCGTCGGCGTGGTTTTGCCGTCTCCACCTATATTTCAGGGCAGGAGGGGCTGGCTGCCATCAATCCTGAAACAACAGACGTGGTTCTGTCAGATATCAATCTCCCCGATGCCAATGGTCTTGATATTTGTAAAGAGGTTGTGGCCAATACGCCGGATATACCGGTTATTATAATGACCGCCTTCGGTAGTATGGATACGGCTATATCAGCCATTCGTTCAGGTGCCTATGACTTTGTAACCAAACCCCTTGATATTGATATCCTGGCCCTGAGTCTTGAGCGAGCTGTACAGTATCGCGAACTCAAGGTCCGGGTCAAAAAGCTCAGTGATCAAATCGGGCAACCACAGCATTTTGACAACCTCATGGGCGAAAGCCCTGTTATGGAAAAACTCTTTTCTCAGCTTGCCCGCATTGCAGATTCAGAGGCATCACTTCTTATTAGCGGGGAAAGTGGTTCAGGCAAAGAACTTACTGCCAAGGCTGTGCATACGCATAGTCGTCGCAGAGACAATCCCCTGATCACCATCAACTGTGCCGCTATGCCCGGCCAGCTTCTTGAAAGTGAACTCTTTGGACATAAAAAAGGTGCCTTTACCGATGCCCAAAACCATAATTCAGGCCTCTTTATGGCAGCAAACGGTGGCACCCTTTTTCTCGACGAGGTGGGTGAAATTCCGTTGAAGCTTCAGCCTAAACTTTTACGGGCCCTTGAGGAGCGGTGCGTGCGGCCCGTAGGTGGGCAAAGAGAGCTTCCCTTTGATGTACGAATCATTGCCGCTACCAATCGTGATCTTGAGTCGGCTGTGGAGGATGGCCTTTTTCGAGAAGACCTTTACTACCGTCTCAATGTTATCAAGATTGAACTCCCCCCCCTGCGCTCACGAGGAGCGGATATTTTGCTCCTGGCCAAGAAGTTCATGGATGCCTTTGCCACTCGGCAAGAGAAGAAGGTTATAGGGTTTTCCGATACTGTGGCCGGGAAACTCCTGCGCTACGCCTGGCCGGGTAATGTTCGAGAACTGCGCAATGCCATCGAGCACGCAGTAGCGCTCACTGCTTTTGACACACTTATGCCAGAAGATCTTCCTGAAAAGATTCGGCATTTCCGGGGCGACTGCATCCTTCTGGGAGACCAGGACCCCATGGAACTTGTCTCCATGGAAGAGATGGAGAGACGCTATATTACCCATGTATTAAAAGTTTCAGATAATAACAGAACCCTGGCCGCGCGAATTCTTCAGCTTGACCGAAAAACCCTCTACCGTAAGTTGCAACGCTATGAAGAAAGCCAGGGATAGTCGGTAAACCTGACATTCCAACGGGCTGGCAGACAAATCCTGCACAACCATCTCCACCACAATGGGCAAGGCACTTATGGAATTTTCCCCTGAATTCCTTTTGAATTTCCGCTCGTCCCCGTTTTTCCCGCCCCCCTACCAAACAACTCTAAAAACTTCACTTGTCACAGTCCACTCTATTTATTACAAACAGAGCTCATAGGCGAAAGGCCTAATACAGGCCCCAGCCATTAACCACATTTGAGACATAGGGATACATCCATGGAACTTATCAAAATCATATGCGCAATCATACTGCCACCCTTAGGCGCCTTTCTCCAGGTTGGTATCGGCAAACACTTCTGGATTAATATTATTTTAACCCTATGCGGATATATCCCCGGGATTGTCCATGCCGTATGGGTTGTGGCAAAAAACAAATAAGGAGAGAAGAGATGAAAATTAAGACAATACTGCTTATCGCCCTGCTGGCCTTAGCATTTTCAATCACGGCCTGTGACCAAGAGGGCGGCGCAGAAAAAGTAGGCAAAAAAATAGATAAGGCCTTTAACGCAGAGCAAGCTGGTAAAAAAATCGACACAATCTTCAGCTCAGTAAAAGAAAAGATCCACGAGGCCACAGAATAGGCTCAGCCCTTGCGGAAGAGGCAAGCCTCTTCCGCTCACCTGTACCCATGATGCCCCTCTACAACTATCGCCACCTTCCCTTCCCAAAAGAGCTCTACTCACCCAAGTTAGACCTTGCCCTAAGTTTTGTTTTTCCAGGGCCCCGTGATACCATTCCAACATGCGTACAATGCCATGTATCGCCCCTATGTAAAAACAGAGGAGAGTGAAAATGGGACCGGAATTTTTTTGGATGGGTGGAATGTGGATGTTTCCGATTTCTGTGATTGTTGCCCTACTGGTTGTCATCTACCTGATATTTGGCCGGGGAACTGCCAGAGGACCATGGTCTGACTCCGATCATGCGCAGGGTCCAGAGTCTGCCCTCGATATCCTGAAAAAACGATACGCCAGAGGAGAGATAAGCAAAGAAGAATTTGCACAGATAAAAAAAGATCTTCTCCAATAAGGGCAGATAATGGCTGAACAGGGCCGCTCAACAAAAGTCTTTCTATGGCTTCGACAAGCCGCCACACAACCTCCCGTCCACGCCCACACCACAATTTCAAAAGGACTCACAGCATCTTGCTATAAGCCACTTTCTTCGTTTCTGGACCTGCCTTAGAATCAGAGGGATTTTTCCGCTTCGATGATCTCCTGCAGGCCGGCATGGAGGCCAGTGATAATCTGTCGTTCGGAGATGCCCAGACGCCTTCTATTGCTAATATCAAAGACGGCACCATCCACCTCGGTCTTCTCACCGCCTGTGCCCCGAATCTGCAAATCATGTTTTTCGGTGAGAGCATCAAGTAGCTGCCGGTTACAGTTAAGCTTTTCCAGATAAATATGGACGCCGGCCCTCATGGTGGTACCAATATTGGTGGGACAGGAGCTCAAGTAGCCATAGCTCTCATCCCGAACAAAGTCCAGGCTCGCCTCAAGAGTCGTAAGAGCCCGACCAAGACGGTTGAAGACTGCGGCCAGATCAGCCGATCCCTCTTGGCTGATAATACGCATATGATCCTCTTCCCCCAGCCATATCCTAAGGCCCTTATCCGCTGAAAAGAAAATCCCCCTCGATTTTGGAAAATCGGCATTAAAGCCAGCCGCCTCCTGAAACCTGTCCCCCTTAGAAAAGATGAGCTTCTCAGCCCTGAGCGCGGCCATCTTCTCCGCCCCAAGCAGTTCAAAGGAGTGATACTCCCCCCTGAGATCATCTGCAAGAACGGAGAGGGCCGCTACAATCTTCTCCTCCAACCGTCTTCTCTCCTCCAGCTTAAGATGGTTGGTAAAGGGAAAGCCCCTGAGGTTTCTGGCCACCCGTACCCGGCTGGAGCGAATATATCTGCCCTCGGGGTCAAGGTTCGCAAGAGTTACTGCGGCCAGATCAGACTCCTGACGCACCTCCCCAGAAACCCCATGGTATTCCTCAATGATGGGATGTAAAATCGCTGCGAATGTCCGATAAGATTGGGCATCGCCCGCATATATGCCAATGGAACTATCCGGATTAAGCACTCCGGAGCGGATGGCCATGGCCAGGGTAAAGCCACTGTCCGTTGTTTCACCTTTGAGCGCCTGCAAGATCTCCGGGCTGAGGTATTTTTTGGCAAGGCCTGCGGCGTTTTCAGGAAATGGATTGGATTTCAAGGAGAGGCACCCGATTAGATAAGACTTTATGAGAGCACCAGAAAAACAGGGTAATTCCGGCACGGTTAGAAATTTAAAAGGTAAATTACCATATCTCAACGGCAATACCCAGCCCTAAGGAAATACCGACTGGCAGGGCAAGAGAGCATAACAAAAAGAGCCCCCGAACCTTAAAGGCTTCGGGGGCTCTTTTCTTAAAAGCATAACAACCGATACTCCAGCCTAGAACCCTAGAGAACGGCCTGGTAGATGGCAATAATATTTTCCATGCTCATCCGCCGCGGATTGGTGGCAGCACAGGCATCCTTCATGGCATTTTCGGCCATCATAACAAAATCTTCCGGATTGACTGTCTTACCATACTTAGCTGCCAGAGCGGTAAGGCTTGGTGGAATAGCCACATCATCCATCAGATCCCTGATCGCCTTAATTACATTAAGAGCCATCTCCCTCTGAGTGCGGGCCCCCTCTTTGACCCCAAGGAGGTCTGCCATCTCGGCAAAACGATCCATACAGGCAATCATATTGAACTCACAGACATAGGGCAGAAGGATTGCGTTACACTCACCATGGGGTAAATTGAGATAACCGCCAAGCTGATGGGCCATGGCATGCACATAGCCAAGCCCTGCGTTATTAAAGGCCATCCCCGCCTGATACTGGGCATAACACATCGCCTCACGAGCCTCAACATTGCGACCATTCCCCACGGCACGACGCAGATACTTGGCAATCAACTTAATTGCCTTTTCAGCATTGGCATCGGTCATATGGGTAGCATCGGTGGAGACAAATGCTTCAATAGCGTGAGTCAGGGCGTCAAGACCGGTTGCAGCGGTAAGACCGGGAGGAAGGCCCAACATCAGATCAGGATCATCCATGGCAAGGCGAGGAGTTACACGACGATCGACAATTGTCATCTTCACCTTACGCACACTGTCGGTGATGATACAGAAACGAGTCATCTCCGAGGCAGTTCCTGCTGTGGTGTTAATCGCAATAAAACTCGGCATACGAGCATGAGATTTATTGACACCTTCATAGTCATGAATTCTGCCACCGTTGGTTGCCACCAGGCCAATACCCTTACCACAATCATGGGCACTACCACCACCAAGGGTAATAATAGAGTCACAACCATGGGCCACATATGCGGCAAGACCAGCTTCAACATTTTTATCGGTTGGGTTGGGCACAGTCTCATCATAAACAGCACAGGCCATGCCAGCCTTTTCTAATATACCTACGATGGTTGCAGTAACGCCAAGAGCAGTCATCCCCTTATCAGTAACAACCAGGGGCTTTGTTCCCTGAATTGCAACAAGTCGTTCCGGTAACTCTCTGATTGCTCCTGAACCTATAACCGTTATCGGTGGCATAATAAACTCAACAGGCTTTGTCGTCTGATTACACATTATCTCTCGTCCTTCAAAAATAAAAATTAATATAAATACAATATAACAAATTATAAATTCAATGCCTTAAGGCATAATGTTTCTTTTCTAGCAAGGTTCCTATAGGGTCAAGAGAATCATCTGCAAGACAGGGCAGAAGAAGAGGAGTCTGGTCTCAGGATAGTAAGCTACTTTAATGGACCCCTCAGAGGCAATGCCATATTCACATCCGCACGATTACACTCAAAGCAGAGGCAAAGAGCCATCAGCTACTAGACGTGTCAGTCTAAAAGTGAGTAATCTACTCAGAACAGAGTAAGAAGAAAAAGTTAAACATTTTAAAATAGCATCTTTATCTTGTTTGCGCAAGAAAACTATCGCCCCAGCCCCTCGACCCAGCCCCGGAAGCACAGATAAACATACTGTTAAAATTTGATTTTATTAGCCTCAAGGCCACATAAAATACGCCCGTATAAAATTTCTACCCTAAAAAAACGACAAAAGCGTAAGAGGCACCCCAGAAGGCAGTCCCTTGCCCATGCGTTTGCCCCAGAAAATCGCCAGGATAAAAGAGAAGACTCAACCCATATATTTTTCATAGAATTTCTTTGAGTTATGCCCCGGACGCAACCAGAACTTAAGCTCAACCTTTATCCTTGACCGAAAGAAAATAACATGGTATTTATTGTGCACGTTGTGCACTCGTAGCTCAGCTGGATAGAGCACCAGGCTTCGAACCTGGGTGTCAGGGGTTCGAATCCCTTCGGGTGCACCAGAAATTATCCGCAATGCCCAGTATGTTTTCATACTGGGCATTGCTGTTTCTGCTGTACACTACAGGAGGTTTGCGCCATGTCAAAACAGTTCAGCCTGGTTGATTCTATACCCGCATCAACCAAGGCCCCCCTCGCAGAACGCGCCCGTCCACAGAAACTTGAAGAGATCCATGGCCAGAACAAGCTACTGGAAAAAGGTTCTATCCTACGTTCCATGATAGAGCAGGATGACTACTCATCCTTCATTCTCTGGGGCCCTCCCGGCACCGGCAAGACCACCATCGCCCGCTTCATCGAAACCCACACCAAACATATCTTCGCCTCTCTCAGTGCCGTCCTTACTAAAATTGCCGAGGTAAAGGCCCTGATGGAACAGGCCCGCTTTCGCCTACAGGCAGAAGGGCAAAAGACTCTGGTCTTTGTCGATGAAATTCACCGCTTTAACAAATCACAACAGGATGCCTTTCTTCCCTATGTGGAATCAGGTGCCATTGTTCTTTTAGGGGCGACCACAGAAAACCCCTCCTTTGAGGTAATCTCCGCCCTTCTCTCCCGCTGCCATGTCTTCACCCTTCAGCCACTCTCTATTGAAGATATAAAATCCATCATGACCAGAGCCCTAAAAGAGATCCCCAGAGAGATTCATATAAGCGATCAGGCCCTAACAATGCTTGCCGAAAAATCCGGAGGAGACGGACGCAAGGCCCTCAACCACTTGGAAACAGTTGCCAGGAGCGGAGCGACGGGAGACAGTATTGACATAGAAAAGGCGATACAGGCAATCTCGCAGCGATCACTCTTTTACGATAAACGGGGAGAGGAGCACTTCAACCTCATCTCCGCCCTACAGAAATCCATCCGTGGCAGTGACCCACAGGCGGCAATATACTGGCTGGCCCGAATGTTAGAGTCGGGGGAAGACCCCATGTATATCACCCGCAGGCTGGTTCGAATCGCCACGGAAGATGTTGGCCTTGCCGACCCACAGGCACTTGTTCAAGCCGTGGCCTGCAAAGATGCAGTCCACTTCTTGGGCATGCCGGAGGCCAATACGGTCATGACCCAACTGGTTATCTATCTGGCCACCGCCCCAAAGAGCAACCGGGTTGAAATTGCCTACCTCCAGGCTCGGGAAGATGCCCTGAAAACCGGACAACACAAGGTGCCTCTGGATATCTGCAACGCCCCCACCAGACTTATGGCTGAACTGGGATACAAGAAGAACTACCGCTACTCCCACGACTACGAAAACAGCTACAGCTACCAACGATACTTCCCAGAGGAAATGGAGGAACAGGAGTACTACAAGCCCTCATCCTTCGGCTTTGAAAAAGATATCCAGAAACGCCTGGACTGGTGGCAGGCACTGAAGGCAGAACAACTCAAGAAAAAGCCCTAGGAGTCTGTCGGACTTTTTTTAAAAAACCACAGAAGCACAGAGAACACGGAGTTTTTGTATGAGATAAAATTAGTTAGCGAGTAAGAGCGGCTACAATTTTTTCCTCTATCTGATTAACCGTTTTTCGCTTTTCGCCACTTCGCTACGCTTCGCTGTTGCTTTTTAATTAATTCCCTCTGTGTCCTCAGTGCTCTCTGTGGTTAACTGTTATACTGTACTAGCCCAGGGCCAGCCAGAAGCCAACAGCCACCATCATCACTCCGGCAAGACGGTTAATCCGTTGCACATTGCCCCTCTTCTGCAAAAACTTGCGCAGGGTCTTACCGCCCTGAGCATAGAAGAGGAGAAAGCAGAACTCAATGATCAGAATAAAAGAGACAAGCATACTCAGCTGAAGCGTAAGAGGCTGGCTGGCATCGATAAAGGGCGGCAAGAGAGAGACAAAAAAGGCCCAACCCTTAGGATTGGCAACGGCTGTGACAAAGCCCTGAACCACCAGCTCTTTTCGTCCGGAACTAGCCTGTCCCCCATCGCCAAACTCATGAACGGCCATCCGCCCACAACTCCGCCAGAGCTGAATACCGAGCCAGCAGAGGTAGGTGGCGCCAATATACTTCAAAACCATAAAGACAGAAGGATAGCGAAGCATTATCGAGGCAACGCCCACAACAGCCGCAATGGCCACCAGTCCAACCCCCACCAACTCCCCCGCCATCATCCACAGGGTGCGGCGAACGCCAATGGTCATCCCCAGAGTCATGGAGAGAGTCATACACATCCCAGGGGTTGCCGAGACAATGATAAAGGTAGGAACAAAGAGGGAAAGAAGAGAAAGATTCATAGCGTCACACCCAAGAAAAAAACAAAAAAATTGTATATCTACAAATAATCAGAACAATACTTTATTTAATAATCCAGCAACAAAATTTTTAACAGCACTTTCTCTCTTTTTTGCAGACAATTCTGTACAGGTCTCCTCTCTTTGCTTGATAAATTTGTAAACTTTTGCTAATTATTTTCTCTTTTGAACAAGATTATTGCTTAATCGTTTACCAAACGACTAAGTTCCGGCCCCTCACCGAGAAAAACCTAACAACTTTTTGCCAGGAGTTAGCATGTCTAAAAAATTGATCACAGGTCTCATTGTTACCTTAGCCCTCAGCTTCAGCCTCAGCACCAGCGCCCTTGCCCGTACCGTCGTCAACGGCATTGATGCGAACTATCCCCCCTTTGCCTATGTAGACAAAAACGGTGTACCTGCAGGCTTTGACGTTGACAGCATGAACTGGATTGCCAAACACATGGATTTTGAGGTTATACATAAGCCCATGGAGTGGTCCACCATTGTCCAGGCCGTTGCTTCTAAAAAAATTGACACCGTTATGTCCGGCATGACCATCACCCCGGAACGCAAAGCACAGGTTAACTTCTCCGACATTTACTGGTCTGTAAAAAATGTCTTTGTAGTCAAGAAAGATAGTCAGCTCACCACCGATTCTATCCTTGCATCTAAGGGCCGTGTAGGGTATCAAACAGGAACCAGCGACGGCAAATGGCTCGACAAAGAAAATAAGGCTCAAGGTTGGGGACTTCAATTACGCCAATACGACTCCTCCCCACAGATCATATCTGAAGTACTCAACGGTCGACTTCTTGCAGGTGAGATGAACATGACTCCTGCCCACGATGCAATTTCCAAGGGTGTACCTGTTAAGATTGCAGGAAACATCGGTGAGCACGAAGACTTTGGTGTTGCCGTCCGCTACGATGACAAAGAACTCTTAAAAATCATCAACCAAGGCTTGAAAGATCTCATGGCTGATCCATACTATGAGCAGCTTAAACAAAAGTACTTTGCTTCTAAATAATTAGACACAACTGCTTTTAGCAATAAACGAAGATACACAAAGAGCGGTGTCTACCCTGTACACACCGCTCTTTTTTCGTTGGGAGATTGGAAAATGTTACTGCAAAAATTATCCGTTGTTCTTGATGCCCTACCGTATATCCTTCAAGGGGCAGGCGTCACTCTCATTATTGTTGGAGGCGCCATGTGCTTGGGCCTTGCTCTGGGAATCCCCTTTGCCCTAGGCCAGGTCTATGGCCCCCGCCCCGTTCGTTATTTCATTAGTTTATACGTATGGTTCTTTCGCGGGGTACCAATTCTTATCCTGATGTTCTTGTTTTACTTCGGAGTGTTTGAGCTACTGGGTTTAAACCTTTCAGCCCTCACCACCACAGCCTTGGTGCTGGGAATGACAAGCGCCGCCTACCAATCCCAAATTTTCAAAGGTGCTATTCTCTCCCTTCCCCATGGCCAGATCCGGGCAGCAGAGGCACTGGGCATGAATCGGCCCCAGGCCATCTGTTCCATTGTCCTGCCTCAGGCTATGCGAGTCTCCATCCCTGCTTGGTCAAATGAATATTCAATCATATTAAAAGATTCGGCACTTGCCTATGTGGTTGGTGCCATGGATATGTTTACCCGCACCCACTTTGTCGCCTCCCGAACCTATGAACATTTAACTCTTTTTATTTTTGTCGGTCTTCTTTACCTTATCATCACCGTTATCGGCGTAAAAGTACTCGCCAGACTTGAAAAGAAGCTACATATTCCTGGCTACACAGCGTAAAAGGCATCACAATATTATGACAAGCCCAGTACTCTTTGCCCGTAACATAAATGTTACTCTAGGTGGCAACCCCATACTCAAAAATGTATCTCTGAATATGCCCAAGGGCTCTCTTAAGGTACTTATCGGCCCCTCCGGTGCCGGTAAATCAACCTTTCTCCAGACCCTCAATTACCTCATCCCCTACGATAGCGGCAAGCTTGAGCTCCATGGCAAAGTCGTTGATGTTGACAACAAAAAAGAACTCTATGCCTACCGTCAACAGGTGGGAATGATCTTTCAGGATTTCAATCTATTTGACCATCTCAACGCCATAGATAATGTTGCCATTGCCCTACGCAAGGTTAAGGGAATGAAAAAAAGCGAGGCCAATATCCGAGCCATGGCAGAACTAACAAGGGTCGGTCTGGAAGAGAAGGGAGATCTCTACCCGGCAGAACTCTCCGGAGGCCAAAAACAACGAGTGGCCATCGCCCGAGCCCTGGCAATGGACCCCACCGTCCTCCTCCTTGACGAACCCACCTCTGCCCTTGATCCTGAGCTGGTAGGCGAGGTACTCTCAGTTATTCGAGATCTGACCAAGGCAGGACTTACCATGGTCATGGCCACCCATCAGATGGACTTTGCCCGCGCCCTTGCCCATGAGATCGTATTTATGCAGGATGGCGAAATTATCGAGCAGGGAAGCCCTGCAGAACTCCTGAGGGAGGGAAGCAAGACGAGAACAGGTGATTTCTGTGCACGCCTTGAAATGTCTATCGACGAGGAATAACTGAATATGGATCCCTTTTATAGCCAGGAACTTATTCCCGCCCTCAACCGTGGACTCATTACCAGCGTAATGCTCATCGTCCCCTCGGCTATCTTCGGCCTGCTGGGCGGCGTTGTCATTGGCACCCTCCGGGTCTTCGGCAATGCCCCGGTTCGACGTCTTTTCAATATTTACGCCTCTGTTTTTCGGGGTGTTCCGCTTATGGTCCAGCTCTTTATCCTCTATTACGGCCTACCCAATATCGGCATCTATCTAGACGCCTATGGTGCCGCAGTCATTGGATTTATTCTCTGTAGTTCCGCCTACAATTCTGAATATATCAGGGGCGCACTGCAAGCAATCAAAAGCGGCCAGCTTAAGGCTGGAGCAGCACTTGGCATGAGCAAGGTACAAACCATTGTCTGGATCGTCATTCCCCAAGCCTTTCGCAAGGCCCTACCAGGATGCGGCAATGAGGTTATCTACCTGATAAAATACTCTTCTCTTGCTTATATTGTCAGCTGTATTGAGCTCACCGGTGAAGCCCGGGCTATAGCATCCCAAACCTTTCGCTTCACCGAGGCCTTCACCGTTGTCGCCTGCTACTATCTTATCCTGGTCACCATCGCCAGCTACATTCTAAAGAGGGTGGAAAAACGGCTTGAAATCCCCGGTTTTGGCATTGTCAAATAAAGCCTACCAACAGATAAAAAAAAAGCCCGTTAGAGTCAGACTCTAACGGGCTTTTTTTATTCTATAAAGAGGACTACCTACTCCTCCTCTGTCTCCGTACCTGGCATTGTGGTAATGGAAAAGCCATTATCAACATGCAGGACCTGACCGGTCACCGCTGCAGCCAAATCACTTGCCAGAAAGGCCGCGCTACCACCGACCTCTTCAATGGTTACACAACGCTTGATAGCAGCTGCCCGTTCGAACTGAGTCAGCATCTTACGAAAATTTGAGATGCCCGCGGCAGCAAGGGTACGAATAGGCCCTGCTGAAATGGCATTGACACGAATATCCTCACGGCCAAGGCTAGCAGCCATATAACGTACATTGGCCTCCAGAGATGCCTTGGCAAGCCCCATGACATTATAATTTGGCAAAGCCCGCTCAGCGCCAAGATAGGTCAGAGTTATCAGAGAAGATTTTTCATTAAGATAGGGACGAGCCTCCTTAGCCATGGCAACAAAGCTATAAGAGCTGATGTCATGGGCTACCTGAAACCCTTCACGGGTAACCGCATTCACATAGTCACCGACGAGGGTCTCCTTAGGGGCAAAACCGATTGCATGAACAAAGCCATCAAACTTTGGCCACTCCTGAGCAAGATCGGTAAAAAGATCCTTTATCTGTTCATCGGAGGCAACATCACAGGGGTAGAGCAGGGTAGAGCCACAACGCTCCGCCACTTTTTCCACACGGCTTTTCAACTTTTCATTAAGGTATGTAAAGGCAAGTTCCGCACCCTGTTGATACATTGCATCCGCAATACCAGTTGCAATAGATCTCTCACTTGCAATACCCGCAATCAATATTTTCTTACCTGTTAAAATACCCATTAATTTTCCCTTAATATTTTTTATATAAAAGTTTGCCCTGCTACTTTTACACGAGTGTTACAAATTATACTTGGCGTAATTATTCTCAAGAGGCAAAAGCAGAAACGAACAAAGCAGCATGTCTGCACCACAAAATAGAATACATTCCACTTTTTTGCAATATTGTTCGCCCAAGATGGAACTCTTAGAACAAAAAAACATGCAGATAGATAGAAGAGACAGCCAGACACAAGCTTCCCCACGGAGGCCCTATCCCCTCTACTGAACAGGCAAAATTTGCCTTAATTCACCTTATACAGTACAAAGAAGTCACAACTATCTCTAATTTAAAATGGATTTCCCATGAAAAAAAGAATTCTCCTCTGCATCTTCCTCTTATTTGCCCTTCCTGCCCAAGCTGAAGAGCTTATCACAGTTCCACCCGCTGAAAAACAGGACTGGCAAAACTTTATTGATGGCGCAGAGGATAATTACAGCATGCAAGCAAGGGCCGCCGAGGCCATGCATAGCCTTGATTCCAGAATCGATGAGGTAGTGATCAAGATCAACCGTGACCTCGACCAACAGGCCATCACCCTCCTTAAAAGCAACCAAACAGCTTGGGAAAAGCAGATCTGCACCAAATGCATTTTCTTGGCAGATTCCTATCGTGGCGGCAGCCACAAAGGTCTTGCCTATGGAGACTGCGTTATCCAGGAGCAAAAGGTACGAATAGCAGAGCTCAAGCAGATGCATGAGTATAGAATCTCACCCTAAGTGATCAATCTCAAGAATGGCAGGCCAGCATGGGCAGAACAGAGAGCCCTCAAACAACCTACCTGCAACAACCTTCCCTAGCCAGAGATAAGATGATGACGACCAACGGTAATAGCTCACCAACGAGTTTTTAAGCCATATTATATCATACCAACAGGAACAGAGAGCATGAAAAATTATCTCTTCTTTATACTACTCCTCACAATCATCCCCTCCCTGGCCATGGCCGAGGGGGTGAAAAAGAATGTACTCTTCCTCAACTCCTACCAAAACGGCTACGCCTGGTCAGATAAAATCGTTGAAGGTGCCCGGGATGTCTTTAGCAAAAGCGGAATGCCCATCGAACTCCACATTGAATATATGGACACAAAGAGGTTCAATAGCCCTGAATACTTAAGCAATATAAGCAAACACTACAGCCTTAAATACAGGGACTATACCTTCTCAGCCATAATTGTTTCTGATAACAACGCCCTTGATTTTATGCTTCGCCATCACGACAATCTCTTCCCGGGGGTTCCCGTTATCTTCTGTGGTATAAATAACTTCAAACCACAGTTACTTGAAAAGAAGATGAACTATGCCGGTGTTCTTGAAAGCCCTGATATAAAAGAAAACATACGACTGGCATTAAGATTCCAGCCTCACCTAAAAAAGTTTGTTGTCATTGGCAACAGCTCGGTCACATCCCAGGCGATCATGGCAGAAATAGATAAGGCGGGAAAATCCTTTAAAGGAGAGATCATCTTTGACTATTGGGTCGACTACTCCCTGGCCGACCTCCTCTTTAAAATCAGAAATTTGCAAGAAGATGAGGTTGTTTTCTATACCCCCTTTTACACAGAGTCACACCATGAGGCCTACTCTGCCGAGGAGATCCTCAACATAATTTACCAAAACAGCCCGGTGATGACCTTTACAGTTTGGCAGTTCTTACTGGGCCATGGCACCGTAGGCGGAAAACTAGTCTCAGGACATGACCAGGGCCAACAGGCTGCCAATATTGCAATTAATCTATTCCAAACCGGGTCCTTCCCTACTGAACGCATCATGCCCTCCCCCATCGAGCGCTACATGTTTGACGACAAGGTACTGAAAAAATTCAAGATAAACAAAAAACTCCTTCCCACGGGAAGCACTGTTATCAATGGTCCAACATCCTTCTATAAGCTGAACAAACGATTCTTCTGGACAATTATAGTCTCGTTGGTCACCCTCACCTTCATCCTTGTCCTCCTTATCATCTCAGTCCTGCAACGACGTAGGGTAGAAAAGGAAATTAAGGCCCAACTCTCCTTCCAGGAAATTTTAATGAACACCATCCCCCTCCTGGTTTTCTGGAAGGATAAAAATCAAAAATATCTTGGGGCCAATAGATCCTTCACCGATTTTTTTGGCCTGGGGAATCCCCAAACTATCATCGGCTCCAACGACCGGAAACTACAACTGGATATGGACTTTGCCAGACACGCAGCCACCTGGGATCGAGAGGTAATAGAGTCCGGCCATCCCCGTTTACGCATCAGCTGGACGGTCAGCAATGGCAAGGGCAAACCCATCTGGCTGGAGATCAACAAGGTACCTCTCTACGATGGAGGAGGACGGGTCATGGGGACACTCTCAACTGCCCAGGACATCACCCGCCGAATCAGCCTTGAAAAACAGCTGCTCCAGTCGCAAAAAATGGAGGCAGTGGGCACCTTGGTTGGTGGAATATCTCATGATTTCAACAACATTCTCACTTCTATCATGAACTCTGTTGAACTTGCCATCACCGATATCGAAAAAGAGTCCATGACATGGACAGATCTGGATAGAGCAAGAAAAGCAGCATATCGGGGAAGCCGACTGGTAAAGCAGATTTTAACCTTTAGCCGCCTCTCCCAGGAGGGTTTTAAACCCACCAATATTATAGAGGTCATCCGAGAAACAATCGATTTTATAACCTCTTCCCTGCCAAAAAATATCGACATCCAATGCCAGTTACCAACGGATACCCCGCTAATAATGGCTGATCCCACCCAGATTCAACAGATCATCATGAATCTTTGCACCAACTCCTTCCAATCCCTCCGGGCCCGGGGAGGCACAATCAGACTTTCTCTGAAGCAGATAGAGCTTGAAGAGGAAGCGGCACAGCTCATAGGGGTCTCTGCCGGCAGATACCTAAACGTTGAAATCCGCGATAACGGTCCCGGCATCCACGCGGATATAATTAATAAAATATTCGATCCCTTTTTTACCACCAAGGGAAAGACGGAGGGAACAGGTCTGGGCCTTGCCGTTGTCCATGGCCTGATAAAAGGCCACAACGGAGCCATTACCGTTTCAAGTCTACCCAACATTCGTACCAGCTTTGAAATCTATCTACCGATAAAAGAGATTGATAATGAACTGAAGATAAAGAACCATGATCTTCTCCCAGTAGGCGATGAGCATATTCTCTTTATCGAGGATGACCAGGAACAGCTTGAGACAACTCCGAGAATTCTCAAAACCCTTGGCTACAAAATAACCACGGCAAGTTCCCCCAATGCCGCCTATAAGCTCATCACAGACGCCCCCAAGTACTTCCATCTGGTGGTTTCCGATTACGATATGCCGGAGATGAACGGCATAGAACTTGCTAAAAAAGTAGAAAAAATTGCCCCACACATACCCTTTATGATTGTTTCAGGGCGACGAAATATCACCGAGTATGCGGCCAAGGCCCCCAATGTCATAAATGTCCTTATGAAGCCCTATAGCAAAACAGCCCTGGCCACCACCATACGCCAGGCCATTGCAAAATCGGAGTTTTCCAATGAATAACATTCTCATCATCGACAACGATGTTCACGTCTGCGAAACAATCGCCAGCCTTGTTATACGCCAAAAGCACCAGTGCACTGCTGCCCATACCATTGCCAGTGGCCTTGAGTTACTGCAGAGCGTCAAATTCGACCTGGTCTTCCTCGATGTATCCCTGCCCGACGGTAATGGTCTGACCTTTTTAACCAGAATAAAGGAGTCCGTTGGCCAACCAGAGGTCATTATCTTAACAGGCAAGAGTGATGTCCACGGGGCAGAGCAGGCCATTCAGGATGGTGCCTGGGATTTTCTGGTTAAACCCACCTCCATAGAACAGATCACACTCTCTATGAAACAGGCCCTTAATTTCCATCACTATAAAAAGGATCAGCTGACCAGTGACCCCCTAAACCTGGATCGGATTATAGGGGAGAGCCCGCAGATGAGAACCTGTTATGAACTGGTGGCTGACGCGGCAAGATCCGATGCCAACATCCTCATTAACGGCGAAACGGGTACCGGCAAGGAACTCTTTGCCCGGACAATTCACGATAACTCGGCCCGTGCCAGCAGAGAGTTTGTCGTAGTCGACTGTGCCTCCCTAACCGAAACCCTCATTGAAAGCACCCTCTTTGGCTATGTCAAAGGTGCCTTCACCGGGGCCCAGACCGACAAAAAGGGCCTGATTCCGCTCGCCGACAAGGGCACCCTCTTCCTGGACGAAATCGGTGAGCTCCCCATCTCGGTGCAAAAATCTCTTCTTAGGGTCCTCCAGGAACGCAGCTACAGACCGGTGGGAGAATCACGCGAATACACAAGCGATTTTCGCCTCATTGCCGCAACAAACAGAGATTTGAAGATCATGGCGGCAGAAGGAGATTTCCGCCAGGATCTGCTCTATCGCATACACACCATCCAGTTCTGTCTCCCCCCCCTGCGGAGAAGAACAGGCGATATACGTGAACTCACCAAATTCAAACTACAGCAGCTCAGTGAGCAGTATCAACTTGAAGCAAAGGCAGTCAACTCCGATTTTTATGAGGTACTGAACAACTACGACTGGCCGGGCAATGTCCGCCAGCTGTTCAACGTCATTGAACGAGCATTTATTGCCGCAGGTAATAGCGAAACCATATACCTCATGCATCTCCCCCCCGACCTGCGCGTCAGCATGGCCAGGTCAAATCTGGAGAAGAAAGAACAGCCAGCCCCCGCAGAGGATGCTCCTCAACAGGGATCGACGGCAAGAGCGCAGGACGCTGAACTAGCCATGGATACACTGCCAACCCTTAAGGTTTTCAAGGATGAGACAGAAAAAAAATACCTAGAGGAACTGACGAAAAGATACCTGGATAATACCCATGAATGCCTTAAAATTTCGGGCCTCTCCAGGTCACACTTCTACGCCCTCCTCAAAAAACATAATATTCAGCCATAGCCTCCCCCGGTACTTTCCACCAAGCCCTCCATTTACCAAACGGACCTGTCCGAAAAAACAGACTACGGCCGGTCTTTTTTTCCGGACACTGTTTTCTCCTTAAATAAAGGGGTGTTACCGATGGCCAATGATTTTAAAGGTCAAAAAGAAAAGTAGCTAGCCCCCACCCACCTCTGGCCATTCCCCATAACCCTGTCCTTTCTTTCAGACAGAGCCCTCCCCTCCTTCATCTCCCGCCTACCTCTGAAAATAAAATATGCTGTAATAACAGATAAGTAAAACTTATCAACTCTATTGGCATGCTTATTGAAAGATAGAGCATAAGCTCTCTATATTTACACAGAGTGACAGGCAGAAAAGCATTCTCTTTTATTGGCACCTTAAAGAATACACAGGCTTTTATCCTGGTGAAAATGCTTCACTGTAACAGACAGTTCACGATTACTAGTCAAGGAGAAAACATGTCCGTAGGAATTTTAGCCCTTGTGGCGCTCGTCCCCCTCATGCTGGCCCTGGTGCTCATGGTCGGCCTCCGTTGGCCTGCCACCAAGGCTATGCCCGTTGCCTGGCTCTCCTGTGTTATTGGAGGAATCGCAGTCTGGCAACTTCCCGCGGCCTATGTCGCGGCCCTCACACTCCAGGGACTCGTCACAGCAATAGGTATTCTTATTATTGTTTTTGGTGCGATTATCATCCTCTACACCCTGCAGTACAGTGGTGGCATGGAAACCATTCAATATGGCTTCCAAAATATTACCCGTGATCGCCGTATCCAAGTGCTTATCATTGGTTATATGTTTGCAGCCTTTATTGAAGGTGCAGCAGGCTTTGGTACCCCGGCAGCCCTTGCCGCACCACTGCTCTTAAGTCTTGGTTTTCCCCCACTCTGTGCGGTGGTCATGTGCCTTGTCTTTAACTCCTTCCCAGTAACCTTCGGAGCTGTTGGTACCCCTGTTGTTCTTGGTTTTAGTTATCTCACAGGTATGGTGGATGAAGCAGTTCTAGTGGGCGCTCCCGGAGTAAATTTCACCTCCATGGAGGGCTTTAACCAGCTTGTTACCCAGTGGTCTACCCTGATGCACCTGCCCATGATTTTCATCCTTCCCATCTTTATGCTCGGCTTTATGACCCGCTACTTCGGTAAAAACCGCAAGTGGAGTGAAGGATTTGCCGCTTGGAAGTTCTGTATTTTCTCCGCCGTAGCCTTTTCCGTTCCCTACCTCCTGACAGCATGGCTGGTAGGCCCGGAATTTCCTTCCCTTATCGGTGGTCTTGTTGGACTTGGCATCGTTGTTTTTGGCGCTAAAAATAATTTCTGTATGCCTAAGAAAAGCTGGGATTTCGGTCCCGCATCGGAGTGGGATAAAGAGTGGACAGGTCTTGTCAGCGCCGATAATGCAGGTGAATTCAAAGCCCATATGAGCCAGCTCCGGGCCTGGGCCCCATATATTCTCATTGGCCTCATTCTTGTCGTAACCCGTATCCCATCCCTCGGCCTGAAAGGGATACTTGCAGGCGTTTCTATTCCCTTTACCGATATCCTCGGTTTTGAGTCCGTTGACGCCAGCATAAAGTACCTCTATCTTCCAGGAACCATCCCCTTTGCTCTGGTGGCCATCCTTACCATCTTCCTCCACAGAATGCCCGCCGCCAAGGCAGCTATTGCCTGGAAGGAGGCTATTAGCAAGATGAAGAGCCCGGCCATTGCCCTCTTCTTCTCTGTTTCCATCGTCTCCATCTTCAAGGGTTCCGGAATCGTTGATGCTGCCCTGAATCCAAATAACTACCCATCAATGCCTCTGGCACTTGCCGAGGCGGTTTCCGGACTGGCAGGACAGACCTGGCCGATGTTTGCCGCATTTGTTGGCGGTCTCGGTTCTTTTATCACCGGCTCCAATACGGTTTCCGATCTTCTCTTTGCAGAATTTCAGTGGGGCGTAGCATCCAGCCTTAATCTCCCTCATCAAATCATCATTGCTGCCCAGGGCGTTGGCGGAGCAATGGGTAATATGATCTGCATCCATAACATTGTGGCAGTATGTGCTGTGGCTGGACTCTCTGGCATGGAGGGCGCAATCCTTAAACGTACAGCCTTACCCTTCCTTGTCTACGGCCTGGTTGTCGGAATTATGGTCTACCTTCTGTCATTTGTCTTCTTTCCAGGAGTCTTTTAGTTAAAAACTCACCAACCGGCAGGATTAGCCACCTATCCCTGCCGGCAACGTTATTATTATCATATATTTTACAGGAGAAAAGATGTCCAATTCCAAATTAGCCAAAGAGTTTGCGGCAATCGTTGGTGCAAAAAACGTGTTGCACACGGAGAGCGATCTCCATACCTACTCATACGACTCGGCAGTACTTACCCCGTCGGTTCCTGCTCTGGTTGTCAAGCCCTGCACCACCGAGGAAATAGGTCCCGTAACCAGGCTCTGTAATGATCTTGGCCTTCCCGTCACCGTACGTGGTGCCGGCACCAACCTCTCGGGTGGAACAATTCCCCATCCCGGCGGAGTCGTTCTTCTCACCAATGGTCTGAACAAGATACTTGAGATTAACGAAGAGGATCTCTATGCCGTAGTAGAGCCCGGTGTAGTCACCGCTCAGTTTGCCAACGAGGTGGCAAAACGTAATCTCTTTTACCCGCCTGATCCAGGCAGTCAAGCCGTCTCCACCCTGGCCGGTAACGTCGCTGAGAATGCTGGTGGACTCCGGGGTCTCAAATACGGTGTCACCAAAGACTATGTAATGGGTATAGATTTCTATGACGTCAATGGCGATCTCATCAAATCCGGTTCCCGCACAGTCAAATGCGTAACAGGATATAATCTCACCGGTTTAATGATTGCCTCCGAGGGCACCCTCGGCATCTTCAGCAACATCATCCTTAAGCTTGTCCCACCCCCAAAGGCCTCCAAGGCTATGATGGCTGTTTTCGATGATATTGATAAGGCCTCAGAAGCTGTGGCTGGAATTATTGCAAGCCACATCGTTCCCTGTACCCTTGAGTTACTCGATAACGCTGTTATTCGTTATGTTGAAGACTACACCAAGGCCGGTCTACCAACCGATGCCCAGGGAATTTTGCTCATCGAGGTAGATGGCCATCCGGCAGAAGTTGCCGAAGATGCAGAAAAGATTGTTAAGCTCTGTAAAAAAATCGGTGCTACCTATGTTCAGGCGGCAGAAACTGCAGCGGAACGAGAAAGCCTCTGGACTGCACGTCGTAATGCCCTCCCCGCTCTGGCCCGAGCCCGCCCAACAACAGTACTTGAAGATGCTACGGTTCCCCGTAGCCAGATTCCTGCAATGATTCGTGGGGTTAATAATATTGCGAAAAAGCATAACCTTTCCATAGGCACCTTTGGCCACGCCGGTGACGGCAATCTTCACCCAACCATTCTCTGTGATCGCCGGGATAAAAAGGAATTTGCCCGAGTTGAAGAGGCAATTGATGAGATATTTGACGTTGCCCTTTCTCTAAAAGGCACCCTCTCTGGAGAGCACGGCATCGGTATCGCTAAGTCTAAATGGATGGAAAAAGAAACCTCAAGAGCTACTCTTGATTACTCACTAAACATGAAAAAAGCTATTGATCCCAAGGGAATCTTAAACCCCGGCAAGATCATTGGAGGTTAGTAAAAATGTCTGATCTTAAAAAATTAGCCGATCAGCTCATGGAACTCGATGACCAGATGGCCTCCTGCATGAAATGCGGCATGTGCCAAGCGGTCTGTCCAGTCTTTGCTGAAACCATGCATGAAGGTGATGTTACTCGGGGCAAGATCGCATTACTTGAGCAACTTGCTCGTGAAATGATCAAGGATTCAGATCAGGTGAATGAGAAACTGACCAAATGCCTCCTCTGTGGCTCCTGTGCAGCGGCCTGCCCCAGTGGCGTACATATCATGGACATCTTTATCAATGCCCGCGTTATTGTCACCACCTACAAGGGTCTCCATCCGCTGAAGAAGATCATATTCCGAGGGTTTTTAACCCGCCCAAAACTCTTTGATTTTCTTACCTTGGTAAGTGCACAGTTTCAAAACATTTTTGTTCATAAGGAAGATGCGGCTGCAGCCACAAACAGCTGTAGCCTCCTCACTCCGTTACTGGGCAAAAGACACTTCGGCTCTCTGGCCAAGCGACCCTTTCGACTGGATTATCCACAGCTGGATACCCCGGCGGGCAAAAGCGGGGTGAAGATTGCCTTCTTCCCCGGTTGCGTTGTGGACAAGATGAGCCCCCATATCGGTCATGCTGCCATGAAGATCTTTAAGCATCATGGTGTTGGCGTATTTTTACCAAAAGGTCAGGCCTGCTGTGGCATCCCCACCCTCGCCTCCGGAGAGACCAAGGCCTTTATTGCCCTGATGAGACAAAATGTTCAGGCCTTTGACAACAAAGATTTTGACTATATCATCACCCCCTGCGGCACCTGTACAGATACCATAAAAGAGCTGTGGATCAAGATGATTGACGATGAAGATGCCATCTTCAAAGAAAAGGTAACCCGTCTTGCAGCCAAGGCCATGGATATCAATGAATTTATTGTTAATGTCCTCGGTGTTAAGGAGCCTGCTGAAAAACCAGTCGGCGGCAAGGTCGTCACCTACCATGACCCATGCCATCTGGCCAAGTCCCTTAAGGTTACCAGCCAACCACGGACCCTGCTCAAGTTGAATCCGTCCTATGAGTTCAAGGAAATGACCGATGCCAATAAGTGCTGTGGAAATGGTGGCACCTTTAATCTCTTCCACTACGACCTTTCAAAGCAGATAGGTATGCATAAGGCCGACAATATAAGGGCGGTTAAGGCAGATGTGGTCAGTACCGGTTGCCCGGCATGCATGATGCAACTTGCCGATGTCCTCTCCCAATCGGGTGGAGGAGTCGAGGTGCGTCACGTTATAGAAATTTACGCAGAATCATTACCATAGCAGTACCCCTCCCGCTATCAGTTTAGCGGGAGTTTTCCCGAATCAGTGCGGCCTTCAAAAGACACTCTGATCCAGGGACGAAAAACAGGCCTCATCTAAAGATAGGATAGGGTCAGGTATCGCCGCAACAAAAAATTATCTCGCGTACAAGGAAACAAAAATGACAGAAAAAGACATACAACTTTTCAGCGACAGGGCTGAGGCAGTTCATGCCTCAGTGGCCAGGGTCTCTTCAATGGAAGAAGCATATAAATATGCTGTAGACCTCTGTGCTGAAAAGGAAGAGCGTAAGCCTTTTCCCGGATGCCCGAAGGATCTTTCCAATAAACCAGGTAAAATTATTGCTGCCCCGACCCTGAGCGATGACCAGTTTGCAAGCCTTAAAGGCCTAGCTGATGCTAAGGACTTTAAGCTTATCAAGAACAATATGCGCTCCTACCTCGGTGGCGTTGACATCGGATTCACCTTTGCCGACTACGGTATTATCGACACAGGCACAATTGTTCTCAACTGCCCAAACGAAGAGTTACGCCTTGCCACCATGGTAAGCGAAGCACATATTGCCGTTCTCCCCGTAGCAAAAATTGTTGCTGACGCCTACGATATTGAAGACATCCTCACGGGTTGGATGAAAAAGGCAGACTACACAGCCTTCATCACCGGACCCAGTCGTACCGCAGATGTCGAGCGTGTTCTTACCGTTGGCGCCCATGGCCCCCTCTATCTCCATATTCTTCTTTTGGAGGAAGTGTAATGCAAACTGCTAAAAACCTATCCCAGTACAGAACAGAGCTCGACGAAGCCCTTAACGATGACTTTCTCAGAAGCATGATGGACAAATTTGCCATCTCCTATAAGGAGAGCAGACACAAGGCATTTGCCGGCATCGATGACAAAAAGCTCATAGGCGAAATCGCCTGCGCCAAAAAAGAGGCTGTAAAAAACCTTGACGCGCTCTACGCCCAGTTTAAAAAGAACGCCGAGAAAAACGGTGCCGTTGTTCACCTGGCAAAGGATGCCCAGGCAGCAAATGAGCTGATTGCCCGGATCGCCAGAGATGAAAATTGCCAGTCGGTGGTTAAGGCTAAGTCCATGACCTCCGAGGAAACCCTCCTTACTCACTACCTCGAAGACGAGGGTTTTGAGGTAACAGAGAGTGATCTTGGCGAATACATCATCCAGCTCCGCCACGAGGGCCCCAGCCACATGGTTGTGCCTGCCATCCACCTCTCTCGCTACCAGGTGCGTGATCTCTTCAGTGATGTTACTGGCAAGAAGCAAAATGATGATATTACAACCCTTGTCAGGGTGGCCCGTGAGGAACTTCGTGGCGTATTCGTCAAGGCCGATATGGGTTTTTCCGGTGGTAACTTTGCCATTGCTGAAACCGGTACCATCGGCATTGTCACCAACGAAGGTAACGCCCGAATGGCAAGTACCGTGCCACGCGTTCACGTTGCCCTGATGGGACTTGAAAAGCTTACCGCAAATATGCACGATGCCCTGCGCATCCTCAAGGCCCTCCCCCGTAATGCCACCGGCCAGGGTCTCACCTCCTATGTCACCTGGGTAACCGGTGCCAATGAATGTGCCAGCACCGACACCGGCAAGAAGATGCACTATATCTTCCTCGATAACGGTCGTAGTGCCATGGCCAAAGACCCTCAGTTCTCTCAGGTACTCGCCTGTGTTCGCTGCGGGGCCTGTGCCAATGTCTGCCCCGTATACCGAATGGTTGGCGGACACAAGATGGGCCATATCTATATCGGTGCCATCGGTCTCATCCTCACCTATTTCTTCCACGGTGAAGAGAAGGCCAAAAATCTGGTCCAGAACTGTATCAACTGTGGCGCCTGTAAGGAGGTATGTGCAGCCGGCATTGACCTGCCAGCCCTGATCAAAGAGATTCACATCAGAATTCAGGACAAGGCAGGACATCCGCTCTACTCTGCCCTGGCCGGCAAGATGCTGAAGAACCGTAAACTCTTCCACAAGTTCCTCCGCATCGCCCAGACCGCCCAAAAACCTCTCAAGGGCAAAGACGGCTTCATGCGTCATCTGCCCATGGTCTTCTTCCCCAGCCATGACTTCAGGGCCCTGCCCACCGTGGCCAAGGAACCTTTCAGAGATATCTGGCAGAGAATCGGTAAAAACCCTGCTAAGCCCAAGATTAAGATTGCCTTCTTTGCCGGCTGTGTTCAGGATTTTGTCTATCCGGAACAATCCGTTGCCACCATTGAGAGCTTTAGAGACAAGGGGGTTTCCGTAGAGTTCCCAATGGAGCAGACCTGCTGCGGCCTGCCCATGCAGATGCTCGGCGAGATGCAGGCTGCAAAAGAGATTGCTATTCAGAATCTGGAAGCCTTTGAGAAGTGTGACTGCGATTATATCCTCAGTATGTGTGCCTCCTGTGTCTCTCACTTTAAGCACAACTACAAGAAGATTATTGGCGACGATCCTATCTACGCCAGCCGGGTGGATAAGATCACCGACAAGTTCATTGATTACAGCTCCTTTATGAACGATGTTATCGAGATGAAGAGGGAAGATTTCATCACCACCAAGGGTGAGAAGGTCACCTACCATGCCCCCTGCCATCTCTGTCGTGGCCTTGGGGTGAAAGATGCCCCACGCGAACTTATGGTTAAGGCGGGGCTCGACTATGTGCCATGCGCCGAGGAAGACGTCTGCTGTGGCTTTGGTGGCACCTACTCTGCTAAGTTTCCTAAAATTTCCGGTCAGCTTCTTGAAAACAAGCTAAAAAACATCCAGGAGACAAAGGCCGATATTCTCGTCACAGACTGCCCTGGTTGCGTTATGCAGATCCGTGGTGGTGCGAAAAAGCACGGTCTTAATATTGAGGTACGCCACATCGCTGAGATGCTGGCCAAGCGCAGAAAATAGAGACACCTCTCTAGCAGAAAGCTAGTGAAAAGGCGACGGGGATATCCCCGTCGCCTTTTTTTGTGCCCGGCAGTTGACAGCTCATGAGCAAACAAGACCACCACCCAAAATAGGAGGGATGCATATTTCCCTTCGTCTTCACCTGAATTTATATTATATAGTCATGATGCCACCGGACGGATACTCTGGAGGCAAGAGATAAGATTTTCCTTGAGCAAAAGTCAGAGACCTAGGAGTATTATGCTACGCCCATTTCTAAAAGTCCTGCCCACTGTTGGCAAGAATGTCTATGTAGATAGCAGTTCTGTTGTTATCGGTGATGTCCGCTTGGGTGACGATGTCAATATCTGGCCACTGGTGGCAATACGCGGTGATGTCCACACCATTACCATCGGCGCCCGCACCAATATTCAGGAGGGAAGTGTCCTCCACGTCAGTCGCAAGAGCAAGATAAAACCCAATGGTTTTCGAATCGATATTGGCACAGATGTTACCATCGGTCACAAGGCCATGCTGCACGGCTGTCAGATAGGCAACAGGGTACTTATTGGTATGGGAGCTATTGTCCTTGATGGAGTCATCATAGAGGACGATGTACTACTGGCAGCGGGTTCTCTGGTCACCCCGGGGAAGAGACTTGAAAGCGGCTTCCTCTATCAGGGCAGCCCGGCCCAAAAGGCCAGACCCCTGAGAGAGGATGAGCTTGACTATCTGCAAGAGTCTGCCCAAAGCTATGTCACCCTGAAAAACGACTACCTACGGGAAATATAGACGGGCCACAAAAAAATGGCAGC
Source organism: Desulfotalea psychrophila LSv54 (assembly GCF_000025945.1). GTDB lineage: Bacteria > Desulfobacterota > Desulfobulbia > Desulfobulbales > Desulfocapsaceae > Desulfotalea > Desulfotalea psychrophila. The sequence goes on along the minus strand of NC_006138.1, from coordinate 1,151,970 downwards.
TCAAGCTGCCATTTCCACTACATTCACACCTTAAGTCTACTTAACCTTGGCCACAGAACAACCGGCACCCTTCCAGGCATAGATACCACCTGAATAGCGATAGACGTTTTTATAACCCAATTTTTTCGCCCAGACAGCACCATTATGACTGCGAGTACACTTAACAAAGCCACAGTAAACCACAATAGTAGCATCCAGATCACTACCTAAGAGGGCCTTATAATCCGCCTCTGTCTTACCGGCTGTCTCGGCGCTATCCCAGATATTCATATCTGGAATAGGAAAGAGAAACTGGACAGCACCGGGAAGATGGGCCTTTTTATAACTGGACTCATAGGGCATGGTATCAACGATGACCATCTTCTGGCCCCCATCAATCATCTTCTTCAACTCATCTGTAGTGAGCAGATCGTAACCACCACGCTGAACCTCACGCACAAGCTTGACCGCCCCTGTTTCCTTTTCTACCTCTTTTTTAAACTTAGAGCTACCAAAGGCAAAACAGTTTCCTGCAACTGCCAGACAGAGGGCAAAAACCAATGCCGATACTTTAATATTCATTTCTTCTCCTTAAGGAATAATGGATTTAAAAAAAGCGGCAGCCAAAGCTCCGCATATGCTTTTCGCAGGGTAAGGGGGATAATGACAGGAATAAGAAGGAGAAAATCACGGATCAGGGCTGTACGTATGCCCGAAAAGGCAGCCTGCTCCGGATCTTCGGGGCCAAAGCAACCGCAGTCAATATCAAGCCCGAGATAGAGGGCGTAGCTTAAAATCAAAATAAAAGAGATGAGCAGAAAAAGGGCAGCCCATACCCCCTCCACCCGCCCCTGCAAGAGGGCAAGACCTAAAACAACTTCAAAAAGGGGCAGGAGATAGGAAACAGGTATGACCAGCATGTCGGGCAACATGCCATAGGCCTCAATGGTCAGGGCAAAATCGACTGGATGGAACAACTTGGGGATGCCTGCATAGAAAAAAACCACAGCCAACAGGCAACAACAGGATCTGTCTATATAGTGGTACTTTTTATCTTGATATCTGGCAGACATACCTCACCCGTATTAATAGTTTAACAACCTCAACAAGTTGCTATTCTTTAATAATTAGGTATATAAGTCAAATAGTTAATCCAGATATCAATAAGTTCAATAATCGCTTCTCCCTATACATCCTCCACTGCAGGCAAGAAAATCTCAAGAAAGCTCAAGACGCATCAGGATGAGATCTCTGCCATCGTCTCTCTCAACGACCAGCTCGGTATCTCTGGTAATATCATTTTGACTGGCAAGGACATCAAAGCCAAAGAGAAATGATTCCACAACAATACCGGCATTTTCACCGATACAGATTTCAGCCTTTTGCACCCTCTGGGCCTCATGTTCATGGGCAAGGTCAAGCAACTGATCGTGCAGGCCCTGGGCAAGAGAAAACTCGTGCATAATATCCTTCTAAATAAGACTAGACATCTAAACGGGAAAATCTGGAAGACTCCAACTTATACTTAAAGTATGCAGCACAAATGCCCTCATTGGAAATCATACAGGGCCCCACGGGATTCTGCAGGGTACAGGCCATACCAAAGGCAGGACAGTCAGGCGGCAGGGCGCGTCCAGAAATAATTTCATTACAGTGACACATGCATTGATCCGTACCCTCAGCAAAACGAACATTAAAACGTTTAGTGGCGTCATAGAGGGCCAACTCATCACGGATAACAAAACCACTCTCAGCAATAGAGCCCAAACCTCTCCAAGCCGTTTCCGTTGGAAAGAAAACCTCTTCCACCACCCTCCGGGCCCGGGCTGTCTCTTCCATTGAATAAACCATGGCACCACTGGCATCCACCATGGATTCACCACGATGGATCTGCTTAACCATGCTGAGAATCCCCTGTAGAATCTCTGCCTTTTCAAAACCTGCAATACAACAGCTCAGGCTATGTTTACGGGCAAGATCGGCATAGGCTTCGGTGTCAGAAATGGTATTGATATGATCTGAACAGAGCAATCCCTGAATACTCAACTGGGGATCAAGGAGGAGGGCATCAATGGTTGGTGGAAGCAGGCGAATGGAAGGAATAACACAAAAATTTCCCACCCCATTTTGGGCCGCCTCTAAAATAGTCTCGGCAATACTGGGAGCCGTAGCCTCAAAACCCACGGCAGGATAAACAACAATCTTATCCTCCTCTACATAGGCCAGCTCAAGGGCCTGACGAGGAGAAGAGATAATTTCAACACGGTGCACTCCCTCATTGAGGACATCGGCCAAAGACTCCTTGCTCCCGCGTACCTTCAACAGGTCTTCACAGGTGGCAGTAATAACGTCCGGCTGGCGGGCAACCTTAACAAAGGCGTCAACATGTCCCGTCGGCATCACACAGACGCTACAACCAGGTCCAGCAACAAGTTCGATAAAATCGGGTAACTCTTCTCTGATTCCATACCGAAGGATGGCTCGGTTATGGGTACCACAAACAACCATTAAACGAATGGGCTTACTTACAACACGATGCAGCTCTTCAAGCAATGCTTCTGGGCTTGGAAGTTGGTTTATCACGTCCACCTACTCCTTTCTAATTTACCATGGAGCCAATCTACAATATCGACCCGGACAGGATCAATGCTCTCCACAAAAAACAACAACCGACCAACACTTTACCGCAACAACATAAAAAAAGGCAACAGATTGTTTTAGAATCTGTTGCCTTTTCAATAAACCGCCACGGCAAATATGACACGGTGACAAGGATAACCTACCGAAGATTATTTGACAATTCTGTCAATTTCTACACCTTCTTTATCCATAATAGATACAGTTACTGGAAGACCGCCATCCAGGCGGTGGGTAGCGCAAGACATTCAGGGGTCATAGGCCCGAACAGCCATCTCTACCCTGTTAAGAATGCCCTCATCATATTTTCCATCTTTGATGAGTGAACTTGCCGCCTGTCTCACAGACATATTCATCGGCGCAATATTGTGGGTGGTACCCACAATAAGATTTGCACTGGTAACACAGCCATCATCATCGGTTGTGTAATCATGAATAAGAGTACCACGAGGGGCCTCAACCACACCCACACCACGACCTGCCCGCGGGGTAACCTCCGCACGAACATGAGGATCGGTAATACCATCCCACTCGAGGAGCTCAATAGTTCGCTCACAGGCATAAACCATCTCAATCAGGCGAGCATAATGATAAAGCAGAGTCTGTTGGGCAGGACGACCAAATAACTCACGGAAGGCTTCAAGTGCTGCCTGGGCCTTTGGAGTGGAGATCTTGTCACAAACATTGATACGGGCCAGGGTATTAGAACGATAAATACCCTTTGGAGCACCAAGGCTCATATCAAAGCCCTCATTCCAAAACTTGGCATATGGCATTTTAGAATAGCCCCAAGGCACCGTATGCTCACCAATATGGTCAGCATAATCACGGTTTTGAAACTCTTCAAAGCTACCATCTGCCTTCATCATCCGCAGGTTACCATCGAAGAGACGAAGTGATCCATCCTGACGATCAACTGTACCGAGGAAACCAGTCTTAATAACGCCAAGCTCACCAATAACGTCCATGTACTTTGAAAATACATTGTTAATAGCAAAATCAAGGGCATAGGTGGAGAAGTCAAGCAGAGTACGGGCACCTTCCAGCAACTCCTTACGTTCCTCTTCAACCATTGGCTTGGAAAAACCACCGACAACACCGGCAATTGGGTGAATAGCCTTGCCAGCAAATTTCTCCAACATCATCTGACCAAGCTGACGCATCTTCACAACCTTGGACGCAAGTTCCGGAGCCGCCTTAACAACGCCCATAACATTACGTACAGAGTGATCTGCATCTGGTCCAAGAACAAAATCCGGGGCCGCCAAAAAGAAGAAGTGAAGAATCTTATCGTTGACATGAGCCAAAACCTGACACAACTCACGCAACTTATAACCGGTTGCCGTAGGGGTTACATCGAAACAACGATCAACTGCCTTATTGGAGGCAATGTGATGCATCCAAGGACAGATACCACAAATTCTATTTACCAGACGAGGCACTTCCTCTGCAGGACGCCCCTCAATAAACTTCTCAAATCCGCGCAGGGACTGAATATGCAAAAATGCATTTTCCACATTGCCCGTATCATCTAAATGAATGGCAATTTTTGCGTGACCCTCAATACGGGTAACAGGTGCAATCGTTAATACCTTTCCCATCTTAGTCCTCCTTAACAACCATTTTTTTTACAGGCCGTAGCATTCCATGCGCACCTGAAAAGCGTAACATAGAGCGACGATCAATAACAGAACTACAATCAATTCCATTACTTGCCAATGCGTTCATCATATCCAACATTTGATTACCAGCGCCACGAACAGGCCCAAAGCAACCACGACAGGGAACGCGAGCAGCAATACAGCTAGGAGCACCATTTCTTGCACAGCCTGCAGCAGTTACCGGCCCCATACAGAGGTATCCCTGCTCAAGCAGACAGCGCATTTCATCAATAGGTTCGCCTGGCTCAAATTCAGCGTTTGTAAGAAAACGTCTCAGCTTACTTACATCACCCTTACCCTCACGCTTGGTCGGGCAGGTATCACAAACACTCTTACCAGGAAGAACCGGTGGTCGGTCCTCAAGAAGAGAAAAGATCACCTCGGCAATATGGGCAGGATTTGGAGGACATCCTGGCAACTGCAGATCAATCTTTACCTTCTCATCACAGGCATAAACACGGTCAAGAGGAGCAGGAACTTCCACATTGGGAACTTCTCCCCCGGGATCGGTGGTCTTTGTTTGATAAATCTCTTTCCAACTCTGGGCTCGATCCTGCCCATTCATCAGAGCGGGGATACCACCATGGGTTGCACAGGTTCCAAGGGCGATAAGAATAGTACATTTCTTTCTCATCTCCTCAAGCACTTCGATATGCTCTTCATTGGCTACGCCACCGCTAACAATACCAATAGTTGCCTCTGGTATTTCCAGGGTCAGGCCCTCACCGGTCTGTCCAAAGTACTTATGATCCATAAGTACCGGTGCATGAACAATATCCAACGCTTCAGTAATAATTGGAATAAGATCTTCACCTATATTCAGGATAGCGATTTCGCATCCAGAACATGAGCTCAACCATTCCATAGCTGTTTTCACACCCATATCGCCTCCTTTACACCGCCTGAGCGGGGCTTTCAGTTTGGACAGGTCCAAGTTTCTTGATACGGGCAGTCATCTCAGTCACAGCCTTAACAAACTTATCCGGCTCGGCTGAAGATACCCAACTCACACCATATCGTTCTTTCTCATATCCCATGTCTTCCAACATGCTCGTGATCATATCAGAACGGGTCTCTGCTATATAATTACCATCCAGGTAATGACATTCACCGAGGTGTCAGCCAAGTACCATGACACCGTCTGCACCCTGGTGCAGGGCATCCATAACAAATTCAGGATGAACCATACCTGAGCACATAACACGGATAATCCGTACATTATGCGGATACTGCATCCTGGACACTCCCGCCAGATCAGCTGCGGCGTATGAGCACCAGTTGCAACAAAATGCAATGATTTTAGGCTCAAAACTCATGTGATCTACTCCTTATTTAATCCTCATGTTCATTTTATGTACAGGTAACGACTAGACCTCAAGAGCGGCAGCAATCTGACTGCTTATCTGTTGCATGGTAAATCCAGCAACATAGACGCCTCTCTTAGGACATGTCGCCTGACATAAGCCACAGCCTTTACACTTCGCCTCATTAACGCTGATAATACGACTAGGCAGATCATCCGAACGGGAACCAAGGGTAATGGCACCGTATGGGCAAACATCCACACAGAGGGCACAGCCATCACAAAAGTCGGGATCAACGGTGGCCTTCACAGCATCAAGTGTTACCTCGGTCTTAGAGAGAACCGTTGCCGCCCGGGCAGCTGCGGCAAGTGCCTGAGCCACAGACTCTTCAATAGGCTTGGGATAATGGGCCATACCTGCGACATACATTCCATCCGTTGAAAAATCAACGGGACGCAACTTGGCATGGGCCTCAAGAAAAAAGCCATCGGCATCAACAGGCACCTTGTACAGCTTAGAGATAGCTCCGGCATCAGTACTTGGCCGAACGGCTGTAGCCAGGATCAAATTATCTGCCATAATCTTCAGCGGACAGTTCAAGACATGATCCCAAACATCCACTCGAATAGCACCATCAACCGTACTTACCACAGGTTTACCGTGACTCTCGTAATTGATAAATATAACACCAAGTTTACGAGCCTTTTGATACAATGCCTCACGCTGACCGTAGGTACGCATCTCACGATAGAGAATATAAACATTACGCGCCGGATCAGCTTCCTTCAGCTCAATGGCAGACTGCACAGAATGGGTACAGCAAACCTTAGAGCAGTACATATTGTCTCCCTCTCGGGAACCAACACATTGAATGAAGACAAAGGTCTTGGCAGACGGGCTGAGGGGAGTATTATCAAACTCAGTACTGGTCTTTACCCCGGCAATTTCACCGTAACCGTACTCGTTTGGCTTGTACTCGACTCCACCAATTGCCACAATACCAACACCGTGCTTGATAACGTTGTAATCTTCACCGCCATGGAGAATGGTTGACTTGAAGTTACCGACAAAACCTTCGGATGCAACAACTTCAGATTCTTTGAAAACGGTAACCTTGTCGTTCCAGGTGATCTTATCGACAAGGGTCGCCACCTGAGAGGCAACATCTTCACCGGACCAGGTATGCTTAATCTTCAAAGCAGCACCACCAAGGGTATCGCTTTTTTCCACAAGATTAACATTAAAACCCTGCTCGGCAAGATTCAGGGCAGAAGTCATTCCAGCTACACCACCACCGATAATCAGAGCTGTCTGGTTAATGGGTACAGAGATAGGCTTAAGAGACTCACCAAAGACTACCTTGGCAGCAGCCATCCGTATCAGATCCTTGGCCTTAATCGTTGCCATTTTAGGGTTATCGGAATGAACCCAGGAGTCATGGTTTCTAATATTAGCCATCTCAACGAGGTATTCATTCAGCCCTGCTGCCTTCAGAGTCTCACGAAACAGAGGCTCATGGGTTCGTGGCGTACAGGCGGCAATAACAATACGGTTAAGACCCTGTTCCTTAATGGTTGCCGCAATTTTTTCCTGAGCATCCTGAGAACAGGAGAAGAGATTTCTCTCAACATAGGCCACATGAGGAAGGGTTGCGGCATACTCTTCAACCGCTGCCACATCAACCACACCGGCAATGTTAGAACCACAATGACAAATAAAGACACCAACCTTCGGCTCTTCCTCACGAATATCACGCTCTGCTGGCCAGGTTACCGAGTGGGTAAACTGGTTACGGGATGGGGCAAGCAGTTCAGCAACCGCTGCAGCTGCCGCTGAACCCTCAACAACAGACTGAGGAATATCCTTAGGACCGGCAAAGGCACCACAGGTAAAAACACCCTCACGAGAGGTTTGGACCGGAGCAAAATCTGGCGTTTTGGCAAAGTTATCCTTAGTGATCTCAATACCCGCAGTCTTGGCAAGCTCCAACACATGCTTTGGAGTTTGAAGGCCCACAGAGAGGACAACCATGTCATAACACTCTTCTATTTGATGACCATTTTCGTTCATATACTTCAAACGAAGATCACCGGCCTCACCCTGAGGTTCAACGCCATTTACCCGAGATCGGACGAAACGTACGCCTGATTTCTCTTTGGCTTTCTCCATGTACTTATCAAACTCTTTGCCATGGGTACGCATGTCCATATAGAAGATGTCTGTTTCAAGCCCTGCTACATGTTCCTTGGCCATAACAGCTTCTTTTATCGCATACATACAACAGACAGAAGAGCAGTAACCATTATCACAGAGATTCTGATCACGAGAGCCAACACATTGCAAAAATGCTATTTTTCGCGCTTTCTGTCCATCGGAAGGACGAACTATATGGCCCTCGGTTGGCCCAGAGGCAGAGAGATATCTCTCCAGTTGCATGGCGGTAATAACGTTTGGATATACGCCATAACCCCAAACACCATCTCCGGTGGGATCATGGGACTCAAAGCCAGGAGCCAAAACAACAGCACCTACGTTCAACTCATGAGTCTTTTCGGTATCGTTATAGTTAATAGCGCCAGCGTCACAAACCTGCTCACAAAATCCACAGGGAAGTTTTTCCTTACCATTACGCATGGCGGTAAGACGCAGACAGTTCAGAGGATCAATTTGATACTTAAGTGGTACCGCCTGGGCATACTTTACAAAAATGGCCTTACGCTTTCCGGTCTTTTCGTCATACTCGCTATCGACCTTCTTCGGACATTTATCAGTACATGCACCACAGGCAATACATTTATCCATATCCACATAACGTGGAGATTCTTTTACAGTTACAGTAAAGTCACCCGCAGAACCTGCGATATTAGTTACTTCACTGAGAGTCATCAACTTTATATTTAAGTGCCGACCGCACTCAACCAATTTAGGCGCGATAATTCACATCGAGCAATCGTTGGTAGGAAAAGTTTTATCCAACTGAGCCATGGCTCCGCCGATAGCACCTGATTTTTCAATCAGGTAGACGAAATATCCGGCATCAGCGAGATCAAGGGCTGACTGCATGCCCGTTACTCCACCTCCCACAATCATTACCGACCCAACCTTCTTCTTGTCCAGCATGACAGGTGTCTCCTCTCGATTAATAATATAGATAGTCTGTAAATATCTTACAGATCATTCCTGGTCAATATTTGGCTCCAAAAGGCCCAAATAGATATGCATACTTTAGTAATGCTCTTTAACTGGCTCTGCCTTATCCTTACCTGGCATAATCAAAGAATCAGCAATGAGTTCCCAAAGATACTTCACCTCAATATCAAGGCTATACTCTTTTTTCAGGGACTTCATAATCTGATCGCGACAGTTATGACATGGAGCTACAACAAGCTTTGCCCCGGACTCTTCAATCTGTCGTGCCTTGGTTCGACCATAATAAATACGCTCTTCACTATACGGTAAGGCCCATGTACCGCCACCAGCACCACAACAGTATGCACCGTTTCTATTTGGATTCAACTCGCGAAGATCATCACAACAGGCACTTGCTACTTCACGCCCCTCTTCAAAATATGCCTGTCCAAAAGCCTTCAGGGACTTACGACCATAGTTACAGGGATCGTGATATGCGGTTGGAATATTGCGATGAAGCTCTTTATCAAGCTTAATTTTTCCTTCGTGGAGATACTCGAGGAGGAGATCAAACACTGTAACAATCTTAAATTCTTCAAGTGCTTCAGGAAACCATTTGAGCAACCCAGACCGGGTCGCGAAATATGCATGGCCTCACTCGGGTAGCAACAGTACCTTACACTTGAGCCGTCTCATATTATTTACGAGTCGACCAACAATCTTTTTTTGTGACTCATCGTCACCGGAAAACAGTCCCCAGTTAACACCTTCCCAATGCTCAGATGGAATAGTCCAGGACTCTCCCGCGGCATAAAAAATCTTCCACCACCACTTCATATCATCGGGCTCACCAAAGGGTTCTTTGGAGTTCACGGTAACCATCACCCGAGCGCCTTCAACCTCAACGGGAGTTACAAAACCAGGACAGCAATCCTCAGCAAGCTCTTCACCAAGCTCTTCAAGAAGGAAGACAAAGTCATCCTTTGGAATACCAAGGTTGTTACCACGCTCAAGACACATCATCACACCCTTGTGAATAGGACCTGGAACAAGATCTCTTTCACGGGCTCCGCGAATTTTTCTTATGAGGGCTGTAATTTGAATATCTGCAGGACAGGACTCCTCGCACTTGCCACACATGGTACACTTCCATGGCCAGGTCGAATTTATCAACTCCTCATCCATACCCAAAACTGCCATGCGCACTATCTTACGTGGATCAAGCCCATCGACACCAGCAATAGGGCAGGCGGCAGCACAGGTGCCGCAGGTTAGACAGGATGACGCCCATGATGGATCAACTGCAAGCGCACTCTTTTTACCATCAAGCGTCATCGGCTCAAGTATAGGTTGTGCTTCCTGTTGAATAGTACACGGATCCTTGTGTACATGGTTCAGAGGTCGAACACTTGGTTCAACTCCAAACCGATCGCAAAAGTCTTGATAGTCACTAAACTCCATAAGATATTTGGATCCAGGCCCTTCCTTTGCAGAAAGAGAACCGGATTTAATCCAATTTTTTATGGTCGTCGAATGAACACCAAATTCCTCTGCTATTTCGCTGACTTTAAATTCATACTTCATAAAAGGTCACCTCATTTAGCTTTTTTCTAAAAGAATTTGTGAGATCATCTCACATGCCGCAGGAACAGCTTTTGACATTGGTTCCGACAGCCCAGGAGCAATTTCTTTCGGAATACACTCTATTTGGGCTGCCAATATCTTTATTTCCATTCCTGTATACTGTTCCAACTCTAATAACATATTTACTGTAGGGAATTGATGAAGCGAAAAGTCATGAATCTTTTGGGAAGGAATGCTATCGGGCGCGATATAGAACACCTCGCCAGGATTTCTATCAGGGAAATCAACTGCATCTAAGACAATTATACGATCAGGCCGATCCTCTTCAGAGAGAAGATAATCAAAAAGATACTCGCGAATACCGGTATCCGCATCGATGGCCTGTACCCCCTCGGGCAATTCATAATGAGCATGCAACTCATCAATCACAGCGGGACCAAAACCATCATCCCCCATGGTTATATTGCCGCAACCAAAAATCATTGTAGAACACTTTTTCAAAGACATACCCTACCTTATAGTTAATATTACTTTGCCTTATACTTAATATATTTTCAGAACCTACCATTATCACTTACTAAACAAAATAAGAAAAAAGCTTTACCAGATATAGCTTTTTCAAATAACAGCCATTCCGGTCCTCATTTACATTTTTCTCAGATAAGTTGAGCAGATAATTTTAAAACGATGTTTATTTTTATCAAAGCAGATTCCCTTAGAGAGGCAAGAAGCCACTACGGGAAAAGATCAAATCAGAGGGGAATTCAGGAGTTTTACCTCCTCTGTCGGGAAACGTTTAACGTCCCTTACTACAAAGTATTAACCTTTAAATAAAATTTATTATAAAGGTAGGTAAAATTCGAAATAAATGATCTCTGTGCCTACAGCATAGGCACAGCAATCGAGACTGTTTCTTATCGAATTTACCGGTTTTTTCAAGATTTCCTATGAGCGATATCCCGTAGGATTATTTTCCTGCCAACGCCAGGTATCTTCGCACATCTCCGCAAGCCCCAGAGAGGCCGACCAACCAAGCTCTGTCAGAGCCTTGGCGGAATCCGCATAGCACGCTGCTATATCACCAGCTCGCCTCGCCACGATCTTATAGGCAATATCACGTCCGCAGGCCCGGGAAAAGGCATCCACTATCTCAAGCACACTATAACCAAGGCCCGTGCCCAAGTTGTAGGTTGTGACACCCCGACCCTCAAGAACCTTTTTCACAGCACAGACATGACCCTTGGCCAGATCAACCACATGGATATAGTCCCGTACCCCCGTGCCATCAACCGTTGGGTAATCATTACCAAAAACCGAGAGACAGTCAAGGCGACCAATGGCAACCTGAGCGATATAGGGAATAAGATTATTAGGAATGCCATCTGGATCTTCCCCTATCCGGCCACTTTTATGGGCGCCAACCGGATTAAAATAGCGAAGCAGACAGGCGTTCCACTCATGATCTGCCCCATGAAGATCGGCAAGAATCTCCTCCACCATCAACTTTGTTCGACCGTAGGGGTTGGCACAGGAAAGAGGAAAGTCCTCGGTTATGGGAACCCTTGCCGGATCACCATAAACCGTAGCCGAAGAGCTGAAGATGATATTCTTCACCCCATGTTTAGCCATAAGACCACAGAGAACCAAGGTTCCCGTAATATTATTATGATAGTAGCGAAGTGGCTCAGCGACAGATTCACCAATAACCTTAAGTCCGGCAAAATGAATCACCGCAGCAAAGGACTCCGGGGCATTGAGAAAAACAGCGTCGAGGGCCTGTTCATCAAAAACATTAACCTGATGAAAGGTTACTTTTTTTCCCGTAAGTGACTCTACCCGACAGAGGGCTTCATAGGAGGAGTTTGACAGATCATCAACAACGGTGACCTGATAGCCCGCCTCTAAGAGTTCCAGGCAGGTATGACTGCCGATATAACCAGCCCCGCCTGTCAGCAGGATACGTGATGCCCCCATCCACCGCCTCACTAAATTGATTTTTAATTTTTAGTTTTTGTATTATGATAATATTTTTATTATATACCTAATTCCACATGAAGAATAGACATTTCTTCTAAAACCCATAAGTTAGAGGACACAAAATGCCATACGTTAACATACGCGTTGGGGGAAAATTGACCAGAGAACAGAAGGCAAATATCAGCAAAGGTGTTACAGAGGTAATCAGCAGGGAGGCGAATAAGCCAGCTGAGAACATTCTCATCTTTATCGACGAGGTGGCACCGGAAAATATTGCCAAGGCAGGCATACTTGCTGACACACCCAAATAGGGCAGAGAAGGGGCATCCCAGATGCCCCTTTAATCTAGAGAAACCAGCTGCCGGTAAGCCTCTTCCGAGAGAATGGCTATCCCAAGCGTTTCTGCCTTGGCCATCTTGGTCGCCCCCACCCTCTGCCCCGTAACAAGCATATCGGTTTTTCCCGTAATAGATTTTCCCACCGTTGCCCCCAAGGCCTTGGCCTGCTTTTCCATATCACCACGGCTAGCGGCAAGCATCGCCCCCGTAAAGACAATGGTTTTACCGGAGATTGGGCTTTTTTCTCCCTGCCCACCTTCTGCCAGAAGCGGAGTCGGCTCAAGCTTAAAGCCAAGGGCAAACAACTGGAAGAAAAGATCCTTAATACCGGCAAGCCCCGCACAGATAGAGTGGGCCGTCTTTTCCTGAAAGCCCTTAATCTCAGCGACAATTTGCTCTTCGCTCAGGTTGAAAACATCTTCCAGCCGCACATACCTGAGCAACTTTTCACAGTTACCCATGCCCAATCGGTGTACCCCAAAGGCCGCCAGAAAACGCCAATCCTCTATCAACTCCTCCCGGCTCCTGTTAAGCTGCTCCACCATATTAGTTGCCTGTTTAGGACCAAACCCCACCTGTTCAAAATCTGCAGACTCCATAGCATAGAGAGCGGGCAGGTCGACAAGCCCCCCCTCGTACAGCCTCTGCACAGAAGATGGACCAAAACCATCGACATTGCCCAGGATTTTAAAAAAATGTTCCATGGAATTTGTTATCTGGGCCGGACAGGACATATTATTCAAACAAAAAAGATAGTCGCCATCCCAGGCAAGATCAGAGCCACAGCTTGGGCAGTGGGCAGGGATGTCCAACTGAGCGGCAGCAACAGGCTTTACAACCTCTTCAATCTTGGGAATAACCTCGCCGCTCCGAGACATACGAATCCGGGCGCCAGGGCCAATACCTCTATCCCGCACCATCGCATAGTGATGAGCGGTAACGCGTTGAATCAAGGCCCCGCTCAGACGGGTCGGTTCAACCTCGGCCACCGGATTCACCCGCCCTAAACGGCTGGTCTGTGGCCGTACCCGCAGGACGGTGACCTCTGCAATCTCAGTGTTCTTCTTAAAGGCTATCTGCCAACGATGATGATGACGCGTCGCCCCCATCACCTCCCGCAACCCTTCATCAATAATTTCAAAGACTACCCCATCTATCTCATAGGGAACCTTCTGCCAGAGACCCTCGACAATCTCCTCAAATTCCTGCAAGAGCTCCAGCCAACTGCCCCGCCAATCGGGAAGCATTGAAAAAGGAAAAAAGATCGCAGCCCCCGCCTCTATGGCCTTGACAACGGGCAGCGCCAGGGTCTTCTCCTTAATCAGGCTTGCCTGAAAGTTTCTCGAATTATCAAAAAACTGAGCAAGATGCTCGGTGAAATAATCCTTATTTACAACAATCTCCCCCGCCCCCAAGCCCCGCGAACCACCGCGGGAAACCTGCAAACCCCTGGCAAAGGCACGGCTCACATCTGTACCCTTTTTACCATCGCCACGAGTATACAACCTTCTGCCATCATCGTAGGCGGCAAAGCCATCCAGCTTTGGCGTACCTCGAAACACCAAGGAGGTAAAATCTATCCCCTTCTCCTGAGCGGCCTTCTCAATGCGCCGGCCCCAACGCCTGATAGATTCCAAATCATAGGCCTTATCTGTTGAGAGCATCCGCATGGGAAGTTCAACAGTTTTACCCTGCTGAACAGGCTCCGCCTCCACCTGCAGGAGATAGGGATGCTGTGGATTCCTGCGACGTAGCTCAGTAAGAAAGGTAAAGTCATAGGCCTCATCGCTGAGAAGAGGATATCCTGCCCGGTAAAGGGCATTTGCCGCCTGCAAAAAAGAGAGGAGATCACTCTCTGAAAGAAAAAGAGGGCTCACTGCCCCACTGGCAATATCAAGCAATTTTTCCTCGGCAAAACCGGCCTCTGCATCGAGGACATCTACTAGTAAATCTCTCTGTTTCTCGGTCAAATCTATTTTTTTCATAATCACAAACTGTAAAAAAAATGCTGGTAACCAGGGGTTACCAGCACAAAAGAGCACGAATCTACTGGCAACCAGCTCACCAGAAAAAAGATCCTACTGACATATAAATTCATAATAAAATGTTCTACGAAAATACCTTGCACCCTCTAAAGATGCCTGAGCCAAACGACTCAAAACGGTAATAAAGAGAAACAACAGACTAAAGAAGAGGCTAGTAGACAAAAGGGCCTGAGCATAAGAGGGAAAGACAGCTGGAAAGGCATAGAATACAAATACCGACACAGGCCCAGCAAGCATTAAAGCATAAACAGAACTCATCGACACCATAAACAGACAACTCAACAGAAACAGACTCACTCGCTTGCCGCTACATCCAGCTCCGCACCTCACTTGATTTGAATTCATTGTCTTCTCCTTAAATTAAAAATATAAACAGATTGCCCAGAACCTGTCACTATCGGCAGGACCTGCACAACCAACAATTTCTATAGGAATACAACAATATAGCCTAATTATTCGTTAACCACAACTGCACAGAAAAAAAACCACCAGCAGGCGCAGAGAAAAAAAGCACCTAGTACTGCACCTGATACCTACCATTCTTATGATTCATAACAAGGACAAGATTAAGAACAACAACGGAGAGGGCCGAGGGAAGCAGGGAATCGACGCCGACAAAAAGGGCAAGAACGAGCAGAATGCAGGCATCGAGCATCATCTGGGCCTTACCAGCAGAAATAACACCCTTTTCCTGCAGATATACGGCCAAGATATTAAAGCCGCCAAGGCTTGCCCGGTGCCGAAAGAGCATCAACATGCCCACCCCCATCAGAAATCCTGCAATAACACCGCTGAGCAAAGGTGAGAGCACACTAATCGTCACTCCTAAACCGAGCATCTTGTTAACAAAGGAGACCGAAGTAGCGGCAAATATACTGGACAGGGTAAAGACCTTTCCCAGCCGTACCCAGGCAAGAAAATAAAAGGGAATATTCAGGACAATAAAAAGCACACCAAAGGGAATACCCGTCAGATACTCAACCACCAGAGAGAGCCCCACAATCCCTCCCGTGGCAAGCCCTGCTGCCTGCAAAAACAAGACACCAAAGGCCACAAAAGCCGTTCCCGTTACCACCGCGACCACATCTTCAATCGCCGTATGCCTTTCCACCTGAAGAACACCGTCCATCCTTAAACTCCTTCTCTCTATTTACTCATTTTTTCTTCCCAGAACAATGCTAGCCACAGAGGCTACAGGGAACATTTTTAGCAGGACAACTCTATATAGTGTCGCCTCCCACTCGTCAATATAGAAATGGAGATTTTTCTTTTAAATTGCCAATGTACAAATATATTTTTTTTTATTAAATGTAGACAAAGATGCAGGTGAAGAGCATACAAAATCAACCTCTCAGTCACGATGGAACAACTATGAAGACAATAGACTTAAGAAGCGACACGGTAACAAAACCCACTCCTAAGATGCAAGAGGCCATGTTTAGAGCCGAAGTAGGCGATGATGTCTATGGCGATGACCCCAGCATCAACATGCTGGAGGATTATGCAGCAGAACGCTTTGGCTTCGAAGCCGCTCTCTTCACCCCCAGTGGCACGGCAGCAAACCTTATTGCCCTTATGTCGCACTGCGGACGAGGCGACGAATATCTGGTGGGGCAAGATGCCCACACCTATAGATACGAGGGCGGTGGCGCTGCCATACTGGGAAGTATCCAACCCCAGCCCATTGAGTTTGCAAAGGACGGTAGCCTCGATCTCGACAGGATTGAAGAAGAAATCAAACCCGATGATTTTCACTATGCCCGAACCCGCCTGCTCTGCCTTGAAAACACCCAGGGCGGCAAGGTTTTACCCATGGAATACCTTGAGCGAGCACGCTACTTCAGCCTGCAGAAGGGCCTCGCCCTGCATCTCGACGGAGCCCGGGCCTTCAACGCCGCCGTTGCCCTTGATATCGATATCAAGAAAATCACCGGTCTCTTTGACTCGGCGTCCATCTGCCTTTCAAAAGGTTTAGGCGCACCGGTGGGTTCTCTTCTCTGTGGAAGTGTGCCCCTTATTAACCAGGCCAGAAGATGGAGAAAGGTAACAGGAGGAGCGATGCGTCAGGCAGGGTCTCTTGCCGCCGCTGGCCTCTATGCCTTGGAAAACCATGTAGAAAGACTCAGCCTGGATCATGACAACGCCAAACGACTCCAGGAGGGATTGAAAAAGTATCCCACTTTTTGCCAAATTAGCGAAGATGTCCAAACCAATATGGTCTTTGTTCAATTTCAGGAGAGCAGACGGCTGGCAGAGTTCCTTAAGACAAAAAATATCCTGATCTCAGAGGATAAGACCACCCGCCTTGTCACCCACCTCGATATCAGTGGTGAGGATATAGACTATGTGATCAAACAGATAGGACTTTTTGCAGGGGCCCTATAGAGACATTACAGAGAGGATACGGCACAGACCGACGCTGCGCCGTCCTTATCCAACCTCTCCACATAGCCCTCCATAAAGTCCATGGCCCAGGCCTGCTTTTTATTACTCAGGTCAGAGGACCACAACCAGTGAATGTCAGAGGAGAAGAGGCGGCCCGGGGCAGAAAGGGTCGCCTGCCCCCTGCAGGGAAGAAGGGTGAGTAACTCGGCCAGAGTCGGAAGACGCCAATCCTGCCTATCACGCCAACAGACCTCATTGAGATGCTCTATATAGTGATGTGCCTGATAGGTGGTCATGGGGTAGCCAGAGCCACGACGTTGCCAGAGTAGACCTGCCCCCCTGTCCACCGCCTGAAAAGAATCAATTTCAACCAGTTCAGATGAAGCAGAGACCAAGGGCCTCAACAGCTTATCAAGGCCAAGTTTTCGGGCAACATCCTTAAAGAGGATACGCTGCGGCTGACTGCGAAGGATATGGGCTTTACCGACCGCTGCCTGAGGCAATAGCTCCTCGCCAACGAGACACTCTTCGCCCAAGCCTTCCATGGCCACCAGCATCTCTTCGGCACTGGCAAAACGATCTTTCGGATTAAGCTGGAGAGATCTCTCCATAAACGCCCGCCAATCCCGGGGCCAGGCAGCAGGAAGAACCGCCTCTGTGCCAAGCAGGCAACCGGTCAGCATCCTATAGGCCACAACAGCTAAACTATAAAGATCGGCCCGGCCATCAACCAGCCCATCCCTCTGTCGAAGCTCCGGGGCTGCATAATAAGGGGAGCCCACCTGCATCCCAGGCACTGCCAGAAGCTCCTCCCCCCGCACCCGGGAAAGACCAAAATCAATTATTTTTATCCGATTATCACTTGTCAGCATCAGGTTATAGGGTTTAATATCCCGGTGGATAATACCTGCAGCATGCAAACGGACAAGCCCCTTCAGGGTTTGCTGGAGATAACGAAGAGCTGTTCCGGGCTGTAAAGGCCGAGCCTTCTCCTCTATCCGGTAGGCCTCGCCCAACACCCCTCCCACCGAATGGGAATAATACTCCAGAACAATATAGGGGCAAGCCTCATGCTCTCCACAGTCAACAACCTGGGCGATATGCGGATGGGCAAAGCCTGCCATGATCCGTGCCTCTGCCAAAAATGCACGACAGAGAGCAGCCCAGCCAACCAAATCGACAAAAACCTCATTACGAGGTTGCAGTATCTTCAAGGCAACCAAACGACCACTAAAGGGCGCTTTCGCCTTATAAACCGTCGACATCCCGCCACGACCAAGACGACCTACAATTTCATAGGCTCCGACACTCTTCATAGCTTCTCCCCTGCGGACAGCCCCTACTGCAACCTGCTCGCATAATTTTCTGAAAAACCCAGGGCACGTATTTTTTTCATGGTTGGCAGGGGATCATAGGAGAGGCAGATAACCTGAAGCTCATGACTGAGGCTATCCCAAAGCACATACTGCGCCCGCCTATCCTTGCCTCTGGGCTGGCCCACACTACCCACATTAACAATATAGGAGCGACAAGGATCGAGGACGAAATGACCCTCCCCAAGCTTAGTGGTGATGAGCTGCCCATCCTCCACCTCCAACAAAGCCGGACGATGGGTATGACCGACAAAGCAGACATCCATCCCGGTACCGGCAAGGTACTCCCTAATCTCCTCATCCGGAACTTCATACAGATACCTACTAAAAGAATCCGGAGGAAAACCGTGGACAAAATAAGCCCTGTCCTGAACCCAAAAATCCGGCATAGCTTGACAGTAAAGAAGACTTTCAGGCGAAAGCATAGCACGCGTGCGCAGGTTATTTTCCTGAGCCTGAAAATTCAATCCGTCGTAGGCCTGAGAATCAAACATTGCCCTCTCATGGTTGCCGGCAACAGAGAGGATATTCATCATCTGCATGCGGACCAGAACCTGTTCCGGTTCCGGCCCATAGCCAATATTATCGCCAAGGCTTATCAGGAGATCATAGGGGCGCCCGGCCAAATCCGCTAAAACAGCAGAGAGGGCCTCATAATTACCATGAACATCAGAGATAATAGCTATTTTCATAGACTCTCCTTTTACTGGCCACCCTTCTTCTCTTCCAACACCTCCCAACGCAGATAGAGACGATCTACCTCTGCCCGCGCCTGCTCAACCTTCTCCCAACACGCGCCCAAACGGGCTGCATCGGCCACAACCTCCGGCAAAACCATCTCGGCCTCAAGCTCCTCAGCCAGGGCCTCGGCAGAGGCAATCCCCTCTTCAAGACCGTCGTACTCGCGCTGATCCATATAGGAGAGCTTGCCGGCACCAAAATTTTTGCTCTTCTCCGGGTTAGCGACAGGGGCAGCGACGGGGGCCTTCACCTTTTTCCTCGACCCGGCAATTTCTTCCAACCACTGTTGATAGCTTGCATAATAAATAGGACTGTCCTGAGCGCCAAAACCGAGTAATCTATCACAGATACGATCAAGAAGAAAACGATCATGAGTCACAAGCACCAGGGCTCCACTAAACTCCAAGAGACTCTCCTCAAGCACAGCCAAAGAGGGAATATCAAGATCGTTGGTGGGCTCATCTAAAAGCAGAATATCAGCAGGTTTACGCATAAGGTCGGCAATTAAAATCCTAGCCTGCTCGCCACCCGAGAGCTGTCCTACAGGGGTTTCCAACTGCTCCACATCAAAGAGAAACTTCTTAGCCCAAGAGACAACATGAATCAGACGATCCTGAAAGACAACGGAGTCTCCATCCGGGGCAAGGGCCCGACGCAGGCTGATGTTCGGATTAATATTTTCTCTATTTTGATCAAAGGAGACAATACGAATCTTATCTGCTGTACGGATTGTGCCGGTATCCGGAGCAAAGCCACCCTCTTCCACGCTGGCAGCAAGTAACTTCATCAGGGTTGATTTGCCACAACCGTTGCGACCCAGCAAACCAAGTTTACTACCCGGCGAGAGAACCAGATCAAGGTTTTCAAAGAGCTGTCTTCCATCATAGCTCTTACCAATACCCGAGGCCTCCAAAAGCTTCTTGGTCCGACGCCCCGTCACATCGAAGTCGATTTGCACATCCGTTTGCATTCGATTACGGGCTTTTACCTCACCGACCTTATCCATGAGCTTATAGGCCTCATCGATACGATAACGAGCCTTGGTACTCCTCGCCTTGGGGCCTCGACTCAGCCATTCAGCCTCCCTGCGAAGCTTATTAACCAGGCGCTCCTCCTCCAAGGCCTGCCCCTCTAAGAAAGTAGCACGCTCGGCCAAAAAGCGGGAATAGTTACCAGCAACTTGAAAAATGCCCTCTGGGTAGGCGGCAGAAAGTTCAACGATTTTATTGGTACAATTTTCTAAAAACCTTCGATCATGACTCACTAGCAGATAGGCAGCAAGATTCGTTCTACCACTGAGTAAAAGTTTTTCAAGCCACAAGATCCCTTCAATATCAAGATGGTTTGTGGGCTCATCCATGATAAGGACATCCGGATCAACCAGCAGAGAGCGACAGATAGAGAGACGTTTTCTCCAACCTCCAGACAGCACACCGACAAGGAGGCTTGAATCCTCAAACTCCGCCCGGGAAAGCAACTCATGGACACGGGTATGCTTCTCAATATCGTTCAGAGGCTCTCCATCAAGGGCATGGAACAGATTGTCTGCAATGCTCTGCCCATCAACAAAGATCTCTTCCTGAGCAAGGTAACTCAACCGCACCTTTTTCTGGCAAAGCACCTGACCGCTATCCGCATCCTCCTTGGTACAGAGTATCTTCAACAAAGTTGACTTGCCAGAGCCATTAGGGCCCACAAGTCCAATTCGATCTCCCTGATGTATAACAAGATCAATATTCTCAAAAAGCCTTCTTGCTCCAAAGGCCTTGGAAAGTTCTTTACAGCTCAATAAATGTGACATAGGAATCCCAACAGAATCAAATAATAACCGTAATTAGACCCTGAGCATGCACAGATGAAGTAGCATGCCCTAATTTTTTTACAGTTGCGAATTTACAGTACAGCGAGTATAAATATACTATATACAATAAAAATAATGGTAGTTTTTCTCATCCTACCAAGTCCAAAACAATCTGACGAGGTGTTTTATTTCCTCAAAACACATCCCTCCTTTCAAAAAAAACACATATGAATGATCTATTTCATTTCATTATCGCTAAAGATAATGGCAAGATATTTCGCATCCAACTTTCCAAAAGGACACTGTACATTACCATCGCCAGCGCCTCCATCCTCCTTTCCATATTCGGCATCGCCACATTTTCCTCCCTTGGCCTCTGGACAAGCAATCGCTATATGGATAATAAGCTCAGTAAACTGGAAAACCGGCTTGGGCAGGTCCAAAAGCAACTCTCAGTAGTCAGCCAAAAAAGCAAAAGCAAAGAGCTACAGCTCACTCAACAGCTTTCCTTCCTGAAAGAGGAGAAGGCAGAGCAGACAGAAACATTCAAGGCTGAAAGAGAAGAGCTTATTTCTACAACCATCAGCGACCTCAAGGAACGTAGCAAGCTCATAGAAGATATTATGGGTGGAATAGGTATCAAGATCAATAAAATTATCCCGAAAAGCTCCAGGGAAAACAGCGGTGGTCCCTATATTGCCAACACAGATGGTGCCTACACCCCCCTCATCCTTCAAGCTGAAAAATATGTACAAATACTCCGGACACTTCCTCTAGGCCGACCAATTCCAGGAAAAATAACATCTCGATACGGTCCGCGCGCCGACCCACTCAACAGCAAGGCGGCCTTTCACTCCGGTGTCGACATTCGGGGCAGGAGAGGCGATAAGATCATTGCCACAGGAGACGGCATTGTTGAAAAGGCCTTCTACAACGGCGGCTACGGCAACTACGTGCTCATAAGCCATAAAAATGGCTACAAAACAGCATACGGTCATATGAAAAAGTTTCTTGTAAGAAAGGGTGACAAAATACAGAGAGGCCAGACAATTGGGCTTGTGGGCAACTCCGGCAGATCAACAGGCCCCCACCTTCATTATGAAGTTATCCTGAACAGGAAAACGATAAATCCAAGTAAATATTTAGCTATCAAAATCCCTAAAAAGAAAAGAAAGGTCGCACATGTTCGGTAAATCCACAAATGTTGAAAGCACTTTGAAAAAAATTGACGGCGAAGCAATTGCCTCAATCATTGATAAATCCATGACAATTACTGGAGAAATTTCCTTTAAGGGCAAGACGCGTATTGACGGCACAGTCATAGGAAACATCCGGGGAGAACACCTCATTCTCAGCGAATCAGGCAAAATAGAGGGCAATCTCCAACTAGATTCCTTTAACTGTTTTGGCTCTCTACTCGGTAACATAAAGACAGGTCTCCTCACCGCTAGAAAGGACTGTTGCATCGTCGGTACAATTGAATCGACAAGCCTGACCGTTGAGCCTGGGGCAGGAATTGAAGGAGAGGTAAAGGCCGCTCTGAAAAAACAGGTCGCTCCCCCTTTACCAGAAAAGAAAAAATAACCCCCCCCTCCTCTCCACCTCAAGAAACACAAACCATAGCAATTGAGAAGACTGTGCCTTTCCCCTGAAGGGATTCAGTACGTAACAAATGCCATGACCTTTGCCTCATCTCGGCGACAACAATAGGCGCAACAAGGCTTAAACGCAGACAAAAAAAAAGGGCTGTTGCAAATAAATGCAACAACCCTTTAACTGCAAAACCAGACTGCTAATTACTTATACACAACCTGTAGGCTTAGGAAGTCCAGCCATTTTACAAGCTCCCTTTCCTGGTCCTGAAGGAAAGAGCTCGTAGATTCTCTTTAATGGGAAACCAGTGGTCTTAGAAAGAATACGAACCATAGGAGCGATTCCGTTCTTCTTGTAGTACTCTTGAAGAGAATCAATAACCTTCCTGTGCTCGTCGGTCAACTCTTCGATACCTTCAACGCTACTTACGTACTCAATCCAATCTTCGTTGAATTCTTCCATTCCTGTAAGAAGGAATCCGTCTTCGTCTACCTGGAAAGATGATCCATTATGTTCAAGTGTTGGCATTTCAAACCTCCTAGTGGATATTCATTGTGGCTATAAGTAGCCGTTTTTTACTCTACAGATAAATCTGTCCCTGCTTTATTACTATAGTGCATTTTCTTTGTCAAGAAAATGCGATTTTTTTACATAAGAGAAATTCGTCTGTTTTTAAAAATAATTGATATGGAGGGGGCCATTCCATTTTCGCCTATTCTCCACAACTTAAGATAAGCCCTCCTTCTCAAAAAAAGCTCAGCAGGCAATCTCACCCGGGGCAAAACCCCGTAACGAGCAGAGAAAACGCCCTTCTAGCAGCAAATCTCATCAAATTCAAAAGACCTCCCCCTTCTCAACCTAACGCATTACGGGAGAATCTTTATGGCCCTTTCCATAGGAAAATAAACCTTTTTTCTTGCGAAGAGGCAAAAGAATGTGTAAGTTCATCCGTTGGCTTTTTTCATATAATTTATGCCATTAATAGTAGCTTGCTTACTTTTACTTGAGGCTGAGAACACGAGACAGTAGAGGGATGTGTTCTTCTTATTTTTTCACTAACCATAATTTTGTGTAGAACTATGCTTCAGATATTTCGGAACAAAGCACAATCGATATTCATCCAAATCATCGTTGTTGTCATTGCTCTTGTTTTTATCTTTTGGGGAGTTGGTGCCAATATGATGAACAAGTCGGAAGCGGCAATTGTTGTCAATGGTGAAGAAATTAGCCTTCAGCAATTCCAACAAGCATACGACCAGGCCTTCCAACAGCTCAGCGACCAATTTGGCGGCAAAGTTCCAAAGGGAATGGCCGATGCTCTGGGTCTGAAAGATCAGGTTGTGAATCGATTGGTTCAACAGGAATTATTGCGCCAGGGTGGTAAACAGATGGGTGTACAGCTTAGCGCTGTAGAGATCCAACATGCTATCCAGGCTATGCCTCAGTTCCACAAAGATGGTGCCTTTGACGTCAAGTCCTACAACTCAATCCTTGCTGCTAATAGACTCAGCCCAAGCAAATTTGAAGCAAATATTCGTCACGATATGCTCGCCGAGAAAACAGCTAGGGCAATCAATGAGTTCAGTGCCCATGCTTCAGATTTTGAAATAGAAGAATTTTACGGTCAGGCCAACGAAGGCGTTTCCGTCGATTTTGCCAGCTTTTCTCCAAAAGACTTTAGTTCACAGGTAAGCGTTGAAGAACCAGCACTTGCTCAGTGGTTTAAAGAGGCAAAGGATAATTACAAAAAAAGTCCAGAGGTCAAACTCACCTACCTCGCCTATGATTATGCCACAATCCAAGAGAAAATATCTCTTGATGAGGCGGCAATCAATAATTACTACCAGTCACACTTAAACACATTTCGCTTAGCAGAGAAACGTCACGCCCGTCACATTCTCTTTGTGGTCTCTCCAGGAGATAGCGACGAGAAACAACAGGCACAGCTAAAAAAGGCTGAGAACGTCCTGAAAAAGGCTCAGGCAGACGAAGATTTCGCCCAACTAGCCAGGCAATTTTCTGAAGGGCCAAGCAAGAGCGAAGGCGGAGACCTGGGATTTTTTGCCCGCGCTGAAATGATTCCTCCCTTTGCAGATGCTGTCTTTACCCTAAAAAATGGTGACATAAGCGGTATTGTAAAAACCAACTTTGGTTACCATATTATTAAGCTTGAAGGTATCCAAGAGGCCAAAACCAAATCCCTTGACAAGGTGCGGGAGCAGATTGCCCTATCTCTTCAACAGGATCAGGCCAAGGCACTTGCCTTCCAACTTGCCAATAATGCCTACGAAGGAATTATCGGGGCAGGCAATTTGCAAGCATATACAAAGAAACATCCCGAGACGCCTGCAATCACAACAGACTATTTCTCCCAACAAAATCCTCCCGCCAATCTCAAGGACAATAAGCTCTTCTTAGAAAAGGCCTTTGCCTTGGGCAAAAAAGAGCTCAGCTCTCTATTGCAAACAGATTCAGGATATGCGGTTATCTATGTTGATGACATAAATACGCCGGCAACACCGACACTTGCCAAAGTAAGAGACAGAGCAACAGAGGATTATCGTAACTATCTTGCCAATGAACTTGCCAAGAAAAAGGCCGAAGAATTTCTCAAGGGACTGCATGAGGGTAAAGAAACATTTACCACCCTCGCTGAGCAGACAGGAGTTCAAACTGAAAAAACAGACTTCCTCCTTCGCCAAGGTGATAGTGGAACGTTTCCCCAGACCCTTTTGGAACAAATTTTTCTTCTTTCACCACAAAAAACAAGTCCTGATACCATTGGCCAGGCAGACGGTAGCTACTACGTCTACTCCTACATAGGACGCAACACCCCTAGTGCATCTTTGACCGCCCCAGAAAAAGAACGTTATATTTCTGGTATATTAAACAACAAGCAACAGATGCTTCTCTCTGCATGGCTTATCTTTCAGCAAAAAAATGCACAGATTGAACGTAACCAGAGCCTGTAAAAGAATAATAGCCAAGCCGCCATTGAGGCGACTTGGCTGTTTCACACCTCATCTTCCACAAAAGCAAAATTCCCTTTGTAGTAACTACAAAGTAACACAAGCCTAAAGCTGAAAAGTCTCCGTGAAAAGCCAAGCATTGTTCGATTTTGATTCGTTATCAAGGCGGGGGGGGCTTTAATTTTTTATTGTCTTTACTATTTGAGACCTTTCTTAAGCCAACGATCAAGCATTCAAGACACGGACAGAATCACACATTATGTCAACTCAAACCGATTTATTTGCCCAATACGACAAGCTTTCCAGCTTTGAACAATCTCTTTTAAAGTTCCTCTCTATTGTCTATGAGCCCGCTCATACCACACTGATAGTTAATTGTCTGCGCAAGCTTGAGCTGAAAAATGCTCGCGGCAGCAAACCCACTGCGGCCAATTTAAATCATTATTTCAATAAGTTTGAGGAATTTGGTCTTATCACAGCGGAGAGACAATGTGTTGCTGAAATGGTAGAGACACTGAGCAAAATGTGTATTGCTGAAGATGTCTTTGACCTCTATGCCAAGACAATTCGTGAAGAGGCACCAGTTTCCTATTACTATGGTAAATGGTCAACAAGGTGTTGGCGTGCTTTACGCGAGATGAGAATTGGTATCTATACTCAAGACTTTGATCTTATCGATGAGGCCTCAGAGTTTCTCTCCACCCAATGCAAAGAAATTGTCCCGGCAGAGCCACCAACTGTACGAGTCATAGCACACCCATTTGATGCCGATTGGTTCCGGGGAATTCCCGCATCTTTCCAATTTTATCTACTCAGTACAGTTCTGCAATATGCCCAGGCAAGTCTCAGTGACTATCCCGAGATCCACAATTTCATAAGCAGCAGTGAAGAGCTTGAGCACCTCACCGATGACGAGAAAATTCCCTTTCGCAGACTCCTCGCCACCCAGCTCCTTATGCAGGCAAGATCAGAAGAGGCAGAGCTACTTGTTGCCGACCATACCGATTCTTTTCAGGGAACCGGTGCCCTTGGTTCAGCCCTCTTCCTTCAGGGAAAAACCGACGAGGCTCTGCAGGCATTTGAAAATGACCTGCAATTTTTACGTAAACTTAGCGGCAGTGAGCAGGCGGCAATTTTTGGTCCCTTTGGCCTTTTCCACATTCTCTGCCTCCTGAGCGCTAAGGGCAAGGAAGGCTTTACAGAAACGGCCTCCCAGATTGGCACGGCCCTCAGTCTCTTTGCTGGCTCTGCAGAAACAGATTCCTACAATTTTCTGGCAACAGTTCTCAACTCTCATCTCAATAATCATAATCAAGATGATGAAGTTGCTATCTCAGACGAATCTGACCCCACGGCTCTAACCCTTGTCTTTGCTGGCCTCTGTCAATACTGGCTTAACAGTACAATTTCGCCAGAACTTGAACAGGAACTAAGAAATCTCCATGACAAGGCTACTCTAAGCGAATATAATTTTTTCAGCATCGTTCTCAGAGAAATACTTACCGAAACAAAGGCAGACGTCGAAGAGGGTAAAGAATTAGCTGAAGAAACTGTAAATCAATTAGAGACTGTCGGACAATTACCCAAGCTTCTTCCTCTGCTCAAGGCAGAAGAGCCATGGCGTCGAAGCCTTCAGGCATTAATCTCTGCCACAGTTACCGCAAACGCCAATGACCCGAGCCAGGAAATACGCCTTGCCTGGATGGTCGCGACCGGTGAGAAAAAGAAAAAAGATGGCAAAGAGATCTCTCTTACGCCAAGAGAACAAAAGCTGACCAGTTCCGGTCATTGGAGCAAGGGACGGCCGATGTCCCTGAGTCGCCTCTACCAAAATACCAAGCTGACCTATCTCACCCCTCAGGACAGAAAGATCTGCGCAACCATTAAGAAAAACTACAATCCCGAAACCCATAGTACAAGCTACTCTCTTGATCGGGATAAGACATTACTTGCCTTGGTGAGTCACCCCCACCTCTTTCTAGCAAATTCACCCACAACTCCTGTTGAATTTGTTGAAGGTGAGCCAGAACTATTAGTAGAGGAACGAGGTGAAAACCTCCACATCCGCTTTGCTCAGCCCGTTTCAAGTGATAACGTCAATTATCATTTTGAAACCCCGACCCGGGTTAAGGTCATCGCCATCAATGAGAATCACAGGAGAATTGGTCAGATTACCGGCAAGGATGGAATGACTGTGCCCCTGTCAGCAAGTGATCAGGTACTCACTGCCATCGGCAATATCTCCTCTTTTATGACCGTCCACTCCGCTATTGCTGCTGATATAAGCCAACACAATCATAATGTTACCATTGTGGAAGCAGACTCCAGCATCTATATGCACCTCATCCCATACGGCTCCGGATTTCGCCTTGAGATGTTTGTTAAACCTTTCAAAGACGGAGATCATTACCTCAAACCTGGCCAAGGTGTAGAAAATATCATGGCAGAGGTAAAGGGCAAACGTCTCCAGACCAAAAGAGACCTATCACAGGAAGAGCACAAGGCCCGCGATATTGAGGAATTATGTCCAATTCTTGATCTGGCTGTTGACCTCGAACAGGACAACGACCGTGAATGGCATCTCCAGGATCCAGACGATTGTCTCCAGGCACTTACCGAGCTTCAGGCCATACAGGACAAAATCATCATCGAATGGCCCGAAGGAGAAAAACTGACGATCGCCCACCAAATTTCGCCAAGTAATTTAAATCTCAAAATTCGTACCAACCGGCAAAATTGGTTTGCCATGAGTGGAGAGATTGTCATCGACCAGGATCACGTCATAGAGCTCAAGGATCTCCTGGTAAAGCTGAAAAAAGGCTCCAGTAGATTTGTCGAAATTGGTAATGGTCAATTTATCGCTCTTACCCAGGAGTTTAAAAAACGTCTCGAGGAAATGTCCGTTTTTGGCGATGATATTGAAGGTGATGGCAATGAGATCCTTATCCACCCCCTTGCGGCACTTCCCCTTGAAAAACTGGCTGAACATGCCAATACTTTTGCGGATCAGGGTTGGAAAAAACAGCTCACCGACATAAAAGATGTTCAGAACTATCAGCCAGTGCTACCAACAACCCTTCAGGCAGAACTTAGAGATTATCAGCTAGAGGGTTTTAGCTGGCTTGGCCGCCTTGCCCACTGGGGTGTTGGCGGTTGTCTTGCTGATGATATGGGACTTGGTAAGACCCTGCAATCACTTGCTCTTATCTTAACACTTTCTGAGAACGGCCCCACACTTGTTGTGGCTCCGACATCGGTTGCCAATAACTGGAGGGCAGAGGTAAAAAAATTCACCCCTACCCTTAAGCTTAAGGTGCTTGCCCATGGTGATCGCAAAAAAACCATTGAAGATCTCGGCAGCCATGATCTCCTTATCACCACCTATACCCTTCTCCAGCAGGAATCAGAACTCCTCTCCGGGGTAGACTGGCAGACGGTTGTCCTCGATGAGGCTCAGGCAATCAAGAATGCTGCCACTAAGAGATCTAAAGCGGCGATGGGATTAAAGGCCAAATTCAAACTCATCACCACCGGTACACCCATTGAAAATCATCTGGGCGAACTGTGGAACCTGCTTCACTTTGTTAACCCAGGCCTTCTGGGCACCCTACAAAGTTTTAACGAGAATTTTGCTATTCCCATAGAGAGATATCAGGACCGTGAAGCACGAACGAAACTGAAAAAGCTTATTCGTCCCTTCATCCTCCGTCGCATCAAATCCGAGGTACTGGACGAACTGCCACCGCGTACAGAGATCACCTTAGAAGTACAGATGAGTGAAGAGGAGAGACATTTTTACGAAGCTCTTCGCCAGAATGCTCTTGATATACTTGAGGGAAATAAAGATCGTAAGGGAAGACATCTGCAGATTCTGACAGAGATCATGAAGCTCCGTCAGGCCTGTTGCAACCCTCGTCTTATTGACAAAAACACCTCGATCTCCAGTTCCAAAATGAAGGTCTTTGGTGACGTCGTTGAGGAGCTTCTCGGTGGCAACCATAAGGCCCTTGTCTTCAGCCAGTTTATTGGCCATCTACACATCATCCGCGAATATCTGGATGAACGGGGTATCTCCTACCAATATCTTGATGGTAGTACCAGTAGCAAGATGCGAGAAAAAGGCGTTAATGACTTCCAGGCAGGAAAGGGTGATCTCTTTCTGATCAGTCTCAAGGCCGGTGGACTGGGCTTGAACCTTACCGCAGCCGACTACGTCCTACATATGGATCCATGGTGGAACCCTGCCATCGAAGATCAGGCATCCGATCGTGCCCACCGTATTGGGCAAACACGTCCGGTGACCGTTTATCGTCTGGTTTCCAAAAACTCTATTGAAGAAAAGATTGTTAAACTTCACCAGGAGAAACGAGACCTGGCCGGAAGCCTGCTCGAAGGTACCGACATTAGTGCCAAGATGAGTTCCGACGATCTGTTGGACCTTATCCGAAGTGATGACTAGACCGCAATAGCCTAGAGGCGTACCACCGGACAGTGGTACGCCTCCAAGAAACCTTGCAGAAGGGTCCTTTTCTGCAAATATCTTCGCTTGACTGTAAGGGGAGAGCCAATATCATCCTCAGTGATAAGGCCAGCCTCGGAGTCGGAACCTACTCCTTGTCGAAGTTTCCACTTTTCAAGCCACCCTGCCCAGGAAGATCCCATGAAAAACAACAAAATTGCAGTGTTCATTACCGGCGGAACCATTGGCATGAGCCCAAGCGATAGTGGACTTGGTGTCTCTCCTGATAATAATTTTGAACAGATCCTGGCAAGCCTTGCCCCTCGGGACGATATTGAAGTAGAGGCCATTTTCTGGGCTGATATTCCCAGCCCACATATGACTCCTGAACATATGCTCCAACTTGCCCACGACATCGACCAACTCCTCGAAAAGAATGACTACTCCGGTGCTGTCGTCCTTCATGGCACAGACCTGCTTGCCGAAACCTCCTTTGTCCTCAATGTCTCCCTGACCACCAGCAAACCTGTTATAACAACAGGATCAATGCGACACCTCGGCGAGGCTGGCTACGATGGAATCCGCAACCTGCAAAATGGCCTCATTGCCTGCACTAGCCTGCCACCAGGCGGTGATGTCCTGGTACAAATGGCTGACTGGTTATTTTCAGCCCAAGATGCCATAAAACAGGACTCCCTCTCCGTGGACCCCTTTGTCAGCCAAAGCAGGGGTGCTGTGGGCAGGATTGCCGCAGGCACCCTGATTCTCAACCAAAATATCAGCAAAAGAGCCAATAAGATCGGCAAAAAAGTAGAAGGGATTTCAGCCAATGTTGTCCTGGTCACCGCCTATCCCGGTATGCCCGGATCACTACTCATCAACCTACTAAACCAAGGGATAGAAGGCCTTGTCATCGAAGGCTTTGGCGCAGGCAATATTCCTCCAACTGCCGTGGGGGCAGTGCGGCATATACTGCAGGCCGGCATTCCCGTTGTCCTGGCAAGCCGCTGCATTCGAGGTGGGGTTGCCCCCATCTATGACTACCCGGGTGGTGGCGCCGAACTCATTGATATGGGCTGTATCTCTGCCGGAGCCCTTAATGGCACCAAGGCCCTGTTGCTCCTCAAAATAGCAATCAGCAACCAGGTAGACAGGAGTTCACTCCAAGAGCTCTTTTCTCTCTAATCCTAGGTAAAGGGACTGGCAGCAACCGCAATTCCTCATCACCCTGACCTATATAAAAACATGTAAATATTCATTATTTTATGTATTGTCCGTTTGATGTGAATATTTTTATCTACCCTCCTGTCAGCTCTTCTGCTCAACACAGCCACTCGATGTGCAGATTAGAGTAAGGCATCGTGGGTAATATATTACCTGTAGAATTAGAAATTGATCCGCAAAATAAAAGGTTGATAAATGAACAAGACAACTTTAGTAAAAAATTTGGCCAAAGAAGATTTGATAGCACATTTGAAGGATCTTAAGCAGCAGATAGAAACTCGCTTAATAGGTCAACGTTTAGCAGAACTGAGCATAAAATATACCCAGGATCATAGCCAAGACTTCCGCCGTGATGATCTCAATGGTGTGCTTGAGCTCGGGGCTTTTGTCCATGATGAAATTCTTTCAACAGACATGCTCTTTGATTCTCTTGTTAGTGCACTTGATAAGAGAGTTTTAGAATTAGAGTCTTAAATCTGACGAGGTTAAGCAAAACCGTCCTACCCGCTCTCATAGAGAGGATGGCTAGCCACCCTCTCTACTTTTTTACCTACTCTTTCTTACAGCTATGCTTTTTTTCAGTATGGCAGCAACTTTCCTTTGCTAGACCACGGATATCACTCTGGTGCTTTGCTATCAATATTATTGTCTTGAGACGCTTGAGCACCTTTTTAGAGTGTTCTTTCTTTTTGAGTTTTTCTACCTCTTCACAAATTGCCTGGAATGCTGAGGCAATGTTATCCGTTGCGAGCATGATATCCTCCTATAGTATGGGAAAAAGTTTGATAAGACAGGTACTCCATTTGAGAGTACTCCTTACAAGGATACGAAATATCTTTAGGATAACAAATTTTTTTAGCTCGGTATTAGATCAAATATGCCTTTTAAGGAAAAGGCCGATGCTCTCTTGGAAAAATCTTATCTTTTATGGCGATATAATATATCTTTCAAGAAGGTCTTGTTCTTGCCATTGATATTACTTTTTTGTATATTACACAATTTTGCCTTAGAGCATAGAATTGCAGGAGGATCTATATGTCTGGAAAATTCTTTAAAGCACGGTATAAACGTGAGTTTATCGAGGTTGTTTGTCCCATTTGTCGCATAACTAAAATTATAGCAGTACCGGAAGAAGAGATCCCAATGTGTGATAAGTGCAGGCGCCCCATGGTCATTAAAGAGATTTTGACCGAAGGAAAGTACTGATTTTACAAGCAACTATTACTAAATCACCCAATATTTTTATGAGCATTTCTAACTGGTCGTTATTCGATTTAAACTAACAAACCAGTTGTTTTGTTTCTAATTATTTCCCCGAGGAGAGAAGCGATGAAGTTTGGTAAGTTATGTATTGCCATGGTGCTCACCATGGTTATGTCTACCTGTGCCTTTGCAGCAGACATTAATTTGAGTAAATCTTCCAGTTTAAACACGATTGTAAAAAATGGAGAGCTCCGCATTGGTCTCAATGCCTCCTATCCTCCGTTTGAGATGACAAATAAACAGGGTCGTCTTATCGGCTTTGATGTTGAGCTTGGTAAAGAAATTGCAAAATCCATGGGCGTAAAGGTCAAGTTTGTTAATATGGACTTTGATGGTCTCATTCCCGCGCTTCTCTCGGACAAGTTTGACCTCATCATCTCCGGTATGACCCTTACCCAACAGCGTAATCTTAAAATCGCCTTTTCTAACCCCTATGTACTCATGGGCCAGGGAATCATGGTCAATATGTCCAAGGAAAAAGATATACGTCTCTATCGTAATCTCAACAAGCCTGAGATGAAGATTGTTTCCTGCATCGGTACCACCGGTGAAGAGGCAGCAAGAAAATATCTCCCTAAGGCTCAGTATAAATCTTTTGATCAGCCAAGCGATAGCGCCCAGGAAGTTATCAGTGGTCGTGCGGATGCCTTTGTTTATGACCTTCATGTACTTGAGGTATTACAAAAACGCATGGGTGGTGATAAAACTTTTCTCCTCAAAGAGCCCTTCACCTTTGAGCCCATGGCCATTGGTTTTAAGCAGGGTGACCCTGATTTAACTAACTTTATTAACAATTTCCTCTTTCAATTTAAGAACGATGGTCGCTATGAGCGTATTTACTCCAAATGGCTCCTGAGCAACAAATGGGAATCTCTCATTGACGGTTAATATCATGTAGTATGTGACTTTTGTCGCCCATTGAGTACCAGAAGGGGGAGTGAGGCATCAACCTCACTCTCCCATTTTACGTTATTTTACCTGAAGAGCTTTTTATGTCTCGCTACTCTGGCCTAGATGCCCCCAAAAGTCGCGGCTATTTCATGTTTTGGCGCTCCGCCATTGTTGTCTGCATGCTTGTCGTCATAGGTTTTACCTATGTAGCATCCTCCTACGTTGAATATAACTGGAACTGGAAACAGGTTCCCCAGTATTTTTGGTTAGATAAAACCATAGAGGTCCGTGCGGAGGTTGCCGGTGATATTGAAAAAATAATCAAAGGGCCAGAGGGATATTCCATTAGCATTATGGATGGTGCCTATACCGAAACCTTGCAAGCACCTGCCGATGCTGAGATTCTCCTCACAGAGGGTGATTATGCCTACGAGGGAGACCTGGTGGCAAGCTATAAGGTCAGCCAGCCTGGAATGCTCTTGATCAGTTTATGGATTACTCTCAAGGTGTCTTTCTTTGCCATAATTATAGGTATTACCCTTGGTATCTTAACCGGACTGTCCCGCGTTTCTGAAAATCCGCTCCTCAAGTGGTTCTCCATTATCTATATCGAGCTCATCCGTGGCACCCCGCTGATGGTACAGATATTTCTATGGTATTTTGTGGTGGGCAACCTGATTAATGCCTTCCTCACGCAAATAGGCATTGGTGGCGTTCCTCCCCTTTGGTTCGGGGTCATTGCCCTGGCCACCTTTACCGGTGCCTATACCGCCGAGATCGTTCGGGCCGGTATTCAGTCTGTGCATCGCGGCCAGATGGAGGCGGCTCGCTCTCTGGGGCTGACCTATGCGGAATCTATGCGCAAGGTCATCCTGCCCCAGGCACTTCGACGTATTATGCCACCACTTGCCGGACAGTTTATTAGCCTTATTAAAGATTCATCGCTACTCGGTGTAATTGCCATTCGAGAGGTTACTAAGGCCACAAGAGAAATTGTCAGTAGCTCTCTTATGCCCTATGAGATGTGGATAACCTGCGCCCTTCTCTATCTTGTTCTAACCTTTGCCCTGTCTCTTTGCGTTCAACATCTAGAAAGGAAAAGCCTGCGATGATCACTGCCAAAAACATCCATAAATACTTTGAAACCCCAAGCGGCACATTGCACGCGCTAAAAGATGTTTCGCTAACTGTAAAACCGGCTGAAGTTGTTGTTGTTATTGGCCCCTCCGGCTCCGGCAAGTCAACCTTTCTCCGTTGTCTTAACCGATTGGAATATGCAGATGCGGGAAGCATTGTTATCGATGGAGTGAATATACTTGATCCAAAATGTGCTATTAATGCCGTCCGGGCCGAGGTAGGAATGGTTTTCCAATCCTTCAACCTCTTTCCCCATATCACGGTGCTGGAAAATATCACCATGGCCCAGATATCTGTACGCAAGACCCGCAAGGCGGAGGCGGACAAAATCTCCATGGAACTGTTGGAAAAAGTTGGCCTATCCCAGAAAGCCGCTGCCTATCCTGACCAGCTCTCCGGCGGTCAACAGCAGCGTGTTGCCATTGCCAGATCCCTTGCCATGTCACCCAAGGTACTTCTCTTTGACGAACCAACTTCAGCCCTTGATCCTGAAATGGTAGGCGAGGTACTTGATGTTATGCAAGATCTTGCTAAGGAGGGCATGACCATGGTGGTGGTCACCCATGAAATGGGCTTTGCCCGTGAGGTTGCGGACCGGGTAGTCTTCATGGATGATGGCCAAATCCAGGAAGAGGGTAAGCCCGAACATTTTTTCACCAATCCGCAAAACGAGCGCACCAAACTCTTCCTCAAACAAATTCTCTAATAAAAAAGGGACAGCACCTCTCCGGCACTGTCCCTTTTTTTGCTGGCAACAAGGCCACCCCTTAGCAGGATGCAAACCCTGTTCTGTCCCTAGTGTCCCCCCCCCTATTGTCCACAGGAACCGCAGGATCCAGAGGAACATCCACCGCCCCCCGCCACAGGGTTTTCTGAAGAGATGGCAAAACCCGAGCGAGCGCCCTGATCAAGGTAGTCAAGGGTGATAGCACCGCACTGCTGAGCAAGCCCCTCCTCCACCAGAAAGGTAATGCCCCCTTCCGTAAGGATCTGGTCTTTTTCTCCCTCTTTATCAAGGGCAAGACCGAGTACATTACCGGAGCAACCGCCATTCATCAGGGCAATGCGTAGGGCGGATTCTATTTTATTGTCTGTCATATACTTCTTAAGATTTTCTATTGCGAAGGGTGTCACTGTAAGCATAATTTTTTCCTTGTTTTTATCAATGATCATTTTGCCATTCTGCCCCTTGGGACAGTGCACAGGCGTGTAATATACCTCGTCCCTATACGGCTCTTCTGCTTTCCGCAAAGGCCTGCATCCCAGCAGGAGTAGCAACCACAATATCTGAATTAAAAAAAGACAGTGGTCTGTTCTTACTCATCTTATTATTGAGAGGAGAAGACACGAGGGCCATCCTCTACACTGGACAAAATCATTTTCTGGCCGATCTGTCAAATAGGTTAATCCTATTAATCTTGCCGGATAATTAAAAAACACCAATAACAGTAGAGAGTTATACCCTGGCGACTTGCCTTGACGGGATAGCAGGTTCTCATCTGGAAGGGAATATTCGAGACCGAACCTCAGGGCCAGGAGAGCAAATGAGATATCAGCCCCCAGCTGCCTGCCATCATTGCATGTTTAAGGTGTGGAAACGGAAGAGATGGCTTGAGCATCTCCTCTTTGCTCGGGGCAGATTATATGAGGGCAGCAGAGATCATGGACCAACGCATTAAAGGCAAACGACTGGCCATGGGTCTCTCTGCCTAGACAATGTCTCCTCGGTGCATGGATCGTCGATCACCCACCTGCAAGTTCTTAGAGTAGCTTGATCTTTGCTGAAAAAAAATTAATCTGCCTTATAAAAGCTCATCTAAAATGAAAAAAATTAATATATTTCGGTCAAAAGACATTTTCCTTTACCTTTATTCTCCAGGCAAAAAAAAACGCATCCCCAAGGCCTTAGCCTCAGCCCACCACCCTCCGCCTGGCCACCCTGTCAATTTAACTCTTTTATTTCAATAAGTTACCTCTTTTCATATCCTGACGAAATGAGTAGGCTAAGTTCTTCATCAGGAGGCCTGAGCAGCTCAGAACCCCATAGCTCTTTATCGAAGTGTGATATGCGTAGGTCTTACCGAGTTTAATCCCCCCTTTTTCTGCCCCAAAGTAACAGGGAGCCGAAGAGAGGTCTCATTTTCATCTAAAAGGAGTACACTGTATGTTCGCAAATCTGAATTTACGATCCAAAATGTTGCTGGCAATCCTATCGGTGGTTGTCATTGCCTTTGTCGTAACCATTACCCTGGTAAGCAATAAGGCAAATTCAATTGTAAAAAAGGAGGCCTTTGCAAAAACCGAGCAGATTGCCTTCCGTTACAGCGGAGAGATCAGGGAGGACATTGAAGAGGCGATGGATGCGGCACGCATCCTGGCCCATAGCTATGAGGCCATCCTGATAAGCAAAACACGGCCGGAAAAGGAACTGCTTGATAGCTCCTTAAGACATATCCTGAAAAAAAACAACAACTTCACAGGCATCTGGGTAGCAGTAGAACCCAACACGATTTTTGAGACGTTCTATTATCCCTGGTTCCACAGAAAAGAGGGTAACATCGTTGCTGACCCTACCACGGACTTAAAGGACTATGAAGCAGCTGCAGCCGAGGAATACTACGCCCTGCCAAAAAGGCTCAAGAGAGAGGTGCTCATTGAGCCCTATGAGGATCCGGATATTCACACCCTGATGACCAGCGCCGCAGTCCCCATAATCCATAATGGTAGATGCATCGGTGTTGTCGGCATCGATATTGTCCTGGACGAGCTGACAGAAATGGTAAGAAAAATCAGACCATATGAAACGGGGGTGGCGAGTCTGATCTCCAATGCAGGAAAATATGTTGCCTATCCGGATAAGGAGAGAGTCGGCAAGGACATCGGAAATACAGAACTCCTCAAAAAGGCCAAGCAGGCCATAAGGGACGGTAAAATTTTTACAATGTCCTCCTATTCTGAAAAACTAAAGACAGATACCTACAGGATCTTTGTCCCCTCCTATATCGGAAATTCAGATAGCCCCTGGTCCTTTTCCGTTGAAATCCCCATGGAAAAGGTTCTGGAGGAATCCAGAAATATCACCTATACCTGCATCATTACCGGCATCATATCGGTGCTGTTGACTGCTTTAACCATCTTCTTTGTCTCTGGTTCCATTGTCAAACCCATTAAAATTGCCGTTGCCAGCCTGAAGGATATTGCAGAAGGAGAGGGCGACCTTACCATGCGTCTTGAGGTGAAAAACAGGGATGAGATAGGAGAGCTTGCCCACTGGTTCAATACCTTTGTTGAAAAACTCCAGGGAATAATCAAACAGATTGGCGAAGATGCTAATGTTGTTGCCGGATCCTCCACCGATCTGTCATCCGTTGCTGTGCAGATATCTTTGGGTGCTGAAAATACAGCAAGCCGGACCAATTCCGTGGCAACAGCCACAGAGGAGATGACCGCCAATCTCAGCAGTGTGGCCGCCGCCATGGAGCAGTCTACCACCAATACCGGGATGGTTGCTGCAGCGGCAGAGGAGATGAACGCCACCATTGATGAGATAGCGAAAAATACCGAAATGGCAACCCGGATTACCGATGAGGCCGTCCAGAAGGCCAGGAGCGCTTCCAGTAAAATGTCAGAGCTTGAGGAGGCAGCCATTACCATTACCAAGGTAACAGAGGTGATCAATGAGATCTCCGAGCAGACCAACCTTCTTGCCCTCAACGCAACCATTGAGGCAGCCCGGGCAGGAGAGGCAGGCAAGGGCTTCGCCGTGGTGGCCAACGAGATCAAGGCGCTTGCCCAGCAAACGGCCCAGGCGACTCTTGACATAAAAACCCAAATTGAGGGGGTGCAACAAACAACCACCACAGCGGTTAAAGAGATTGACGAGACCTCAACCGTTATTGACGGGGTTAATGACATTGTGACAATTATTGCCGCGGCCGTCGAGGAACAGTCAACAGCCATAAATGAAATCGTCACCAATATCAGCCAGGCCTCTCAGGGTATTGAAGAGGTTAATGAGAACATAAATCAGTGTTCAAATGTGGCAGGCGAAATAACCAGGGAAATTAGCCAGGTCAATTCGGAAACCGGGGAAATATCAAATGGCATCGGCCAGGTGAACCTCAGTGCCCAAAAACTCAATGAGATGTCTGCCAAGCTCAGTACCATCGTCGGTATGTTTAAGGTATAGATGAAAGTGGGGGGATCGCTGCGACCTGATACCGTGCGCCCCCCATTTTTCCTGGTCACGGACAGGCCATCGTGCCCCCATAGCCTATTAGCACAAGCTAACTTTTCAGGCAAAAGCGTAGCCATTGACCACTATACCATCTCCATTAGCACACAAAGAACGAAATATATTACGAATAATCGCAGCTACACCAGCCTTTGTTCTCAAAAAGAAAAAATACCCATTCTCTACGCCTTAGCCTCAGCTCGATCGCCTCCTAAAAACACACCTGTTAGGCTTGTTCTGCAATTACAATAAGTTACCTCTTCCAATGTCCATATAAAATGGGTAGGCTAAGACTTTCATGAAAAGATACCGAGAAGCTCAGAACCCCATAGCTCTCTATCAAAGCATGACATGTGTAGGTTTTACCGAGTTTAGTCCCCCCTTTTTCTGCCCCAAAAGTAACAGGAAGCCGAAGAGAGGTCTCGTTCTCATCCAAAAGGAGTATGCTGTATGTTCTCAAAACTGAATTTACGATCCAAGATGTTGCTCTCAATCCTATCGGTGGTGGTAATTGCCTTTACTCTCACCATTGGCCTGGTAAGCAACAAGGCAAATTCGATTGTCAAAAAAGAGGCCTTTGATAAAACCGAGCAGATTGCCTTTCGCTACAGCGGAGAGCTCAAGGAAGATATTGAAGAGGCAATGGATGCGGCACGAATACTGGCCCATAGCTATGAGGCTATCTTAATGGGCAAAAAACAGCCGGAGAGGGAGTTGCTTGATAATTCCCTAAGGCGTATTTTAGAGAAAAGCCCCAAGTTCTCAGGCATCTGGGTGATGGTAGATCCAAAAACAATTTTCACAAAGCACTACTCTCCATGGTTTCACCGGGAAGGAAGCAGCATCGTTGCTGCCCCTACCATAGAATCAGTAGCCTATGAGGCATCTTTATCAAACGAATTCTACACCCTGCCAAAAAGACTCGGGAAAGAAGTGCTCATTGAACCCTATGAGGATCCGGATCTTCACTCTCTGATGACCACCGCCACAGTACCCATAGTCTATAAGGGCCGATGCATCGGTGTTGTTGGCATCGATATTGTCCTGGAAGGGCTGACGGAGATGGTAACAAAAATAAGGCCATATGGAACCGGCGTAGCAAGTCTAATCTCCAATGCGGGCAAGTATGTCGCTCATCCGGATAAGGAGAGAGTCGGCAAGGATATCGGAGCCACAAAACTCCTGAGAAAGGCCAAGCAGGCCATAGAGAACGGTGAAATTTTCACCATGATTTCCTACTCTGAAACCCTGAAAACAGATGTTTACAGGGTCTTTGTCCCCTCCTATATCGGCAATTCAGATACCCCATGGTCCTTTTCCGTTGAAATCCCCATGGAGAGAGTACTGCAGGAATCCAGAGAAATGACATATAGTTGCATCATCACCGGCATCATATCTGTGCTGTTGGCCGCTATTGTAATCTTCCTGGTATCTGGCACCATCGTAAAACCCATCAAAATTGCAGTTGCCGGCCTGAAGGATATTGCCGAAGGAGAGGGCGACCTCACCATGCGTCTTGAGGTAAAAAGTAGAGATGAGATAGGAGAGCTTGCCATCTGGTTCAATACCTTTATTGAAAAGCTTCAGGGAATAATCACAGAGATTAGTGAAAACGCCAATGTTGTTGCCGGATCCTCCACCGATCTCTCAGCCATTGCCGTGCAGATATCCTCAGGTGCTGAAAATACAGCGGTCCGAGCCAATACCGTGGCAACAGCCACCGAGGAGATGACCACCAATCTCAACAATGTGGCAGCGGCCATGGAGCAATCTACCACCAATACCGGGATGGTTGCAGCGGCTGCGGAGGAGATGACCTCCACCATTAATGAGATAGCTAAAAACACCGAGATGGCAACACATGTTACAGATAAGGCTGTCCAAAAGGCCAAGAGCGCTTCCAGCAAAATGTCAGAGCTTGAAGAGGCGGCTATTACCATCAGCAAGGTAACAGAGGTTATCAATGAGATCTCCGAACAGACCAACCTTCTGGCCCTTAATGCAACCATTGAGGCGGCCCGGGCTGGCGAGGCGGGCAAGGGCTTTGCCGTGGTAGCCAACGAAATTAAGGAGCTTGCCAATCAGACTGCCAAGGCGACCCTTGATATTAAAAACCAGATTGAGGGAGTACAAAAGACAACCACCACAGCGGTTAAAGAGATTGACGAAACCTCTGCCGTTATTGACGGGGTTAATGACATTGTTACAATCATTGCCGCTGCCGTTGAGGAACAGTCAACGGCCATAACGGAAATCGTCGCCAATATTAGCCAAGTCTCTCAGGGTATCAGCGAGGTTAACGAGAACATAAATCAGTCTTCAGCTGTAGCAGGTGAAATAAGCCAGGAAATTACCCAAGTCAATTCGGAGACCAGCGAAATATCAAGTGGCATCGGCCAGGTGAACCTCAGTGCAACGAAATTGAATGAAATGTCAGCCAAGCTGAGCGCCATCGTCGGCATGTTTAAGGTATAATCGAAGGAGTGTTTGGGTGGATGGCCTTTAGTGAAAACGGCCATCCACTCACTCTGCCCGCCTCCTGCCACGCAGCTATTGCCTGAAGGCTTACAGTGTTTTTATGTAATTGATGATATGCCAACTCTCTTCGTCGGTGAGATCTCCGACAAATGAGGGCCGCTCCCCTGCCCCTCATAATTTTCCACTGAAAGTCACCCTCACTGTGAGTTCTCAGGCGCTGAGACAGATTCGGCGTCTGTTTACCAAGCCCTGTTTAACGAGCGAAGAGCAGAACAGCTATTGGCCAACAGGCCAACAGGGAGTAGGTGATGATATTTGCATTGCGAATCTCTAATTTTAGCTGTTGAGCTGGTACTTTTCCTAAAAATCTTCTGGAGACCAAATACTCAGACCACCAGGAGACAAAGAAAAACGGCACAAGTAGTACTATGCCCGCTGCTGGAATCATCCAGTTAAGCTCTCTTTCATAGGGGATCAGCCACGGTGCCTGCCAGGTAACGGCAAGCACCTTGCCCAGAACCGTATCAACTCCATGAGCCGAGCCACCTCCTGTTACCATTTGCCCCAGCGTTAGAAGAACCCAGGTGAGCGGAATACCCACCAGGGTTGAGACCAGGTTGGAGATGGTCACAGTTTTTGCCACTAATTTTGGCCTGAGGGCAAGTCTTCTGACCAGATAGAGGGACTCTATGAGAATGACAGGGATCAGCGCTACAGCAAATGCCGGCATAACCAAAACCAGCATGGGCACACCTGCATTTGCCTGGGCCCACGATGGAGAAAATGCCATAACCATAATGGCTAAAAGAGATAGTCGGTGCCTTAGTTGCATATTTACCTCTGCGTTGAGTGGTGGATTCAGCTACAAAAAGCTGGAGGATCATAAAATAAGGGTAGCAGATCCTTGTTTGCAGGGGAAGGCTGCTCCCTCCTCCCCCTCCGAGAAGTAAAGGCAACTTAGTGCCAGCGTCATTTGTCGTAATGATGATTAGATAGAGCTTGGCGCAGGTAGGTTTTTGGGTCACCATGGGAAATGATAAAAATTTGTTCGGTGGTGTTGAAACAACAAAATCAAAAGAGAATATTTCGTAAAGGGTAATCCTAAAAGGCAAGGAAATACCTAGAACGTCTCTTCCCAAGGAGGGGGAGATGGAGGGGGTGTGCTTATTTAGGGGAGGCTGGGTGGGGGTGCGTTTGTTTAGGAAAGGAAGAAGAAAAGGGGAGGTCTAACGCTGACGTCCTCCCCAAAAAAAGAGCTCTTATAAATTAAATAATTTGAGCCTAGCCTCAAAGAAGCGCATAATTTTATTTGTAGAACGTTTTTTTTAGAATGAGATCAAATTTTGAAAGTGCTTATGCCAGAACCTGAATACTAAGTTACTTAGGACAACCTCACCTGTAGTTAACCCACAAAGTAAGGGGTATATGCTATGTCAAACGAAAAACCGCCAGCCAGCACCCTTGACGCTGATATTGACCTTGAGAAAATACCAGTCGATCAGCTGCTCACCAAACTCGGCGTTCAAGCAGAACAAGGTCTGAGTAGCCCCGAAGCACAACAACGACTCAGCCAATATGGGCCGAATGCCCTGGTTGAAAAAGAGGAAAGCCTGTCCGCCAAAATTATGGGCCATTTCATGGGGCCTATTGCCTACATGATTGAGGCCGCAGCGCTCATTTCAGCCCTGATCGGTCACTGGGCCGACTTCGCCATCATCAGCGTCCTGCTGTTGTTTAACGTCGGACTTGAGATGTGGCAGGATCGCAAGTCCTCGAATGCCTTGGCAGAACTTAAAAAGGGACTGGCGCCGGAAGCCACCGCCATGCGCGATGGCAAATGGCAAACAGTGGCGGCGGCAAATCTAGTTCCCGGCGACATCGTCAAGATTCGCTTGGGTATGGTTGTTCCCGCCGATGTGCGGATGGTCGGCGGCGACTACGCGTCCATAGATCAGTCGGGGCTAACCGGTGAATCGCTACCAGTAACCAAGAAGGTTGGCGACGAGGGTTATTCAGGCAGTGTAGTTAAGCAGGGCGAGATGGTTTGCGTAGTCATTAACACGGGCTCCAATACTTTATTTGGTCGGACCGCTAAACTGGTTGCCGGCGCGGGGTCGGTCAGTCACGCTCAAAAAGCCATGTTCCAGATTGGTAACTTTCTCATTATCGTCGCCGTCGCACTTGCGCTGATCATGGTCGCCGTTCAGGTTTATCATAATTTTGTCGTCGCAGATACCTGGGATATGAATGATGCCCTCAGCATTCTGCAGTTCGTGCTGGTCTTATTGGTTGCCTCAATCCCCGTGGCAATGCCGACGGTGTTTTCGATGACCATGGCCCTGGGAGCGCTACAACTATCGAAGGAAAAGGCGATTGTTTCCAAGCTCTCAGCGATTGAGGAGATGGCAGGGGTCAATATTCTCTGCTCCGACAAAACCGGAACCTTAACCAAGAATCAGCTCTCGTTGGCAGACCCCATCCTTATAGAGGGCACGCACGCGCAAGACTGTCTTTTGGCCGCAGCGCTCGCCTCGAACATCGAAGATAAAGATGCCATTGATACCGCTGTTATCCAGGCACTCAAGGATCAAAATGTTCTCAATAACTGGAAAAAACTAAAATTCGTACCTTTTGATCCAGTAACAAAGCGCACCTCGGCAAGCGTAATCGATTCAACAGGCAAGGCCTTCGTAGTCACTAAAGGCGCGCCACAGGCGATTATTGATATTGCCAAACCCTCCACAGAGATTGCGCAGAAAGTCAAAGATGCAGTTGCCGCACTGGCGGCCAAGGGTTCGCGGGCGCTAGGCGTTGCCCGTTCTGAAGATAACGGGGTGACCTGGTCTTTCCTGGGCATACTACCGATGTTTGATCCACCGCGTGATGATTCGAAATTGACCATTGATAACGCTCGCGAAAAAGGGGTGTTGGTGAAAATGATCACTGGCGACGACACCGCTATCGCTATCGAAACGGCTCGCCAACTTGGCATTGGTATAAATATTATTCCGGCGGCGGATGCCTTTCCTAAGGAGATGGATCCCAACAATGTACCACCGGAAATCGTAGACTTAATTGAGCAGGCGGACGGCTTCGCGCGTGTATTTCCTGAGCATAAATACGCTATCGTCAAGGCCCTACAATCGCGCGGCCATCTGGTGGCTATGACCGGCGACGGCGTTAACGACGCACCAGCACTCAAACAAGCCGATTGCGGCACCGCTGTTTCCGGCGCCACTGATGCGGCACGCAGCGCTGCGGCATTGATTCTCACCGCCCCCGGTTTATCGGTCATCAACAGCGCGATCGACGAAGCACGGCGTATTTTTGGCCGCATTACCAGCTACACCATTTACCGGGTAGCTTTAACCATGGACATCATGTTCCTGGTCGTGCTCTCCATTATTTTTCTCGGCTTTACACCACTGACACCCATTATGATTGTCGCCATGTCGCTGCTCGATGATGTGCCGATCATGGCTATCGCCTACGACAACACACCGGTCAGTGAAAAGCCGATTCGTTGGAAAATGCCACAGTTGTTAGGCGTCTCAGCAGTACTTGGCCTGTTTTCTATTGCCCAGTCCTTTGGTTTTCTCTTAATCGGCATGGAAGTATTATCAAGCC
Source organism: Desulfotalea psychrophila LSv54 (assembly GCF_000025945.1). Classification (GTDB taxonomy): domain Bacteria; phylum Desulfobacterota; class Desulfobulbia; order Desulfobulbales; family Desulfocapsaceae; genus Desulfotalea; species Desulfotalea psychrophila. Next base: position 1,107,141 of record NC_006138.1, on the reverse strand, counting down.
CAACTGAGCAAGCTTTTTTTGGTTTGACAACACATGCCCAGCTACAGACACTGATGTTTCTGCAACTGGTTGCCGGCGGTCATCTGCTGCTGTTCGTTACTCGCACGGAACGCTGGTTTTTTCTGCGCCCCCTCCCAGCCGCGCCTCTGTTCCTGGCGATCCTCTGTACCCAAATCCTGGCAATCCTAATGTGCGCTCTGGGTTGGCTGGTCGACCCCATTTCATGGACCATGATCGGCTGGACTTGGGCCTACAATCTGGTCTGGATGTTCCTGCTAGGCGCAGTCAGACTAATTACCGAGCACCTTATGGCTTATCGTACGACACGTCATTTAAAGAGTTTGAAAATGGTGAATCAGCCACTGCAAGCGCATGATTAAAAAAATATTGGCAACCCAAACAAACTCGCTCAAGCAAATAAGGAAGGGCAAACATGCATTATCGCAAAAAATTCATCGTCGAACCAGATAAAAAGGTCCATCTGGACAAAATTGATCCCTCTTACATCGGTAAGCACGATTCACACCAACAGGCAATGCCTGAGATAGAGGAACACGTTGCCCGGATGGCCAAAATGCAATATCTGCTTTACGCAGATGGCAATCAGTCTCTACTGGTAATCTTGCAGACACGAGATGCCGCTGGCAAAGACGGCGTGGTGCGACATTTATTCAGCGGTGTTAACCCGCAGGGGACATCGGTAGTCGGCTTCAAACAACCCAGCAAAGACGAAGCTGCCCACGATTTTCTCTGGCGAGCCCACCAGCATACACCGGCTAAGGGCGAGATAGTTGTATTCAACCGCTCGCACTACGAAGATGTGTTGGTCGTGCGCGTACACAAGTTGGTAGAAAAGGCGGTTTGGTCAAAGCGCTACGACTTAATCAACGATTTCGAAACGATGCTTACAAACAACGGTACACGAATTCTCAAGTTCTTTTTGCATATCAGCCCAGAAGAACAATTATCACGGTTTAAACAGCGTTTGGATGATCCAGCCCGAAACTGGAAAATCAGCGATGCCGATTATTCCGAACGCGAGTTATGGCCCAAATACACCAAAGCCTATGAAGAGACATTGAAACGGACAAGTACCCCGCATGCTCCGTGGTACGTAATTCCAGCTAATCACAAGTGGTTTCGGAATCTCGCAATCTCAGAAATTATCGTGGATACCATGGACGAAATGGGCTTAAAACTGCCGCCTTCCCATGTGGATCTGGAAGACATTCGCAACAAATATCATGCTGCAGAGGAGAAACAGGCAGGGATGAAGGGTAAAGTTGAAGTAGGGCACAAGAAAAACAAGAAGAGTAAAAGCAAGGCTTGAAGGTGCGAGCCTGTTCGTTATACGAACCGGGCATCTATAGCCTTCACCACAGCTGTTAGGAAAAACCTGACACAAACGAAAATATTTTGTGAAGGGCAAGCTATGATGGGCACACTACGCTTCACTGCTACCCATCCTACAGTAGCTTCAAATTATTTTCTTTTTAGGAAAGAGAATGTGCTAGAGCTTTGGCAGATGCTTAGAACGCCTCTCCACCTTGACGAGGGGGAGATGGAGGCTGTGCTTATTTAGGGGAGATTGGGCGGGGAGTGTTTATTGGGGAAAGAAAGGAAAAAAGGGAAAGCTTGCTAGGTTTAAGGGGAGAATTCTGGGGGAGTTGTGAAATGGCTTTTGCTCCATTGCAAAAAATTTATTAAAAATCACCATGGGGAATGGGTAAAAATTTTCTTCAGGAGTATTGGAGCGTCAAAATCAAATGAGGGCATGTTATAAGATGTGAGTCTAAACGGAGCAGCTGTGCTCAATATCGTTCTCTGTAGGTCGCTATAAATTTCTGATTTGTAGATATTTTGTAGTCTGTAACGCCCCCTCCCTCCTCCCCCTCCGAGAAGTGGAGGTGACTTAGACCCATCATCATTTGTCGCAATTATAGATAGATAGCGCTTAGCGAAGGTAGGATTCCGGGTCACCACGGGAAATGATAAAAATTTGTTCTGAGTGTTGAAACGTCAAAAAAAATATTTTGCCAAGGGTTAGCCTAACACCTTGTGTCCACCACTCTGTTCCGCTTCACTGCTGATTTTCCCTCTGTGATCTCTGTGGTAAATACTTTTTTGATGTTAGGAAAAAATGGAAAGCTTGGTAAGTTTGTGGGAATTTATTTTGCGGGAAAGTCTCTTCCCGAGGAGGGAGACTCCGGGTAAGCGTAGACTCCAGTTTCGCATCGTATTCGGAATGGGAACGAGCCAAGTCTCTCGACTTTAAGTTTAGGCCGCTCTTTCTTTGTGCTTTTTGTAGTAAATGTTTTTTGCTCTTACTGATAGCTGACAGCTTTTGGCTTACAGCTCCAGTTTCTGCTTTTTCTCATACCCATAAACACAGAAAGCCCCAAGTCGAAATTAATCAACTTGGGGCTTTTATATATAAAATTCGGCGGCGACCTACTCTTCGACACCCCCCATGCAGTACCATCGGCGTTAAGGTAAGCGAGTGCAACGAGACTCCAGGTAAGCGTAGACTCCTGTTTCGCATCGTGTTCGGAATGGGAACGGACATGCCTCTTTAATGCCTTGATTTTAATCGTTTTTTGAATAAATCAAACTGGAATTATTCTATCTTTACTCGCATGTAGTCTTTACATATTTTAAACAAAAAAAAGCCCAAACTAAATTAATAGTTTGGGCTTTATATATAAAAAATTCGGCGGCGACCTACTCTCCCATGCAGTACCATCGGCGCTGAAGAGTAGGTAAGCGACCGTAGGGAGACTCCGTCATTCGTGTTCGGAATGGGAACGGATGATCTTACCCCTGCCAACAAGACAAGTTATGGTGAATATTTTTAATGCTTTTCTCTATGGTAAGCATTTTTTACTGTTACTGACAGCTTTTGGCTTACAGCTCCAGTTTCTATTTTTCTCATACCCATAAACACAGAAAACCCCAAGTCGAAATTAATCAACTTGGGGCTTTTTATATAAAAAATTCGGCGGCGACCTACTCTCCCACACAGTCTCCCATGCAGTACCATCGGCGCTGAAGAGCGTAGGTAAGCGACCGAAGGGAGACTCCGTCATTCGTGTTCGGAATGGGAACGGGTAGATTCTCTCCTTTAGGTTTATGTTGTTACTGATAGCTCAAACTCGCCACTCCGCTAATGCTCCACTGCTATAACTCTGCTTTCTATTTTTTCTCATACCTATAAACACAGAAAACCCCAAGCTGAAATTAATCAACTTGGGGCTTATATATAAAAAATTCGGCGGCGACCTACTCTCCCACACAGTCTCCCATGCAGTACCATCGGCGCTGAAGAGCTTAACTTCCGTGTTCGGAATGGGAACGGGTGGAGCCTCTTCGCTATGGCCACCGAAAAAATTCGGCGTTCTTAATTAAATATAGAGTATTCAGTTAGTTTCTTAATAGCATAATCAAGGATATGGATAAGCCGCACGGCTTATTAGTATCGGTTAGCTCCAAGTGTTACCACTCTTCCACACCCGACCTATCAACGTTGTGGTCTACAACGAGCCTTCAGATGATTTTAAATCATGGGAAATCTAATCTTGGAGTAGGCTTCCCGCTTAGATGCTTTCAGCGGTTATCCCTTCCGAACTTAGCTACCCAGCGATGCTCCTGGCGGAACAACTGGTACACCATAGGTTCGTCCACCCCGGTCCTCTCGTACTAGGGGAAGATCTCCTCAAATTTCCTGCGCCCGCAACAGATAAGGACCAAACTGTCTCACGACGTTTTAAACCCAGCTCGCGTACCACTTTAATTGGCGAACAGCCAAACCCTTGGGACCTGCTTCAGCCCCAGGATGTGATGAGCCGACATCGAGGTGCCAAACCTCCCCGTCGATATGGACTCTTGGGGGAGATAAGCCTGTTATCCCCGGAGTACCTTTTATCCGTTGAGCGACGACCCTTCCATGCGGAATCGCCGGATCACTAAGACCTACTTTCGTACCTGCTCGACATGTCTGTCTCGCAGTCAAGCTCCCTTATGCCTTTACACTCTACGGCTGGTTTCCAATCAGCCTGAGGGAACCATCGCGCGCCTCCGTTACTCTTTAGGAGGCGACCGCCCCAGTCAAACTACCCACCAGACAATGTCCCGGATCCGGGTAACGGATCGCGGTTAGATTTCAAAGATAACAAGGGTGGTATTTCAAGGTTAGCTCCACACACACTAGCGTGCATGCTTCAAAGCCTCCCACCTATCCTACACATGTTACCTCTAAAACCAATGCCAAGCTATAGTAAAGGTTCACGGGGTCTTTCTGTCTTGTTGCGGGTAACCGGCATCTTCACCGGTACTACAGTTTCGCTGAGTCTCTGGTTGAGACAGTGGGGAAATCGTTACGCCATTCGTGCAGGTCGGAACTTACCCGACAAGGAATTTCGCTACCTTAGGACCGTTATAGTTACGGCCGCCGTTTACCGGGGCTTCGGTTCATTGCTTCGCTTACGCTAACAAGTCCCCTTAACCTTCCGGCACCGGGCAGGCGTCAGACCCTATACTTCGTCTTTCGACTTCGCAGAGTCCTGTGTTTTTAGTAAACAGTCGCTCCCCCCATTTCACTGCAACCAGACTAGGCTTCGTTAGTAAATAACTATACCTTGCTGG